>JAGWYG010000099.1 GCA_018969485.1 Chloroflexota bacterium
AGGGGGTCACCACCACGCGCAGCCGCGGCAGGCCGTCCTCGCGCGCGACCGCGTCGACATGCCGCTGGAATGCCTCGCGGATCATCAGGAACGATGCATGCTGGTCGATCACCAGGCCGCCGTGCCGCAGGCGCGCGCGGAAATGCCGCTCGTACTCCCAGAGGCAATGCTCAAAGATCTCCTCGATGCTGAAGATGAACAGGGTCGGCGGCATGGTATGCTCCTGTCTGTCATGGCGCTCGCACTAGCCTGGTGAGCGCCCGCTGCTCTCCTCGCGTGCCAACATCGTCATTATCCTCGATGAGACGTCCACAAGAGAGGGAAGGAGTGAGGAGTGAGGCATGAGCGGTCAGCCTGGCGCCCGAGCCCTGGCCGGGCATCCCGAAACGTCTGGGCGTGCTCTTGCCGCATCAGAAGGTCTCATTCCATGCCTCTCTGGAAAACCCTACCCCCGAGAGGGGCATCATCGTGGGCGACCCGTAGAGATCATCCCGGGCACCCGCACGGTCACGGGTCGCCCGTGGGCACCCGCGCGGTGAGGCGACGCATGCGGTCGCCCGTGGGCACCCGCGCGGAGCTTCCCGTTGTTTCCTGAGCTCGTGCATCTACGACGTTGCCCACTCCCGAGGCGCTGCGGGAGCGGGGGCAGGAGTGCGGGCCGCACGGCGTGCGGCGTTCGCCAGTGCGGCGGCGTGCGCAGAACGAAGGGGGGGCACCCATGTGGGTGCCCCATGAACCGGGCGCAGCGCCCATACCCGCACATTGCGGAGCGGATCACCGGCTCACGACCAGCGTCCCTCGACCGTCACGACGGCCGCCGGCGGCAGCGCGAGCCATGCGGAGGTGACCGTCACCGCCGTGCCCTGCAGCACGACATCGCTCGCCGGCAGGTACAGCCGCACCTGCCCAGGCTGGTGGGGCCAGGCGAGATCGCGCTCGACGCGCAGCGCGAAGCGTCCGGCCGCGTCCGTCGTCAGCGTCAGCGACACCGGGCCATACGCCGTGGGCGTTCGCTCGAGGCCGAGCCCGCTGCCGGGGACGCGCCACGCCGGCGGCACGCCCGGCAGCAGATCCAGCCCGCCGCCGACTTCGAAGACGAGCAGGTGGCGGACCAGGCGGATGAACTCGGCCGACGCCCAGTTGTGTGGCATATCGCCGAAGACCTGACCGTGCCCGGTGGCCGTGAGCGACTGCTCCTCGCGCCAGACGCGGGTCGGTGTGGCGTGATTGGCGATCGCGTACAGGTACTCCACCGCCTTGTCGGGGCGCCCGGCGTACAGCCAGGCCTGGGCGGCGAAGGCGCCGTGATACGTCCACAGCGACTGATACGGCAGCCAGCCGGTCCCCACCGGCAGGCCTTCCTCGTCGTCGAGGCGATCGTGGAGCGCGAGCAGATCCTGGACCAGCGGATCATCGGGCGTGAAGACCTCGCCGGGATGGATCGCCTGGCAGAACGCCCAGGTTCCCGAGGCGGGCGTGAGGCGCTGGTGTGCCGGCGCGCTGCCGGGGTAGGTGGTGATCCAGGTATGGTCGCCGCTGCCTGGCTTCCACATCGGCAGATACGTCGTGCCGTCCGGCATGCGGCGCTGATCCCGGGCGGCATGCAGCCGCAGATCGGCCAGCAGGTGGTCGAACATCCCCTGGACATGCGCCGCGTCGTCGGCGAAGCCGAGCGTGGTGGCGATGCGCGCCACCGCCCGCAGGCCGGCCAGCGTCCACAGCGGAGTGGTATACTCGCCGCGCTTGCCGCCGATGCCGCCATCGGCATACGACGGCGGCATCAGGCCATGGCATGGATGCTCGGCCGGCAGGTCGGCCGCCGCCTGGCGCAGACGCCCGATCGCCGCCACGCCGCGCATGATCACCGGCCACAGCGCCCGCAGCCGCGCCTCGTCGCCCATCAGCAGACACATGCGCACCAGCGTGAACAGCGAGATGGCGGTCTCCTTGGCATGAAACGGCATCTCACTGATCGAGCCGTCCGGCCGGACGCGCCGCAGCAGCGTGTCGACGGCGCGATAGGCGTCGTCGTGCAACCCCAGATACATCGCGGCCTCGAGCAGGAAATTGCCGTCGACGACGAACAGGCTGCGGTAGACCGTCGGGCCCACCTTGAACACCGGCAGGCCATGCTCGATCTCGCGCGCCTGCAGGATATTGCGGGCGCAGGCCTCCAGCATCGCCATCACGTCGGGGTCCGGCACCCGGATCGGCAGGCGCATGATCGTCAGGCGCTCCCAGTAGGCGCGCGCCTCCGCGTAGGCCCGCTGCGCCCAGGCCAGATCCAGCCCGGCGACGTCGCCGCCGTTCAGCGGAATGATCAGCGCACCGGTGAGCACGGCGCCGTCCGCCAGCAGGTGTGGCTCGCTCGCCAGCCCCGAGCACGGCCGAAACCCCGTGGCGCTGGCCGACACCAGCGGCTGCGTCGAGACGAACGCCACCTCGCCGATCGCCGGCAGGTGCGAGTCGTCCGCGAGCGGCATCGCCACCTCGCCGGTGAAGTTGTCATCGCCGGTCGGCGGCGATGCCGCGCGATCGACGGCAAAGATCACCCGGCCAGGCGACGAGGAGCGCGCCTGGAAGATGCGCGAGGGGTGATACACATCGAGCTTCAGGCCGGTCAGCACATCGCCGGCGCCGGGGTTGGCGCTCAGCCGCCACAGGACGACATCAGTGCGTCGGTCGCCGTCCTGATGGGCGAACGCGCGCAGTTCGAGCTCGGCCCGCGCGTAGCGCAGCCGGGTGATCACACACGGAAAGCGCGGCGTCTCGGTGGTCTGTTCGATGGTGTGCGGGCCATGCGCCGCCTGGATGCCCGGCTCGATCACGAGCTCGAACGCCCAGCCCTTTTCGAATTCGCGGCGCTGGAACTGGTACAGCAGCGCCCCATCCTCGCGCACCAGGGTCTTGAACGGATCATCCTGCAACCCGATGCAGGTCCATGACGTCGCCGGAGCATAGCGGAAGTCGATCGTGGGCGAGCCGTTCATTGTCGCGTTCTCCTGACGTGTATCACATGGCACCATCGGCCGGCGCGCCGCGCGGGCGTCAGCCCACCGGCTGCGGGCGCCCGGGCGCGTCGTCCGGGCGCAGCAGCAGCACCCGGGGCTGAAATGGCGCCAGCCCGCAGGCCAGCGTCAGCTGCAGCGTCGCCGCGGCGAGCTCATGGGCGACGGGCGGCAGCACCTCGTCGTTCCACACATCGTCGAGCCGCCACGGCGCCGGCGCGCCGGCCCACTGCGCGAGCCGCACCACCACCCGGGGCGTCACCGGCTCCGCCGCCAGATTGACCAGCACCAGCGCCGGCTGCCGGGCATCCTGGCGCACAACCGCATAGACTGCCGTGTGGTCGACGGTGACGGCGGCGTAGTCGGCGGCGCCGGTACGCAGCGCCGGCAGGCTGGCTCGCAGGTGGTGCGCACGCGCCAGATCATCGTCGAGCCCCGCCTCGCCGCCGACGAACGTCATGTAGGCGCCGCCGCTGAGCGCAAAGACGGCCAGCAGGGCGCGCGCCGCCGCGACGCCGAACTGCTCGCGGCGCCACTTGCCGCCGGGCAGCGGCCACCAGAACGTATCGTGCGAATCGATGTGGTGCGTGATCAGCGAGCCGGGCGGCAGGACCGCATTGCGCTCGCGAAACCAGGCCGCCAGATCCTGGCCATGACGCACGGCGAGCGGCGCCTCGTCCGGATGGCGCGCCATCAGCGAACCGATGAGCCACTGCTCATCGTAGTTGTAGGTGATATCCATCGCCTGCCGGAACAGCACCCCCGACGGCTCGGTGTACAGGATGGCAGCGGGCTTCAGCTGCTTGAGCCGCACGCGCAGCTGGTCGAACAATTGCAGACAGCCGAGCGGCGAATAGCTCGCGCGGGCCGCCGTCGCCGCCGACCAGTTCGGCAGGCGATTGTAGGTCGGCGCATCGAAGCGGAAGCCATCGACATCGAGCCGCTGCACCAGGTCGACGCACGCATCGGTGAAGTAGCGCTGCCAGGCGACGTTCGCGACATCAAACGCCCGGGTGTAGATGCCGATGATGCGCTGGCCCGAGTCGCGCAGGAACCACTCGGGATGCGCATCGACCAGCGGATGGCGCGGCGGCGAGCCCGCCGACCAGTACGGTGCAAAATCGAGGATGTGGCGGCACCACGCGATCGCATACGCATCGAGCACCCGGCGGTCCGTGCCGTGGAACGTATCGCTGGTCTGTTCCAGCCGCTGCATGTACGGCCCGGTGCGCACCCGCGCGACGGTCTCGGCCATCACCTCCTGGTCGATGACGCCATGCAGCAGGATGTCGAGGATGACGCGCATGCCGAGCTCGTGACACCGGATCACCAATTGCCGCAGATCCGCCTCATCGCCATACGACGTCGTGATGTCGGCATAGTCGTGGACGTTGTAGCTCGGATAGGGCTGGCGCGGCATGATCTGCAGGACATCGAACCCCAGCCGATGGATGCGCTCGAGGTCCGCCAGCACATCGCGCACCGTCGGGTAGGGCGCGTACTGATAGCCACCGGCGAACACCGACGCACCGATCTGCACCTCCAGGATGCTCGCCGCGGCGATCCAGCCCGGCCGATCGTGGGGTGTCGCCAGCCCCAGCGTGCCATACCAGGCGGGAATGGCGTCGCGCACCCGCGGCCACGGCAGCGGCAGCACCTCGAGGTGCACCTCGCCATAGCGCAGCGCCTGCCCCGGCACCACCCGGCCCGCCATGCCCGTCTCGACGACACAGCGCAGCGCCGCGCCCACCGTCTCGATCGTCGTCGCGCCGATCTCCGTGCGCGAAAACGGCCACAGCACCAGCGTCGGGCCGTCTGCGGGGCGATGCATGGCCAGCAGGCCGGTCGAGCCCATCACGCTGCCGGCCGTCGCGAGCGACACCGGCTGGCGCAGCGCAGCGGCAGACACCCCGGGGCGCAGTGCATTGCCCGGCGCCTCGACGCGCCAGTCCGCCAGGTCTGGCGGTGCGATGTCGAGCGCCAGGCGCACATTGCGCAGCGGCGCGGCACCATCGGCCGGCGGCGCGACGACGAGGCTCAGCCCGATGCGCGGGTGCTGCTGGCGGAAGCGCCACTCCCAGTCGACCGACCAGCCGTCGACGCTGGCATGAACGACGACGATCCGCTCGAATCCGTTGTGCACGATGGTCGGTTCCGGCGCGCGCAGGCGCACGGTCATGAGCTGTGCGGTATCGGCATACGCCAGCCCGTATGGCTGCGCCGGCTGCTCCGTGCCGCCGACCTCCAGCGCAATGGTGCAGTGCAGCGGCAGTTCATGCCCGGCGCCGCCGGCGCGCCACAGCACCGCCACCGGCAGGCCGCTGGCGCCATCCAGCCGCAGCCCCAGGTCGTCGGTCACACCCCAGAACACCATGCTCGCATCGTGCATCACGGCCGCCTCCCCGTGCGGCGGGACGGCCACGCGCCGTAGCTCATCCCTTCAGGCCCGTCAGCGCAATACCCTGGATGAAATATTGCTGCAGCGTCACGTACACCACCAGCACCGGGATCACCGAGATCGCCGACGCCGCCATCACCAGCGGCCATGCGGTGTTGTACAGGCCGCGGAACGAGTTCAGCAGGATCGGCACCGTGAACAACTCGGAGCTGTTGAGGAAGATCAGCGGCGCGAGGAACGCGTTCCAGGTGCCGAGAAACGTGAAGATCCCCAGCGCGGCGAGCCCCGGGCCGATCAGCGGCAGCGTGATCAGGCCGAACAGGTGTGCGCGATTGGCGCCATCCATCACCGCCGCCTCCTCGAGCTCGAGCGGCAGCGTCATGATGAACTGGCGCAGCAGGAACACGCCGAAGGCGTTCGTCAGCATCGGCGGCACCAGCAGCGGCAGATGCGTGTTCACCCAGGCGATCTGCTTGAACAGGATGAACGATGGCACCAGCGTCACCTGAAACGGCACCATCAGCGTCGCCAGGAACAGCACGAAGATCACATCGCGGCCCCAGAAGCGGATGCGCGCGAAGCCATACGCCGCCATCGCACACGTCAGCAGTTGGACCAGCGTCACCAGGATCGCGATGTAGATGCTGTTGAGATACGCCCGGCCGAACGGCAGTGCCTCCCACGCGCGCTGGTAGTTCTCCCACAGGATCGGGTTCGGGATCCAGACCGGCGGGATCATCAGCGCCTCGCCGTCGGACTTGAGCGACGTCGAGAGCAGCCAGAGGAACGGGAAGACCATCAGAAACGCACTGAGGCCCACGACGGCATACAACAGGGTCGTCGTCGCCAGTCGCGACCACATGATGGGCCGGCGTGCCCGCGCGGCCACCCCCGGCTCGGGGAGCGCACTAGCCATAGAAGACCCACCTTCGCTGCAAGCGGAACTGTACCAGCGTCATCGCCAGCAGGATCACGAACAGCACCATCGCGACCGCCGCAGCAAGCCCCATGTCGAACCGCTGGAAGCCGAGCGAGTAGATGTACATCACCATCACCCGCGTCGCATCGGCTGGCCCGCCGTTCGTCATGATGAAAATCTGGTCAAAGACCTGGAACGACCCGATGAACGTCACCACGACCACAAAGAACAGCGTCGGAGTGAGCATCGGCAGGGTCACGTTCGTGAACCGCTGCGTGTGGCTCGCGCCGTCCAGCATCGCTGCCTCATAGAGGCTCTCGGGAATGCTCTGCAGCCCTGCGAGCAGAATGACCATGTTATAGCCGAGGTTCCACCAGGCGCTCATCAGGATGACCCCTGGCATCGCCCAGGCCGTCGAGGCAAACCAGCGCGGCGGCTCGGCGATGCCCAGCCCGCGCAGGAAGGTATTCACCACGCCGAACTGCGGGTTGAGCATCCAGAGCCAGATCAGCGACACGGCGATGGCGCTGGTCACCACCGGCATGAAGAACAGGGTACGGAAGAACACCTTGCCACGGATGCGGTTCAGCGCCAGCGCCGCGCCGAGCGCGGTGAGGATGTTGAGCAGCATGTAGCCGACCGTGTAGTACGAGGTGTTGCGCATCACCTTCCAGAAGGTTTCGTTCTGGACCATCTCGGCATAGTTGCCGAGGCCCACGAACATCGGCGGGCTGAGGAGATCCCAGCGATACAGGCTCAGACCGATGGCGTACAGCATCGGCCCGATCACGAACGCCAGCATGCCGATCAACTGCGGCCCGACGAACACCAGGCCGGCCAGATTGTCTTTGGCCCGACGAGAGAGCATCATGCCACTCCTTGACGCACCGTGCGCGGCGGGCAGTCGCCCACCCGCCGCGCGGTGGCACGACTACAGGCCGAACTCCTTGCGGGTCGCGGTGATGATCTCGTTGATCTTCGGCGTGAACTCGGCGGTCGCATCATCGACCGACGAATCGCCGTTCAGGATCAAGTCGAACATGCCGGTGGTCTGCACGAGGATCTCGGTATCGAGCTGCGTCACGAACGGCTGCCAGCGGCCGTAGCCTTCGTTCAGCGGCGCGCTGAACAGCTTGTAGTTCTGCGGCGGGATGCCCTCGGACGGCTTGATGATGTCCTCGAGGCCGCGGAACGACGGCACGGCGTTGCCGTCACCGCTGAGGCGGAAGGTCTGGCCTTCCTTGCCACAGAAGAACTTGACCCACTCCCAGGTGGCGGCGATGTTCTCGGGCGCCGTCGCCGATGCCATCGTCTGCCAGGCGGCCGGCACCGCCGCCGCCATCTGCTTGCCCTTCGGCAGCGGCGCGATGTCCCACTTGAAGGCAGTGATCGTCTTGAAGCTCGGCACCATCCAGCGGCCGAACGACGCCATCGCCAGCTTACCCGACTGGAACAGCGCGTCGGAGCCGAGCGCGCCGGTGGTCCCCGACGGGTTGTAGATCACCGACTTGTCGTCGAGCACGAGCGTGCGCATGAAGGCGATCGCCTCCTTGCAGGCCGCGCTGTCCAGGGTGCAGGTCTGGTTGGTGTCGTCGAACGGCTCGCCGGCATTCTGCCAGATCCAGCTGAACGTCGGGCCCCACCAGGTGTCGATCTGGAAGCCCTTGACATCGTCGCTGGACAGGTCCGACGCCACGGCCTGGAACCGCTCCCACGTCCAGGTGCCGGCCTCGTACTCCTCCATCGGCGTCTTGAGGCCGCGGGAGGTGAACATGTCGGCGTTGTAGTAGCACACCATCGGGTTGCAGTCCACCGGCAAGCCGTAGACCTGGCCCTTGATGTTGGCTGGGGCATTCAGCGCCGGGTAGAAGTCGTCGAGCTTGATGGCGGTGTCGCTGGCGAGCAGATCGTCCATCGGCCGCAGCTGGCCACGCAGCGCGAGCTGATACATCAGCGCGTTGCCGGTGTGCATGCTGTTGGGCGGCGAGCCGCCGGCAAACTCCGAGAGGATCTTCTCGTCGTACTGCGCGGTGGGGATCTGTGCCAGATCGATCTCGATGTCGGGGAACTGCTTCTTGAACTCGTCGCCGAGCATCTTGAAGCGCTCGAACTCCGCCTCGGTACCCCACACGCGCCAGACCGTCTTGCCGGTGACGCTGCCGGCCGCAGGGGCTGGCGCCGGCGTCGCGACGACGGCGGTCGGGGCGGCCGGCGCCTCGGGGGCGGCGGTCGGAGCTGCTGGAGCAGTGGGCTGCCCGCCACAGGCGGCGAGCACGGATGCGCCGGTGGCGGCGCTGACGAACGCCAGGAATTGGCGGCGGGTAAGCTTCTCCATTGTGTTCCTCTTCGTTGAGCTTCAGACTGCGTCAGATCCGGTGTCGGTCCCAGAGCGGTCGGTGATGCGCACGTGTCCGATCGGCCTCCTCCCTTCCCGGTTGAGAACTGCTGCGCTTGCTTATGCGCGCGGTGATGCCTCGTGACGCGCCACGGGCAGGGCGTCGCGCAGCGCCAGGATGGCGGCGGGCGCGAGCTCGTGGCCGAGTGATTGCAGGGCGAGCAGGCATGCGCCGACTGCGGGTGGCAGTTCGGCGGCGAGCATGCGGCATTCGGGCAGCACGCCGGCGAGCCGGCGCGCGAGCGGCGCGGTGAGCGCGGTGCCGGCAGCGAACAGACCGCCGACGAGCGCCAGTTCGCACGGGCCGCGGTCGAGCCCGAGGCGGCGTGCCACTGCGGCGATGCAGTCGACCAGTTCGTCGGCGGCGCGCTCGAGCAGTTGCGCCGCGAGCGGTTCGCCGCGCTGTGCTGCGGCGACGACCAGCGGCGCCAGGGCGGCGATGGCGCCGGGGCCCATGTCCCCGACGTACACGCGCCGCATGATGTCGTTCATGTCGGCCAGGCCGAGATGCGCGCGCACCTGTGTGGTGAGCTCGCCCGGTGCGGCGCGGCCGTCGTGGGCGCGCACCAGCGCCTGGAGGGCTGCGAGCCCCAGCCAGTAGCTGCTGCCCTCGTCGGCCAGCAGGTGCCCCCAGCCGCCGGCCCGCCACGCCTCGCCGGCGGCGTTCATGCCAAAGCATGCCGAACCGGTGCCGGCGATCTGGACGATGCCCGGGCGGCCGGAGAGCCCGCCGGCCAGCGCGATGCGGCAGTCGTGGTCGATGCCGGTGCGCTCGGCCGGCGCCAGCGCCAGGTCGGTGGCGATGGCCCGGATCGTGGCGCGGTCGTCGTCGGAGACGACGCCGGCCATGCCGAGGAATGCGGCGGCGGGTGGCGCGTCGCCGATGCCGGCGGCCAGCCGGGCCTGCGCGACGGCGGTGGCGATGGCGTGCCGCGCCCCGGCGATCCCGGCGTGATCGTAGTTGGAGGCGCCGCCGTGGCCGCTGCCGCGCAGCCGCCCGGCGCTGTCCATGATGACGGCGTGCGTCTTGGTGCCGCCGCCGTCGATGCCCAGCACATAGCCGCTCATCGGGCGGCCTCCGGCTTGAGCGACGCGACGATCATCCAGGCTGGGCCCGCCGCCAGGTTGGTGATCTGGTAGCGGCCGACGGCAGCAGGCACGACCAGCGTCTCGATGGCGTTCAGCAGCGTGCGCGGGCCGTCGGCGACGTCGATCGCGACCTGTGCCCCGGCGACCAGGCTGAGCACCTGCGGCGAGCCATTGGTGGTGATGGTGACGGACTGCTCGAACTCGTACCGTTCGATGCGGTAGAAGTGCTCGGGGTGCGTCGGCAGTTCGACGTGCCGCCAGCCGGCGCCGGCGGCCAGTTCGACCGGCCGGCTGATCAGTTCGTCGCGCACGCGCGCCCCCTTGCGCTCGAACACCAGGTTCTCGCAGGCGCGGGCGATGTTCAGCGGCCGCGGCCGACCTTCGAGATCCAGCCGCATCCAGTCGTACATCTTGAATGTGAAGATGTAGGGCGTCGCGCTGATCTCGAGAACCAGGTTGCCGCTGCCGGAACAGTGCACCGTGCCGCTCGGGATGAGAAACAGATCGTGCGGCCGCGCGGGGTGACGCTGGACGAACCGATCGACATCGAGCGGTGTGGCATCGCGCAGGCTGCGCTCCAGCGCGTCGCGCAGCGCCGCCGGATCGATGTCGTCGTGGAACCCGAGCAGCACCTCGGCGTCGCTGGTCGCCGCGAGGATGTAGTATGTCTCGTCCTGGGTGAAGTGCTCGCCGAAGTGCTGCCGGATGTACTCCGGCCGCGGATGACACTGTAACGACAGGTTGCCGCCGCCGACGGTGTCGAGGAAGTCGAACCGGATGGGAAACTCGACGCCGAACCGCCCGGCAAAGTCGCCGAGGACGTCGTGCGCGCCATGGGCCATCAGCAGATCGAATGCAACTTCGAGCATGGTGCTGCCGTCGCCGAGGATCACTCCGTTCTCTGGCGAGATCAGCTCGAAGGACCACGCGTAGTTGGGGACGTCCTGCGGCAGTTGTGGGATATGCTGCTTGAGCCATTGCCCGCCCCACGGGCCGGGCTCGAACCATGGGCGCGCTCGCACCGGGTGGCGCGCCATGCGCGTCAGCGCGTCGCGGGCGTCGTCGCCGGCGATCATCGCCGGGTCGTCGGGCCGCTGTCCGTCGAGCAGCAGCGCGATCTGTGGTAATAGTTCGGCTTTATGTCGCGTGAGCGCCGGCCAATCGACGAAGTACATGCGCTTGTACATCGCCTTCGGATCGTCCGGCCGGCCGGCGCCGAGGGTGGTGATGCTGCCGGCGCGGGCACGGAACTGCACCTCGTTCCTGGGCAGTTCAACATACGCGAGCGGTGCGTCCCAGCCGGCGAGCGCGGCGCCACAGCCGTAGAGCACGGTCACGTCGGCGGCCGGATCCGGGCACAGCGCGGCCAGGCGGCCGGGGTCGAAGAAGTCGCGCAGCGCACCGGTGAAGCGCGTACCGAACAGCGGATCCGCGCCGCCGAGGAACGGCGCGATCAGCGCGTCGACCGCCGGCTCGGGCCACTGGGCGGTGGCGACGTCCAGCCAGGCGACGCGCCGGTGCTGCCGGGCGAGCGCTGCGTCGAGCCGCTGGCGCAGGTCGTGCCAGCGCACGCCGCCGAAGCCGTCGATGACCACCGCGCGCTGCCCGGCGATCCATGCCGCCAGCGCGGCGATGCCGCGCGTGATCGCACCCGGCCGCACCGGAAACACCGGGTACAGGTCGTAGTGGCCCGGCCCGGGCGGCGTATGCTGCACCGGCAGCAGATCCTGGGTCGTCTTGCGCAGCGCCGCGTCGCTCATGTCATTCGCCTTCCGCGGGCCGGGCATAGTCATCGGCGTAGCGCGTGATGTCGGCCTGCTGCCAGTTGCCGAATGCCACCTCGAGCACCCGCACCAGCGGCCCGGTGCTGCTCAGCCGGTGGCGCTCCTGCGCCGGGATCCAGATCTCGTCGCCGGCACGCGGCAGGTGGACGGCATCGCCCACCTCGACCTGTGCGCCGTCGTCGAGCACGATCCACAGCTCGGCGCGCCCGACGTGCGACTGCAGGCTCAGCCGCTGCCCGGGCAGGACG
Source organism: Chloroflexota bacterium (assembly GCA_018969485.1). Taxonomy (GTDB): domain Bacteria; phylum Chloroflexota; class Chloroflexia; order Chloroflexales; family Roseiflexaceae; genus CAIQIY01. Next base: position 11,842 of record JAGWYG010000099.1, read on the forward strand.
GTCATCAGGCTGACGGTCACCGGCTGGTTGTGGGCGTACTGGCGGAAGCTGCCCCACGGCCGCTCGACGAAGCCGATCGGCGGCGTGGCGTCGGGGATCTCAGACATGATGGTGCTCCTGCGCTCGCCCGGCTGCTGCTGTGCCATCGCCCGCCCGCTGTACCAGCGTCGGCCGACCGTCGCGCGCGACGACCAGCGCCCGGAAGTTGCGTGCGGCGATCGCGGCGTAATCATGCCCCGCGGCCGCCGGGTAGATGCCCAGATAGACCAGCGGGACGTCGCCGGTGTTCACCGTGCGGTGTGCAGTGAAGCCGGGTACATAGACGATGCGGTCGGCACCGAGCGGCTCGAGCCAGCTCTCGCCCGAACGCTCGTCTTCGAGCAGCATCGCGCCGACGCCCGACAGCCCGATGTAGACTTCGGCCGCCGGCCGCCAGGCGTGCAGGTGCCCACGGGTGCAGTAGTATTCGTCGCCGATCATGCCGGGCATCAGCGTGCCCAGCCCGTAGTGGATCTGGCCATCGCCGTCGGCCGGCTCGACCGACGCCACCGTGTAGATTACCGGGTCGCCTGCGGCGCATGCCGCCTGGTACGCTGCGCTGTCGGCGAACACGCCGGCCAGATCGCGCAGCCGCCGGGTGGCGACGGGCGCACCTTCGACCGCTCCTGCGTGCGGCGCGTATGTTCGGCTGAGATGCTTCATGGCCATGTGGTGTTCCCCATCCACACCGAGTTCACAGAAGTGCGCACACCGTATCACAGAAGATGCCATACGTCAAGCCATCTCCGCACAAATTCGCGCACCGCGGCGGTACCATGCGCGCCGGCGCAATTGACAGGGCGGGTGCAGTGTGCTATGGTCAGGCCATCGTAAGCACCGGCAACACGGCGCGCCCGGTCCGGCTGGCGCGGGGCGGTCGCGTCAGGCTGGCTGAGAGTGACGGAACGCACATGGTACCGGAGCAGCGGCGACATCAGATCCTGGACGACATCGAGGGCGACGGCGCCATCAGCATCGTCGACCTGAGCCGCCGGTACCGCGTCTCCGAGATGACCATCCGCCGCGATCTGAAGCTGCTCGAGGACGCCGGGCATGTACGGCGCACCCACGGTGGCGCCGTGCGGGTGGCGATCGCGGCCGTCGAGCCGCGCTATGCGGCCAAGCAGAAGCTGAACGCCGTACACAAGGCGGGCATCGCGCGCTACGCCGCGGCCGAGCTACTCGGCGACGGCGACATCATCATCCTCGAAGGTGGCACGACGGCGACCACGATGGCGCGCTATGTGGCGGTGCGGCCGGGCCTGACGGTGGTGACCAACGGCCTGTACACCAGCAACGAACTGCGCCATCTGCTGCCGCACGCGACGGTGATCTGCACCGGCGGCATGCTGCGCGACGTCTCGTGCACCTTCGTCGGCCCGACGGTCGAGCGGTTCTTCCAGGAGTTTCACGCCGACCGCCTGTTCCTGTCGGGTACCGGCCTGACGCTCGCGGCGGGGCTGACCGACCCGAACATGCTGGAGAGCCAGGTCAAGCGCGCGATGATCGGCGCTGCCCGCCAGGTGGTGATCCTGCTCGATTCGACCAAGTTTGGCGTGCAGTCGCTGACGACCATCCTGCACCCGGCGGCGGGGCATATCGTCGTCACCGACGACGCGGCACCGGCCGAGCCGGTGGCCGAGCTGCGGGCGCGCGGGGTGGATGTGCGCCTGGTCGCGCACTGAGGGCTCGCCGGCGGCCGCGGTCGATGTCGGACGACGCGCGGCGGTGGTACGGCTCCTGTCGCTGGGGCCACCGCCGCGCCGCACGGGGGCGCGAAGCCCGTGTGCATGCACATGCGCTCCTGCCACCCGGCCGATCCGCGCGCCGTCGCTCCTGCGACGCCGATCCGCGCGCCGCGTGGTCGCCTCACACCAGCGGCACCCGTCTGGCGCGGGCGGCATCGGGAGTGATCACGCCTCGTCGGGGAACAGGGCGGTGCTCAGGTAGCGCTCGCCATTGCTCGCCGAGATGAACACGATCAGCTTGCCGGCATGCTCCGGGCGCCGGCCAACCTGCAGCGCAGCCCAGGCGGCAGCCCCCGAACTGATGCCGACCATCAGGCCTTCCTCGCGCGTCAGGCGCCGCGCCGTCTCGAAGGCGACGTCATTGGCGACCGTGACCACCTCGTCGATCATGCCCTGGTTGAGCACGCCCGGCACGAACCCGGCGCCGATGCCCTGGATCTTGTGCGGCCCGGGCTTGCCCCCCGACAGGATCGGCGAGGCCTCCGGCTCGACGGCGACGACGCGAAACGATGGCTTGCGCGCCTTGATGATCTCGGCGACGCCGGTCAGCGTGCCACCGGTGCCGACGCCGGCGACCAGGATGTCGATGGCGCCGTCGGTGTCATTCCACAACTCCTCGGCGGTGGTGCGGCGGTGGACGGCCGGGTTTGCCGGGTTCTGGAATTGCTGCGGAACCCAGGCGTTGGGTGTCTCGTGGGCGATCTGCTCGGCCCGCGCGATCGCGCCGCGCATGCCCTCGCTACCCGGGGTCAGCACGAGCTCGGCGCCAAATCCACGCAGCAGCTTGCGCCGCTCGAGGCTCATCGTCTCGGGCATCGTCAGGATGATGCGGTATCCGCGCGCCGCGGCGACGAAGGCGAGCCCGATGCCGGTGTTGCCGCTGGTCGGCTCGACGATGACCGTCTCGCCGGGGATCAGCACGCCGTCGCGCTCGGCGGCCTCGATCATCGCCAGACCGATGCGATCCTTGACGCTGCCGGCGGGGTTGAACCACTCGAGCTTGGCGACGATCTGCGCATCGGTGTCGTTGACACGGTTGAGCCGCACCAGCGGGGTGCCACCGACGAGATCGGTGATGCTCTGGTGTATGCGGGCCATGCTGCTCCTCTCAGTCTGCTGGGTGCCGGTGTATTCTTGGCATTGCCGGGTGACAAGGTCGTGTTCGACTATACCACACTATGCCCGGGCAGTGAGCGGAGCGGGCAGTGAGGAACACAGGATGGTAGCTTGCCTCCCGCCCCCCCGCCTCCCGTCCCCCGCCCCTTCGTGTCTTCGTG
>JAGWYG010000191.1 GCA_018969485.1 Chloroflexota bacterium
GGGCACGACGAACCGCGTGCACCTCAGGGACTACGCGGAGGCGATCTCGCCGCGCACCGCGATGATCATGAAGATCCATCCCAGCAACTACCGCATCGAGGGCTTCACGGCGAGCGTGCCGGAAGCCGAACTCGCCACGCTCGCGCACGCGCACCAGCTGCCGCTCGCGGTGGATCTCGGCAGCGGCACGCTGGTCGACTTCGCCGCGTTCGGCCTGCCGCATGAGCCGACCGTGCAGGAGACGCTGGCGCAGGGCGCAGATCTGGTGGCCTTCAGCGGCGACAAGCTGCTGGGCGGGCCGCAGGCCGGGCTGATCGTGGGGCGCAAGGATTTGATCCAGCGACTGCGCAAGAACCCGATGACCCGCGCCCTGCGCCTCGACAAGCTGGTGATTGCGGCGCTGGAAGCCACGCTGCGCCTGTATGGCGACGCCGGGCACGCCCGCCGCCAGCTCCCGACCCTGCGTTTGCTCACCCGTCCGCAGGCGGAGATCACCGCGCTCGCCGAACGTCTGCAGCCGGTGCTCGCCGCCGCGCTGGCCGACTGCGCGACGGTCAGCGTGCAAGCCTGCGCCAGCCAGATCGGCAGCGGCGCGCTACCGGTCGATCTGCTGCCGAGCGCCGCGCTGGTCCTCGCCCCGCAAGGGACGTGGAAAGTAGATGCGCTCGCGGCGCGGCTGCGGGCGCTGCCGCGACCAATCGTCGGACGCGTGCATCAGGACGCCCTGTGGCTTGACCTCCGCTGCCTTGAGGACGCCGACGCCTTCATCGCGCAATTCGCCACCCCTGCCCCGTGATCGTTGCCACCGCCGGCCATGTTGATCATGGCAAGACCTCGCTGATTCGCGCGCTGACCGGGGTCGATACCGACCGCCTGCCGGAAGAGCGGGCGCGCGGCATGACGATCGATCTCGGCTTCGCCTACCTGCCGCTGCCCGGTGCGGCGGATCCCGACGAGGTGATCGGCTTTGTCGACGTGCCGGGCCATGAGCGCTTCGTGCGCAATATGCTGGCCGGCGTCGCCGGGATCGATTTCGCGCTGCTGGTGGTCGCTGCGGACGACGGCCCGATGCCACAAACGCAGGAGCATCTCGCCATTCTCGATCTGCTCGGCGTCGCGCAGGGCGCGGTGGCGCTGACCAAGGTCGACCGCGTGTCGTCGACGCGGGTGGATGAAGTCACCGCACAAATCGCCGCGCTGCTCGCGCCGACCACGCTCGCCCGCAGCCCCGTTGTGCCCTGTGCCGCGCCGAGCGGCATCGGCATCGACGCGCTGCGCGCGCTACTGCAGACCGCGCAAACGAAGCGTGCGGCGCGCGCAACGGACGGCGGCTTCCGGCTTGCGATTGACCGCAGTTTCCTGCTGGACGGGGCGGGTCGCGTGGTCACCGGTACGGTGTACTCGGGGACGGTCAGCGTGGGCGACGCGCTGGTGGTTGCGCCGTCCGGCCTTGAGGTGCGCGTGCGCGGCATTCACAGCCAGAACCGGCAGGCGACTGAAGCCGGCGCCGGTCTGCGCTGCGGGATCAATCTGGCGGGTGCGGATCTACGGCGTTACGAACTGCATCGCGGCGACTGGCTGGTGACGCCCGCGCTGGCGAGCTGCGCCACGCGCCTCGGGGTGACGCTGCAACTTAGCGCGAGTGAAGCGCGCGCGCTTCGCGACCGCACGCCGGTGCACGTGCATCTGGGGGCGGCAGATGTTGGCGGCCGCGTTGGTCTGCTGCGGGACGGGCCGCTTGCGCCGGGCGAAGCCTGCCAGGCGGTGCTGACGCTCGATGCGCCGCTGCTTGCGGTGCGAGGCGACCGCTTCGTGATCCGCGACCAGTCGGCAACCCGCACGCTCGGCGGCGGCACGGTGCTGGAGCCGGTGCCGTTCCCGCGTGCGTTGTCCCGCTCAAAGCGGCTCGCGCTACACGCTGCGATGCGCGCGGACAGTCCCGCCCTCGCCCTCGAGCAACTCATCGCGAATCTGCCAGAGGGCATCGAGGCCGCCTGGTTCGCGCGCTGCTGGAATCTGTCGCCCGACACGACGGCCATGCTGAGCGCAGCGGCGGATCTGCACGAAGTGCCGCTCGCCGAAGGCGACCGCCTGCTGGTGCCGGCCGCTGGCTGGGAATCCCTGTGCGCGGCGGTCCTCGCGGCGATCGGTGAGCACCACCAACAGGCGCCGGCCCAAACAGGACTGCCGGAGCCGCAGCTCGCCGCCGCCCTCGCTGTGCCCGCCAGTCCGCGGCTGCGCCTTGCGGCGACGGACGCGCTGGTGCGCGCGGGCCGCCTGCAGCGCAAGGCCGGCCAGCTTTGCCTGCCCGGTCACCGCGCGGTGCTGCCGGCGGCCGATCTACGCCTGCTGGACACGGTGTGCGTGGAACTGCGTCGGCTGG
>JAGWYG010000011.1 GCA_018969485.1 Chloroflexota bacterium
CCTTCGCGTCTCCCGTCCCTTCGTGTCTTCGTGTCTTCGTGTGAACCCGTCTCCCGTCCCTTCGTGTCTTCGTGTCTTCGTGTGAGCCCGTCTCCCGCCCTTCGCGTCTCCCGTCCCTTCGTGCCTTCATGTGACTCCCGCGCCCCGTCGCCGCGCGTCAATGGTAGAATGGCATGCAGTCCGTCGCCACCACGCCGGCAACCGGGGCAGCCTGCCACCCCGCCCCGATTCACCGATATACGGAGACCCATGCCGCATGGCCGAACTCGCCAGCCTCAACGACGCGCAGCGTGACGCCGTGACCGCACCGATCGGGCCAACGCTGGTCCGGGCGGGCGCCGGCAGCGGCAAGACGCGGGTGCTGACCCTGCGTATCGCGTATCTGATCGAGCGGCATGCCACACCAGCGTCGCAGATCGTCGCGCTGACCTTCACCAACAAAGCCGCGCGCGAGATGCGCGAGCGTCTGGCGCGGACGCTGCACCAGCGGGCGCGTGGCCTGACCATCGGCACGTTTCATGCCGTGTGCGCGCGGGTATTGCGCGCCGAGATCGCCGGCAAGCTCGGCCATTACACGGCGGCGTTCAGCATCTACGCCGGCGACGAGCAGCTACAGCTTGCCGCCGCGGCGCTGCACGCCGCCACCGAGCGGCCACCCGAGGCGCTGGAGCCGATCGACCTGCTGCGCCGCATCTCGCATGCCAAGAGTCGCATGCTGACGCCCCGGCTGGCGCAGCGCTTCGCCCGTACACCCGCCGAGGCGTTCGTCGCGGCGCGCTACCGCCACTACCAGCGGGCGCTGGAGCACGCCAATGCGCTCGACTTCGACGATGTCATCCTGCTGGCCCACCGGCTGTTCAGCGAGCACCCCGATGTGCTCGAGGACTACCAGGCGCGCTGGCGGCACGTGCTGGTCGATGAGTACCAGGACACCGACGCCAGCCAGCATGCGCTGGTCGAGCTGTTGACCCGGCCGACGCCATCGCGGCCGCGCTCGCTCTTCGTCGTCGGCGACGGCATGCAGTCGATCTACGGTTTTCGCAACGCCGATCACACCATCATCGGACGGTTTGCCGAGGAGTTTCCCGAGGCGCGGGTGATCGAACTGACCGCCAACTATCGCAGCCGCCAGGCGATCCTCGACGCGGCCTACGCCGTCATTCGCCACAGCCGGGTCGTCCAGCCGATGGCACTGCGCGCCGCGGCGGGGCGCCCCGGGCGCGAGGCGCCGCTGCAGATTGTGGATGCGCGCGACGGCGATGATGAAGCGCAGCAGGTCGCCCGGACCATCGCCGGTCTGCTCGGCCGTGGCCGGCGCGCCAGCGAGATCGCGGTGCTCTACCGTACGCGCCACCTGAGCCGGGCCTGCGAGACGGCGCTGCGCCGGGCGCGGGTGCCGTACGCCGTGCGCGACAGCGCCAGTTTCTACGATCGGGCGGTGATCCGTGATGCTCTGGCGTATCTGCGCGCGATCGCCAATCCCGCCGATGCGCTGAGCCTCAGCCGCATCGCCAATACGCCGGCGCGCGGCCTGGGCGCCCAGTCGCTGGCGGTGCTCTCGACGCATGCCGCCCGTGCCGGCACGACGCTGTGTGCCGCGCTCGATGATCCGGCGCTGCTCGTGGCGTTGCCCGGCAAGGCCGCGGCGGGTGCACGCCAGCTGGCACAGCTGCTGGCGCGCTGGCGCCAGTTGGCGCGGAGCATGCCGCCGGCAAACCTGCTGGCCGACGTGCTCGAGCAGAGTGGCATGATGGCAGCCCTCAGCCAGCGCCTCGAAGGTGATGCGCTGGCTGATGCGCGTACGCACCTGCAGGAGCTGATGCAGGCTGCCGGCGAGCATGACACGCTGGCCGCCTTTCTGCAGGACATCGCGTTGATGCTGGCCGAGAGCGACGATGACGAGACGCGCGAGCGCGTGCAGTTGCTGACCATCCATGCCGCCAAGGGACTCGAGTGGCCGATCGTGTTCGTCGTGGGGATGGAAGAGGGGCTGCTGCCGCACGAGCGCAGCGTGCTGAGCGAGGCGGGCGTCGAGGAGGAGCGGCGCCTGTGTTACGTCGCGCTGACCCGGGCCGCCGAGCAGCTCTATCTCTCGTGGGCGGCACACCGTGGGCGTGGCACGACGGCCCGCCCTTCGCGCTTCCTCGACGAAATCCTGCAGTATGGCCGCGAGCGCGCCGGCTGACGCGGCGCGGGCGGCTCAGTCGGCGGCGTATGCCATCACCGGATCGCTGACGCGCAGCGCAACGCGCATGCCCGGCCGCAGGTCCGGCCGCGGCAGCGTCCGGGCGCACAGGATCGTCGCATCGGCGAGCCGCAGGCGGAGCAGCTGATCATGGCCGAAGAAGCTGATCTGCTCGATCGCCACCCCCGCCGCATCGTGGCGCACGTCGATCGCCTCGGGGCGAACCAGCACGTCGACGGCGCCGAAGATCGGCGACAGCAGCGGCAGCGTCCCCAGCGCGCAGCGTGCCACATGCCCATCAGCCTCGCCGCGCAGCAGGTTCGCCTCGCCGATGAACCGCGCGATCTCGCGGCTGGCGGGACGGGTATAGACCTCGTGGGGGCTGCCGATCTGCTCGATGCGGCCGTGGCGCATCACCGCCACCGTATCGGCGATGCTCAGCGCCTCTTCCTGGTCGTGCGTCACAAAGCATGCCGTCGCCGCAGCGCGTCGCAGGATGTCGCACACCTCCGTGCGCATCTCGGCGCGCAGGCCGGCGTCGAGGTTCGAGAACGGCTCATCGAGCAGGATGGCCGCCGGCTGGACCGCCAGCGCACGCGCCAGCGCCACCCGCTGCTGCTGGCCGCCCGAGAGCTGATGCGGCATGCGCCGGGCGCATTCGGGCAGGCCGACCAGGTTCAGTAGCTCGCGCACCCGCGCGGCGCGCCCGCCGCCCCGCGGCATGCCATAGGCGATGTTGTCGGCCACATCCAGATGCGGGAACAGGGCGTGCTCCTGGAATACCATGCCGATGCGGCGGCGCTCTGGTGGCGTCGAGGCGCCCGGGTGCGCCACGACCGCCCCGTCGATGACGATCTGACCGTGATCAGGGTGCTCGAAGCCGGCCAGCAGGCGCAGCAGGGTCGTCTTGCCACAGCCACTCGGGCCGAGCAGGGCGACGAACTCGCCCCGTCCCACCTGGAGCGAGACCGAGTCGACGGCGCACACCGTGCCGAAACGACGGGTCAGGTCGGTGCATGCGATCGCGGTCATGGTCTAGCTTTCTCGTAACAGCAGGCGCAGCGACAGGATGGAGACGGCGACCAGCACGAGTGATGGTGCTGCGGCGTGTGCGAACAGTGCCTCGCTGCTGGCGCTCCAGATCTCGGTCGCCAGCGTCGCGAAGCCGTTCGGCGCCAGCAGGAGCGTCAGCGGCAGCTCTTTCATCGTCGTCAGGAACACCAGCGCACCGCCCGCGACGAATCCGGGTGCCAGCAGCGGCGTCGTGATGCGGCCGAATGCGCGCGCGCCATCGTCGCCGAGCGTGCGTGCCGCTTCCTCGAAGCGTGGATTCAGCTGAAGCATGCGGCCGCGCAGCGCGCCGACGGCCTCGGGGACGAAGCGTACCACATAGCCGAACACGAGCATCGCGAAGGTCTGATAGAGCGCCGGCAGATAGCGTGCGCCGAAATGCACCAGCGCCAGCGCGATGACGATCCCGGGCAGGGCATAGCCGATGTAGGACAGCCGCTCGAGCGCCCGGCTCAGCCAGTGTGGATAGCGGACGCTGAGGAGCACGATCGGCAGCGCGGCGATCACGCAGGCCAGGGCAGCGCCGAGCGCCACCAGCACCGAGTTGATCGTCTGCTGTACCAGCGAATCGATCGCGAGCGTGCCGTAGCGCACCGCAGTGACGACCCAGCCGAGCATCGCGCCGAGCGGCAAGACGACCGCCAGGCCCACGATCAGGGCGCAGTAGAGCAGCGCCAGCCAGCGCCAGCGCCCCAGCGCCACCGGCGGCTGCTGCCGGATGGCGCCGGCACCGGCACGGAAGTACCGCGCTGTGCCACGCGTCCACGACTCGGCCAGGATGATCACCAGCGTCACCGCGACCAGCAGCAGCCCGAGCACGGCGGCTGCCTCGCGATTGAATGATGCACGGTAGTGCACGAAGATGACGCGGGTGAGCGCGTCGTACTGCATCAGCGATACGGCGCCAAAATCGCTGAGCGTGTAGAGTGCGACCAGCAGCGCTCCGGCGGCGATGGCGGGGCGCAGTTGTGGCAGGCTGATGTGCATGAACGTCTGCCACGGCCGGTCGCCGAGCGCGCGCGCGGCTTCCTCCAGCGCCGGATCACTCCGGCGCAATGCGCCGCGCACCGTGACCAGCACGTACGGGTAGCCGAACAGGGTGAGCGCCAGCGCCGCGCCGCCGAAGCCATAGATTGCGGGCAGGCGCTCGACGCCCAGCGGCGCCAGCAACTGCTGTGCGGCGCCCCGTGGCCCGAGTACCGCGATCAGGGCGAAGCTGCCGATGTACGAAGGGATGACCAGCGGAATGACGCTCAGGATGCGCCAGATGCGCCGCCCCGGCAGATCGCTGCGCTCGGTGAGCCAGGCCAGCGGCAGCGCGATCACGACCGAGGCGGCGGCAGTCGTGACGGCCAGCGCCACGCTGCCGGCCAGGACGTTCCAGGTGCTGTCGCGCTGGAGGACTGCCAGGGCGCGATCGTAGCTCAGCGCGCGCATCAGCAGATAGGCCAGCGGCAGGCTCAGCGCGGCGGCGATGAGCACACCGCTGCCCGCCAGCCACGCCGGGATACCGACGCGCTTCATGCCCGCGCCGCGCCACATTGGGCGTGGCGCGGTGCTCCGCTGCGCTGACATGCTGCTCCTCTCGGGCGGCAGCCGTGCTGCCGCCGTGCATGCGCGGCCGGGGTGCGTCGTGACCGAACCCCGGCCGCGCATTCCATCTCCGCGGTGATGCTACGGCAACACCCCGGTGTCCTGCAAGAGCTCCAGCGTGCCGGCGAGATCGCCCAGATCGTTCAGATCAATGTCTGGCGTCTCGATGTCGGCCAGCGGCATCAGCGCCGGGTTGGCGCTGATGCCCGCGACCACCGGATACTCGTAGGTGCTGTCGCTGAAGTATTGCTGTGCTTCGGCGCCAAGAAGGTACGCGACGAACGCTTCGGCCGCCTGTGCCTTCCGGCTGGTGGCGATCACGCCGACGCCGGCGACGTTGATCAGCGCGCCCACATCACCACCGCTCAGGTAATGATTACGCGCCGGAAATGCCTCGCCCTGCTCGGCGATGAAGCTCCACAAGTAGTAGTGGTTCACGAATCCCACATCGACTTCGCCGGCAGCGACCGCCTGCACGATCGCGCTGTTCCCTTCGTAGACCTTCGGCTCGTTCGCCAGGATGCCTTCGAGCCAGTTGCGCGCCGCATCCTCGCCTTCGGTGACGCGGTAGGCGGTGACGAAGGCCTGGAACGACCCGTTGGTCGGCGCCCAGCCGATGCGACCACGCCATGCCGGGTCGGTGAAGCCGTCGATTGACGTCGGCAGGTCGGCTTCCTGCACCGCGGCGCTGTTGTATACTACCACGCGCGCCCGCCCTGATGTGCCGACCCACAGGTTGTCGGACGACCGGAACCGGCTGTCGACGGGTTCGAGCAACGCGGCGGGGAGTGGCGCGAGACGTCCCGCGGCCGCGAGCGCACCCAGTGCGCCGGCGTCTTGCCCGTAGAATACGTCTGCCGGGCTGTTGTCGCCCTCCTCGAGGATCAGAGCGGCCATCTCGGCGGTGTCGCCGTAGCGTACCGATGCCTGGATGCCGGTGGCAGCGCTGAACTGCTCGATCAGCGGGCCGACGAGCTTCTCGGAACGCCCTGAGTAGATGACCAGCGGCTCGCTGTCGGCGACTGGCTCGGGGCGCTGGACGGCGGTGGCTTCGGGTGCGGCGGTGGCTTCGGGTGCGGCGGTGGCTTCGGGTGCGGCGGTGGCTTCGGGTGCGGCGGTGGCGCCGGGTGCGGCGGTGGCGCCGGGAACGGCGGTGGCGCCGGGTGCGCCGCTGCCGCAGGCGCTGATCAGTGCGATCAGCAGCAGCATGGTGGCAGGAACGGTCCAGCGGGGGGCGTTACGCATGTCGCCTGGCTCCTGGAGTTTAGTACGAATGAAACGACGGTATTAGTATACCTTAATTACCACACTTTGTCAAGCACAATCTTGCGTAACCGATCACACGGGAGGGGGAGACGACCATGAGTGACGCGCCAGTCTATCGCAACCTGATCGGCGGCACCTGGCACGCCGCAGCCAGCGGGGCGACCTTTGCGAACCACAATCCAGCCGACACCGCCGACATCGTAGGCTACTTTGCCGATTCCGACGAGCGCGATGTCGTGGCAGCGGTGGCCGCGGCGCAGCAGGCCTATGCCAGTTGGCGGCTCGTTCCGGCGCCGAAGCGTGCCGAAATCCTGTACCGGGCCGGGCAACTCCTGATCGAGCGCAAGGAAGCCTGCGCGCGGGACATGACGCGCGAGATGGGCAAGGTGCTGAAGGAGACGCGTGGCGACGTGCAGGAGGCGATCGACATGATGTTCTTCATGGCTGGCGAGGGCCGGCGGCTGCACGGCCAGACCACGCCATCAGAGATGCCCAACAAATTCCAGATGTCGGTGCGGCAGCCACTGGGCGTCTGTGCCCTGATCACGCCGTGGAACTTCCCGATGGCGATCCCATCGTGGAAGATGCTGCCGGCGCTGATCATCGGCAACACCGTCGTGATCAAGCCGGCGTCCGACACACCGCTGTCGGTCTACCATCTGGTGCAATGCCTGACCGACGCCGGGCTACCGCCGGGCGTAGTGAACATCGTCACCGGCAGCGGCGGCAAGGTCGGCGAGCCATTGATGCGCCATCCCGACGTGAAAGTCATCTCCTTCACCGGATCGACCGAGATCGGCAGCCGCGTGGCGCGGGTCGGCGCCGAGGGCATGAAGCACGTATCGCTCGAGCTCGGCGGCAAGAACCCGATGATCGTGATGAACGACGCCGATCTCGATCTGGCGGTCGAGGGGGCATTGTGGGGAGCATTCGGCACCACCGGGCAGCGCTGCACCGCCACGTCGCGCCTGATCGTGCAACGAGGCGTCGCGGCCGAACTGACGGCGCGGCTCGCGACACAGGCCGCGGCGCTGGCGGTCGGGCCCGGGCTCGATGAGCGCAACCAGGTGGGGCCGGCGATCAACCGGGGACAACTCGAGACGGTCGAGCGCTACGTGCAGATCGGCGTGGCCGAGGGAGCCCGGCTGGTGTGCGGTGGTGCGGCGCTGCGTGATGGCCCATACGCCCGTGGATTCTTCCACCAGCCGACGATCTTCGCCGATGTGACCCGGCACATGCGACTGGCGCAGGAGGAGATCTTCGGGCCGGTGCTGTCGATCATCACCGTCGAGGATTTCGATGAGGCGATCGACGTGGCCAACGACGTGCCCTACGGTCTGTCGTCATCGATCTACACCCGCGACGTCAATGCTGCGTTCCGCGCGATGCGCGATCTGTACACCGGCATCGTGTACATCAACGCGCCCACGATCGGCGCCGAGATCCACCTGCCATTCGGTGGCACCAAGGGTACGGGCAATGGGCACCGCGAAGCCGGCCAGCAGGTACTCGAGGTGTTCAGCGAATGGAAGTCGGTGTACGTCGACTTCTCGGGGAGCCTGCAGCGGGCGCAGATCGACAACAACTGATCGCTCGGCCAGCGGATGCTCCGGGGCTGTGGCGCCGGCGTGCCGCAGCGCCGGAGCCATCCGACCGCTGCGCGGTCAATTGGTGCCGGCGTCACAGCCCGGCGGCCAGTCGCACCTGCCGCGCCACCGCCTGCTGCGCGATCGGGTCGTTGGCCAGATCGAACGCATCGGTGCCGATGACCAGCACCGGGCACGCCTGCCAGGCAGCCATCCAGTCGTGGTAGCCCCGTTCGAGATACGCCAGGTACTCGGTGGCGATGCCGCGCTCGGCATGACGGCCACGGCGGGCGATGCGCTGCTGCAGCGCACCGATCGGTGCGGTGAGCAGCACCAGCAGCGTCGGCGGCGGCAGATCGGCGGTGCTCGCGCGGAACAGCCGCTCGTAGATGCGGAAATCACGCTCGCTCAGCATGCCCTGACGCCACAGCGTCGTGCCGAATACTGCGTAATCCTCGTAGATGCTGCGCTCCTGGCACACGGGCCCGGCATGCGCCAGGATGGCACGATGCTGCTCGAGGCGCTGCGTCAGGAATGCGATCTGCGAGTGAAACGCCCAGCGCGACGGATCGACATAGTAGTCAGCCAGATAGGGATGATCGGCGACCGATTCGGGAAACGGCTGAAGACCGGCGGACGCTGCCAGCAGCGACACCAGCGTACTCTTGCCGGCGCCAATATTCCCGGCGATCGAGACATGGATGCGGGGGAGCGCACTCATGATGCCGTGCCGAAGACCGCCGCAGCCAGCGCCGCAGGATCGGTGAGGTCATCGAGGATGGCATCCGGCGCATGCGCTGCCAGTTCCTCGCGGCCGAACGGCCCCGTCGCCACCGCCACCGTCCGTGCGCCGGCAAAGCGGCCGCAGGCGACATCATTGGGCGTATCGCCGATCACGACCGCATCCGACGCGGCGAACGGGCGTCCCAGCGATGCGGTAGCGCGTTGCAGCGCGATCGCCGGCAGCGCATTACGCTGATGATGATCGCTGCCGAAGGCGCCGATGGCCAGTTGCAGATGCCCGGTCAGGCCGACGAGGCGCAGCTTGAGCGCGGCCACCGGCTGCAGGTTGCCGGTGAGCACCGTCTGGACCACCGGCAGCGCGCCCAGGTGGCGCAGCGCCGCGGCAGCCCCCGGGAGCGCCCCACCGCGCGCGGCGAGCTCCTGCGCCTGCGCCTCGAGCAGCGCCAGATACTGTGCGGCGAACTCCGGCAGGCGTGCCAGCAGTTCCGTCGCGTCGCGATCGGGAAACGTCTCGAGGATGATCTGCTGGTCGGTCTTGCCCGCATAGCTGCGGCGGTCATCGTGCGACGGCCGGCCATACACCCGGGTCAGCGCCGTGCGCATCGCCGCCCCGGCCACTCCACCGCTGTACAGCAGGGTGCCATCGATATCCCACAACACCAGCTTCATGCCACTCCCCTCAGGCCCCACCGAAGTAGCGGAGCGTCTGGCGCAATCGTTCATCGAGCTCGGTCGGCGCATCGGCGGGCAGCGCCGCGACCGCCGTCGCAGCTTCGGCCTGGCTGAAGCCCAGCGACACCAGCAATCCGGCAAGCTCGGCATCGAGCGCCGCCGTCGCCGACGGCGCAGCCGATGCCGCCGCCGGCCCGAGCTTGCCGCGCAGTTCCAGCACCAGGCGCTCCGCCGTCTTCTTGCCGATCCCCGGGACGCGCGCCAGGCGGGCCAGATCGCTGGTAGCGATCGCCTGGCGCAGTGTCGGCGCATCGAGCGACGAGAGCAGCGCCAGCGCCACCTTTGGCCCGACGCCGCTGACGCCGATCAGCGTCTCGAACAGGCGGCGCTGCTCGGCATCGGCAAAGCCATACAGCGTCAGCGCATCCTCGCGCACCTGCAGCGACGTCGCGAAGGCCACCACCGTGCCGGCCGCGCCGAGCTCGCGCAGCACCGGGCGCGGCGCCAGCACCAGAAAGCCCACGCCATGCACCTCGACCACCGCATGATCGGTGCCGAGCTCCTGCAACACACCACGCAACGAGGCGATCATCGCGTCACTCCCGGGCATCTGCCATGCCGGCGCCCACCGGCCGGCCACCCCACATCAGCGGCGTCAGCCAGGCGCCAGCCCGGCGAGCAGGCGCGACGCCTGGCGCAGCACCTGGCGCACCCGCTGCCGGCCGATGCGCTGCCAGGCCGCGCGCAGCGTAAACCAGCGCACCCGCACGATCGCTTCGGCAGCATTCGGCGACAGCACCGCGTCCAGCGCCCGCACCAGAAAGTACGTCACCTGCTTCTCGCGCGGCGGCCGGCGCCGCGGCGTCACGTAGCGCACGCGGGCCACCTCCGCCTGAACGGCGCCGTGCACCCCAGTCTCCTCGGCCACCTCGCGCAGCACCGCGTCCTCGGCCGTCTCGCCGCGCTTGATCCGCCCCTTGGGCAGCGTCCAGAGCCCGGTGCGCTTGCGGATCAGCAGCACGGCAGTGTATCCCGCGGCCGCCTGGCGATACACCACCGCGCCGGCGGCACGGATCGGCCGGCCAGACCCGGTTGGGCGCAACAGCTCTGCCGCGTCGCTCACCGCCGCAACTCCTCACGCCTCGTCGGATGCCGGCGCCGGCGCTTCGAGGCCAATCAGCACGCGCTCGCTCCGCCCTTCCTCCTCGTCGGGCTCGTCAGTACACAAGCCAGCCAGCCGATCGCCCTTGCCGACATTCAGGATCGTCACGCCCTGGGTGATCCGGCCGAGTTGCGAGATACCGGCGACGCTGGTGCGCATCACGATGCCCGCTGCGGTGATCAGGGTGAGCAGCATGTCGGGGCCGACCACCCGTGCCACCGCGACGCGGTCGCGGTCGCGCAGCTTGATGGTGATCACGCCGCCGGTCGCACGCCCCTTCACCGGGTACTGCTCGAGTGGCGTCTGCTTGCCAAACCCCTGCGCCGTCACGACCAGCAGCGTCATGCCGGCGTGCACCAGATCCATGCCGACGACCTCATCGGCGGCGTCGAGATTGATGCCATTCACGCCGACCGCCGGCCGCCCCATCTGGCGCACCTGATGCTGGGCGAAACGGATCGTCTGCCCCAATGCCGTCGTCATGAGGATATCCTCGTGGCCGTGGCTCAAGGTCACCCAGCCGAGCAGGTCGCCGTCCTCGAGGCCGATGGCGATCAGGCCGTTTGAGCGCACCTGGGCATACTCGCGCAGCAGGGTGCGCTTGATCTTGCCACGGCGCGTCGCCATCACCAGGTACTCGGCCTTGTCGAAATCGGGGACGGCCAGCACCGTCGTGACCAGTTCGCCGGGCTCGAGGGCGATCAGGTTGACCAGCGGCAGCCCGCGGGCAGTGCGGCTGGTGTCGGGCACCTCGTGGGCCTTGAGTTGGTAGACCTTGCCGCGATCGGTAAAGAACAGCAGATCGTCGAGCGAGTTGCACGCCAGAATGTGCCGCACCACGTCCTGCTCGCGCGTCGGTGCGCCGATGATGCCGCGCCCGCCGCGGCGCTGGGTCCGGTAGATATCGGGCGACTGACGTTTGATGTAGCCGCGGTCCGTCAGAGTGATCAATATCGAGACATCAGGCACCAGGTCTTCGTCGCTCAGGTCGCCGGTGGCATCGGGAACGATGCGGGTGCGCCGGCCGTCGCCGTACTTCTGGCGCAGCATGCCCAGGTCGTCCTTGATCAGGTGCGCGACGCGCCGCGGGTTGGCCAGGATGTCCTCGAGTTCGGCGATGGTCCGGATGACGGTGGCATATTCCTCGTCGATCTTCTGCCGCTCAAGCGCCGCCAGCCGGCGCAGTTGCAGATCGAGGATGGCCTGGGATTGCAGATCGCTCAGCCCGAAGAATTCCATCAGGTTGGTGCGGGCACGTTCGGCCGACTCGGCATTGCGGATCGTCTGGATGATCGCGTCGAGGCGATCGATGGCGATTTTCAGGCCCTCGAGGATGTGGGCGCGGGCACGGGCGCGCTCGAGATCAAAACTGGTGCGACGCCGGATGACATCGCGCCGGTGGTCGATGTATTCCTGTA
Source organism: Chloroflexota bacterium (assembly GCA_018969485.1). GTDB lineage: Bacteria > Chloroflexota > Chloroflexia > Chloroflexales > Roseiflexaceae > CAIQIY01. Next base: position 11,698 of record JAGWYG010000011.1, read on the forward strand.
ACAGGCGCTTGAGCGTCAGCAGCCGCGGCTGCATGCCCCGCTCGACCAGCGCCAGCATGTTGACGCCGAAGGTCGTCTGCATCTGGGTGTGCTTGAACAGCGCATTGAGCACCTTCTTGGGCTGGCCATCCTGTTTGAGGATGATGACCAGCCGCATGCCGTTGCGGTCGCTCTCGTCGCGCACATCACGGATGCCCTCGACCTTGCGCTCCTTTGCCAGTTCGGCGATGCGCTCCTGGAGCCGCGCCTTGTTGACCTGGTAGGGCAATTCGGTGACGACGACGTGGAACGCGCCACGCGCGGCTTCTTCGATGTGGGCGCGCGCGCGTAGCGTGATGTGCCCGCGACCGGTCGCGTAGGCGTTCTTGATGCCTTCGTCGCCCAGGATGATGCCGGCGGTGGGAAAGTCGGGGCCGGGCAGGAATTGCATCAGATCCTCGGTGCTGGCGTCCGGGTTGTCGATCAGATGCACCAGCGCCTGGCAGACTTCGCCGAGGTTGTGGGGTGGAATGTTGGTGGCCATGCCGACGGCGATGCCGCTGGCGCCGTTGAGCAGCAGGTTGGGCAGCCGCGATGGCAGCACCGTCGGTTCGCGGTAGGTGCCGTCGAAGTTGTCACGAAAGTCGACGGTGTCACGCTCGATGTCGAGCAGCATCTCCTCGGCGATCGGCGTGAGCCGGCACTCGGTATAACGCATCGCTGCCGGTGGGTCGCCGTCGACGCTGCCGTAGTTGCCTTGCCCGTCGACCAGCGGGTAACGGATGTTCCAGGGTTGCGCCAGCCGGACGAGCGCATCGTAGACCGACTGGTCGCCGTGAGGGTGCATCTTGCCGAGGATGTCGCCGACAATACGCGCACACTTCTTGTAGGGCAGATTGGCGCGCAATCCCAGATCCCACATGCCGTAGAGGATGCGCGTCTGGACCGGCTTGAGACCGTCGCGGGCATCGGGCAGGGCACGCGAGATGATTACACTCATGGCGTAGTCGAGGTAGGCCGTTCGCATTTCGTCGGTGATGTTGCGTGGCCTGATGATCCCGATCTCCATCGCATGCTCCTCAGTCGCCGGGTGGCGCAGCCGTGACGGCACCCGGTCGACAGTTCAATTGCTGGTGTAACACTTCATTATACCGCGGGGAGCGTGGTTTGTCCACTGAAATGCGGACAAACGTTCTATCTGGAGGGTGGGATATCGGTGGGCGGGCTGATGCCGGCACGCTGCCCGGCTGACGGCAGCCCACGCACTGCCACCGGACCAAAGCCGAGGTAATCGCATGCGGTGAGCTGATAGTATACCCCGGCGACGCGGCCTTGCGTCGCGGTGGCCCAGTCGTCCGGACGATGCAGATGGCCATAGACGCAGGCGACCGCGCCGGCGGCGGCGATCCGCTCCGAGAAGGCGGTCGGTCGCCCGGAGACGAATGGCGGGAAGTGGAGCATCACGATGATCGGCAGCACGCCGTCGGCGAGGCGCCGGGCATCGGCGAGCGCGGCATCGAGCCGTACGATCTCGCGCTCGTAGTACGACCGGTCGCGGCTCTCCTGAAAGCCCGGCGTGTCGGGGGTCGTCCACCCGCGGCAGCCGCAGATGACGACGCCGTCGTGCCGCGCAGCATCGGCCTCGCGCAGGCTGATGCCTGGTGGCATCATGCGCCGCGTGCGCCGCGTGCGCTCGGCGCTCCACCAGTAGTCGTGGTTGCCGCGCGAAATGATCTTGCGCCCCGGCAGCGCGTCGATCCAGCGCAGGTCCTCAAGCGCGTCGTCGAGTTTCATCGCCCACGAGATATCGCCGGCGATCAGGACCAGATCGTCGTCGGCGACCCGCTCGCGCCACGCCCGGGCGATGCGCGTGCTGTGATCGCGCCAGCGCGCGCCGAAGATGTCCATCGGCTTGGGGCGGGCGTGCGACAGGTGCAGATCGGCGAGGGCCCAGATCATGGCGTGGATGGGCGCGGCATCCGCTCGGGGCGGATGCGCGCGTCACTCGAGGTAGCCACGCAGCCCATGGCCGTAGTAGGGATGTCGCAGCTTGCGCAGCACGCGCGCCTCGATCTGCCGGATGCGCTCGCGCGTGATGCCAAACTCGCGCCCGACTTCCTCGAGGGTGCGGTAATGACCATCGTGCAGGCCATAGCGCAGCTGGATGATGCGCCGCTCGCGCTCGGGCAGCTTCTGGAGCACGATCTCGATCTGCTCGCGCAGAATGTGATTCGATGCGCTCTCCATCGGCGTCGCCTCACGGCCGTCCTCGATGAAATCCGCGAGGACCGAGTCGCCCTCGGTGCCCACTGGCGTCTCGAGCGAGATCGTCTGTCGGGCAGCCTCGAGGACGCGGCGCACCTTCTCGGCGGGAATGGCGAGATCCTCGGCGATCTCCTCGGGGGTCGGATCGCGCCCGGTGGCTTGCTGGATGCGACTGCTCGATCGCATCACCCGGTTGATCGTCTCGCCGACATGCACCGGCAGTCGGATCGTCCGGCTCTGGTCGGCGATCACCCGGGTGATCGCCTGGCGGATCCACCACGTCGCGTACGTGGAGAACTTGAAACCGCGCCGGTAGTCAAACTTCTCGGTGGCTCGCATCAGCCCGATGTTGCCCTCCTGGATGAGGTCGAGCAACGACATGCCGCGGCCGATGTACTTTTTGGCAATCGATACGACGAGGCGCAGGTTCGATTGAATCAGCCGCTCGCGTGCCAGCAGGCCATCCTGCACGAGCCGCGCGAGCTGGACGCGCTCGGCGGGGCTGCAGGTGGCTACCGTTTCGAGTGCGACGTGCGCCTGCTCGCCGCGCTCGAGTTGCTGTGCCAGGATGATCTCTTCCTGTGCGGTCAGCAGGCTGACGCGACCGATCTCGCGCAAATAGACGCGTACCGGGTCGTCGATGCCGACCTGTTCGGCATCAAGGTCGGTATCAATGTCGGTGTCGTGTGAATCATCACTGGCGAGCAATGCGTCGTTGGCCGCGCTGAGCAACGCACTGATATCGATCGCGACCGCTCCGTTCCGCCCTTCGGTCGGTTCGGTTGGATCGCCGTGCTCGTTCAGGTAGGAAGGGTACGCGTGGCTGGACGCAAGACCAGTGGTCGGGGAGTCTCCACACGCAGCCGTGAGCGGGTCTCGAGACTTTGTCACCACCTCACCAGCCTTTTCGTGTCGCGGGCTCGTCTGGTGAGTGCAATATATCACAAAACCGTCACTTCGGCAAATCGGGCGTCCGGCTGCGCAGCGCGCAGCATGCGTCGACCGTGCCCGGCCGGCTGCCTCCCGCCGGGAGGCCGGTCGCCGGCGGGAGGGCTGATCGTCCCAGAGGCCTGGGGCAGCAGCGGCATCACTGGCTGAGCGGCACGCGCCGATGACCGCCGGCATGCGACTCGAGGATGCCCAGCATGATGTCGACGGTCTTGCGCGCCTCGCGCCCGGACGATACCAGGTCGCCGCCGTGTTCGAGCACCCGGATCAGTTCGCTCACCGCACCAAGCTGGTAGGCGGCCATGTAGTGATCGTGTGGCACGCTGGTGCGCGACCACTGGCCATGATCGCCGACCTGGACGACGACGAGGCTGCCGTCGGTGACTTCGATGCGGGCCGAATCGCAGAACAGATCGAACTGAATCCCGGCGAACGGCGTCTTCATGCTATGGTAGAAGGCGCGGACACCATTCGCGAAGTGCACATAGGCCGATGCTGCCGGATCGGTGGCCGGATCGTGCCCACCATCGCTCTGATATGCGGTGTAGTGATCAAAGCCCGGCTCGAGGTCGGCGATGACCCATGCCGGATCCGAGGCGGCGAATGCGCACATGATGTCGATGACGTGGGTGCCGTTGCGGAACAGCATGGCGCGCGGGCCGACCATCTGGCAGTGGATGGCGCGCAGTGCGCCGTAGCGCCCGCTGCGCACCAACTGCTGGGCACGGGTATAGATCGGCGACCAGCGGCGGGTGTGCTCGATCGACAGCAGCACGCCGTGCGCTTCGGCAGCGGCGATCATGCGATCGGCGTCGGCGCGGGTTGTCGCGATCGGCTTCTCGCAGAGGATCGCGCGGGCACCGCTGGCGGCCGCCGCGACGGTGATGTCGGCATGGAGATGGTCGGGCGTGCAGACGCTGACCAGATCGAGACGCTCGTCGGCGAGGAGTGCGCGATAGTCGGTGTAGCCACGCACCTCCGGCCAGACATCGCGCCATGTCTGCTGAAACTGGGCGATCATCGCCGGGCGAACATCACAGACGGCGACGACGGCTGCCTGGGGGTGCCGGTGATAGGCGGCGGCGTGCGAGCCGGGCATCGCGCCGGCGAGCGGCACATCGCCCGGCTCGGTGGGCCGGCGCGCGGCGATTCCGGTCAGACCGATGATTGCGGCAGCGTAGTTTGGCATCGGGGATCCTGATGCAGGATGGTGCGACGCTTCGTTGCGGCGCCCGGCCACCACGCCGGGGCGCGGCCAGTATACGACGTCGGGGCAATGCATGCCAGAGATGAGGACGTGATGGTCGGAAGCACGGCACGGTGGGCCCGGCTGGCGGGGGTCGTCAGCCTCATCATGATCGGTGCGCTGGCTGCCATGTGGTTTGTGCCACAGCGCGGCCTGACGCCCCCCGATGAGCAACCGCGTGATGTCATCGGGACTGCATCGCAGTCGCCGATCGGAACGAACGTCGGCAAACTGGGGTCGCCCGAGATGCTCTGGCTGGTCGATCAACGACCGACTGCGGGCAACTGGCTGACGCAATGCGATGAGTCGTGCGGCTACACCTGGGATACCGGCGAGCAGCGCGATCTGGTGCTGGACGAGCACGGCTGGGTGGTCTCGTTCGGCAACCGGCCAGGCCGGCGCTTCACACATGTGGCCCTGGCCCTGTTCAATGGTGCTGGACGGACGTTACCCGCAGGTGATTGGGTCATCCGCTATGATGGACGCGCCCAGATCGATTACGATTTCGCGCCGTTCGCGGTGCCGGTATCGCGCAGCCCGGGGCGCGATGTGATCCGCATCACGCCCGAACACGACTCGTTGCTGCGCATCCGGATCAGCCAGATCGATCCTGCCAACCATCTGCGCAACCTGCGGGTGCTGCCGCCCGGCGGGATCTGTGGCGATTCGCCGTTTGCCTATGCGGCCGGCGCCGCCGACTGCCCCGCCGGCACGTTTCATGCGTTCGAGCAGCTCGGCGATGCGCTGCGTTTCCATCCGCTCCTGCTGCGCGCGCTGCAGCCATACCGCACGCTGCGGTTCATGCAGTTTCAGGGTACGGTCGAGGTGCTCGACGCCGAGCCGTGGGCCAGGCGCAGCCGTGTCGAGGACGCGCTGTGGGGTGATGGCTGGACCAGGATTCCGCCGATCGAGCTGATCTTCGAGGTGTCGAACCTGCTGGGCGCCGAACCATGGGTGAATATGCCGTACTGGGCCGACGATGCGTATGTCCGCGCGTTCGCCCGGCTTGCGCGCGAACAACTGGTGACGACGCTGCCGATCTGGGTCGAGTATTCCAACGAGGTCTGGAATGGTGCCTATCCCTTCTCGCTGTCGGGAAACCAGATCGAGGCATGGGCGGTTGCGCGCTGGCCGGGCGACACGTTCAACGGTGAACCGATCTCGCGCTTCACCAAACGCATGAACTATGTGGGGATGCGCTCGGCACAAATCTGCGCGATCTGGCGTGAAGTCTGGGGAGCGGACGCGGAGCGTGTGCGCTGTGTGATGCCCGGCGGGCCGTTCGGGTTCGCCGGGAGCGAAGCGCTGGCGTGCCCGCTGTATGCCGCCGAACGCGGCGGCCAGTCGTGCGCGGCGCAGATGTCGGCGCTGGCGGTTGCGCCGTATTTCGGCGGCTACATCAGCGATCTGCCGGCGAGCCAGGGCGGCCACTTCGAACAGCTGCGCACATGGATCAGGAGCCCGAATGGTGGGCTCGATGAGCTCTTCGAAGAGCTTCGGACCGGCTCGCTGCTCGATTCGCCCGACGCGCCGGACGGGGCGATCGCGGCGGCGATGGCGATTGCCGCCGAGAACCGTGCGGTCGCGCAGCGCTATGGGATCATGCTGGTGGCCTATGAGGCCGGTCAGCACCTGACGCCGGTGTCGCCGCTGGGCACGTCGTGCGACGACTGGAATGCCGATCCGGGATGCCCGCCCTACCGCGAGATTCAGGACCTCTTCGTCGCAGCGAACCGCGATCCGCGGATGGGGCAGCTGTACCGCGACTATCTGACCGCCTGGCGTGCCGCCGGCGGGACGCTCATGATGCATTATCAGGCGATCTTCCGACCATACGGCCGCTTCGGCTCGTGGGGTGCCCAGGAGGCGGCGACGCAGCAGGGAAGTGAGGCGGTGAAGTATCAGGCGATCCGTGCGTTCATCGCAGCAAATCCATGCTGGTGGAGCGGATGTCGTGTCGTTGCGCCACCACCGACGGTCGCGCTGCCGACGGCGACCGCGCTCCCCGGTGCGCCGACGGCGACGCCAGCGGCGCCGGGACCACCGACGGCGACCGCGCTCCCCGGTGCGCCGACGGCGACGCCAGCGGCGCCGGGGATGGTTCCAGCGCATCGCCTCGGCATACCGTTCCTGCAGGGCGCGCCGCGGGATGCGGGTATCAGCGCCTGACGAGCTGTGCCGCATGACCGGGCAGACGCCACCATGGCGCACGCCGGATTGGCGCACGCGCGCCGAGCATCGTGGGCGCGGGGCACCCGGCGCGCGTGGCACCGGCTACCGGGATGCTGGTCACCGGCGCGCGGGCGCGGCACCATGCGTTCTGCGCCGAGACCAGGCCCCGATGCCGCATGGCACACGCCGGGCGGGTGCGCCTGTCGTGGCGCGCCCGCCGCCCGCGGTCGTGGAGATGTGGATATGCCGCCGGAGCACAGGCCGGCGTGCCCGCCGACCCGCGCTCCGCGGATGACCGCGGCGATGGGCTACCAGCGCCCGATGCCGCGTTCACGCAAGCTCACATACCGATTCGCTCCGATCACAATGTGTCGAGTAGGCACAGAGCGCGGTGCGTGGTGGTACACGCCCGTCTCTCCATACCCCTCACCGAACCGGACGTGCATCTTTCGACGCATCCGGCTCTCCAGTCCTACGGTGGTGATCTGACGCGCCGCTCCTGTCTCCCCTCACGGTGATTCGTGCAGTCGTGCCGCGCACGCTGCGTGACTGTGCCTGGAGGATGAGCCGATGCCCACCACGATAGCAGTCGACTGGCGTCGTGCGCAGCGCACGCGCGCCTGGTCCGACGACTCCACTCAGCCGACGCGCGGCCGTCCGGTGCGTGCAGCGCGTCTTGCTGGCGAACCAGCGCATCAGCCTCAGCCTGACATACCGCTCGCGCGCATGCCGGAGCGCGCGAGGCGTCGTCGCGGTGCCATGGTGTTCGGCCACAGCGACCAGCCGATGCAGTGCCCGCCGCACCGCAGCAACGCTGCGCCCGGTGGTGGCACGCCGCGTCAGCGCCTTGATTCGCCGACGCAGCCGCCGTTCGTCCGGATGGCTCCACGTGATCGTCGTGCCACGGACGGCAGCGCCGCCGGTGCCGGCCGGCACGCGGGCGATGCGCACGGCCCGCTCGGGCAGCGTCAGCCCGAGGCGACCGGCGCACGCCTGGCGGAGTGCCTGGCACCGTCCGAGCGCACCGCTGCGCGATCCCGACCAGACTGCCACGAAGGCGCTGCCGCGCTGCCCTGGACGCGGGCCGTGCGCCGCGGCATCACGCGCACCAGCCGACCACCAGGCATCGATCTCGCGCAGGCAGAGTTGCCACAGCAACGCCGCGAGGCCGTCGTCGGGATGGGCCGCCTGCGGCGCCGCTGCCCGCTGCGTGCCGGCGGGAGCGGCGCGCAGCACCTGCCAGACCGCCGCGATGAACCGGGCGTCGGCGACGCGCTGGCGCAGCAGCCGCAGCGCGACGCGGGGCCGAAGCGTGCCAGCGCACGCAGCCAGATCGCCATGGATGACCCAGCATGCGGCGCGCGGCGCCGGGGGCGCGGCGCCAGCGTGCCCCGCGTCGCTCGGGATGGGCAGGCGGCACGTGGTGGCTGTACCGGCGCGCCCGATGATGATTGGCTCGAGCACCAGCTGAATCATCAGCCGGCGCTGCGCCAGACCAGCCACATGCGGTGCAGCCGCGCGCACTCCGGCGACGCCGGGCCGCATCGGCCGCTGCTCGTGCACATGCCCGCCACCCATCAGCCGGCACAGCGCGCGTGGCTGCGCCAGCCGTGCCGCAGCAACCTGCATCAATGGCGGCCAAGTCAACAGATCCGCGAGATTCGAAAACCGATGTGAGGGATCCGCGACAGCACGTCGCGCCAGCCGTCGTCGCAGCCCCGAGACCTGCATCCGACACAATTCCGTCGGCGTCATCATATGAGCCTCCGCGTGAACGACATCGGCCGTAGAACCTGCCGCCCTTCGCCACGTACCGGGCTTTCCCCGGCGCAGACTACTCCGGCGGCTCCGCCAGTGTGCAGGCATCGAGGCGTCATACCCGCCGTGCCCCCACTGGGGACAACCTGCACACCTTCCCGTGTTGTGTGTATCGCCGTCATCGCATGAAGGAAGACGCGCCCTATCCGCCATGCCCTGCACCAGGCAGGGGTGACAGCCCCGATCCGATGCTCCTGCCGATCGGATCGTGCCCCTGGATCCCCGGGCGCTCCCGCAGGCAGGCTGTCGCTCGCCCATCGTGTCCAGCCACACGGGCGAGATGATGATATCCGGCGGGTCAATCGGGCGTTCACACCTGTTCGTCATCAACACACTCAGCCTGGCAGTCGGCGACCGCGCCGGACGGCAGTCGCCACCACGTGTTCCCAGGGCTTCGGACCATGGGGGGTATCACACCCATCGCCCGCCTGGTCAGGCTCGGGTCCGGCAGGAACCCGGCTCGTCACCGAGCATTGCGACACACACCTGAGGGGGCAGCCTGCGCCACCCCACCACGGCGCACGATCCAGAACATCGACATCGAGGAGCTTGCCTGCCTCGATGACCTGTGCAGTCACTGCTGCATCTTCGGGCGATGGCGTCGGATCGCCACTGGGATGGTCGGGTAGGCGCATGCCGTCACCGGCGCGCACCCCCCTGAGAACCGGACGTGACCGTTTCCGGTCATCCGGCTCAAGCCTCTCGAACGCCCCATGACGGGACGCGACCGACGGCCGTGGCGCGTGCCACGGCCAGCATGCCTGCACGATCATGCGGTGTCGCCGTCGCATGCCACCTGCCGTCGCACCGATCGTGTGACGGGCAGCGAGCCATGGGAGGCCGCACCGGCACCGGCTGGTGCCATCAACTGCCCTGCCTCCATCCGACGGTAGGTCACCGGGCCTCGTGCCGAGAGACCAGGTGGAAGTCTGCCCGCTTTCGCGTGGGGTGATCTTGCGGATCGCGCAACCCCTATCCTGGTGATTACCACCAGGCATTCGCTTGCTCCACCATCCGTTACCCGCACCACGTTCGCCACACCTCGCGGCTGGCGCACCCTGACGGGAGCGATACGGGCTTACCGTGTTCATCGCATGCAACCGGATGGGTGAGGTCCGCTCTCTTCGCCGGTGGTGTCGTCGGTCCGTGTCAGGGCACATAACAGACCCTGAACCCACCACAGCGCCAACTGGCGCGAGCCCCGGTCGCATCGCGGGCTCATGCATCGTCGCGGCGTTTATCGAGCGTTCGCCTGTGCTGACCATACCATCCACCCTTGCCCCGCGCCGCCGGATGCGGGCGGCGACACCCCGACCTCACGGCCATGGCTGCCAGTCGCACGACTGCGGGATACGTCGTCGGCGGGCTTCGCCGCGGTGCGTTGCCACACCCCGCCGCCGCCCCAGGGTACTGCTGACGGAACAGCAGGCTCAATCACCCGTACGGGCGTCGAGCAATTGCACGCGACGCCTGCACGTCGCACGTTATGCACGATGATCATGGCTGCGCTGTTGAGGCGCAGCGCTTCCTTGAGTCGGGTAGGGAGCCAGCGTCGCCAGTGCCTCCCCCCCTGAGAACCGGACGTGACCGTTGCCGGTCATCCGGCTCAAGCCTCGCGAACGCCCCCGATGGGGACGCGGCTGCCCGCTGGAGGTCTGCGCCGGCGCGGCCTGCCGGCGCCGTATGGTATGGATCGTGCCCTGACCGGCCAGGCCGTGGAGCCGCGAGGCGCACGATGGCGGCATCGCGCGCGCGGTAGAGCGCCAGGCCGTGGCCAGCATGCTCGCCGTGAAAACCGCGCGTGCCATCGGCACGGCAGAAGTACCGGGCGAAGATCCAGCCATGGGACTTGTTGGGGTGACGGCGCTTCGCCCAGCGCCACACCACCTGGCTCAGCGCGTGGTCGACGTCGGCGAACGCCCGCCTGCCGGTGACGAACCGGTGTTGGCGTGCCCAGCGGCGCAGCGGCGGATTGAGCACCTGCACCAGGCGCCCGGCCGAACTGCCGCGGTTGCACCGCACCAGCGCGCGCAGCTGCGTCAGGAGCTGGCGCATGCTGGTACGCGCCGGGCCGACGACGAGCCGGCCGCGCACGCGTCGGATGTGCTGGCCGAGAAACTCGAATCCGCCGCTGACGGGTCGGATCACGAGGCCGGCGCGATCGGGCGCGAGGCCGCAGGCATCCAGGGCCTGCCGCACCCGTGGCATGATCAGCGCCTCGAGCGCCTCGCGCGAGGCGCCGGCGACGATGAACTGCCCGGCGTGCCCAAGCAGGACGTGGGCATGCTGATCGTCGGCCAGCATCGGCGCGGATCGGCGCAACTGCCGTGCGACATCGTCGAGCAGCAGATCGACCAGCAGCGGGGCGATGATCCCCGGCACGCCGCCGGAGTCGCCGCCGGCGCTTCCGGCGCCGAGAAGCTGCCCCGACCGCGACCAGGCGCGTCGCAGCAGCGGATCCAGCGGCATGCGCGCCAGCCAGTGTGGGCTGAGGCGCGCCGCACCTGCGGCCAGATCGCCGATCAGGACCCAGCGCAGCTGCCGCTGCGTGGCCAGCAGCGCGTGCGCGCGCGCGATCATCGTCGCACGATCCGGCAGGCCAGCCGGCGCGCCGACGACGGGCTCGAGGGCGAGGCGCTGCAACCAGAGCATCGCCCGATCGCGCAGCGTCGGCACCCCGATCCGGCGCACCGTCCCATCTGCCTGCGCCACCATGATCCGGCGCACCGGCGCTGGCCGATAGCCATGCCGCCGCAGGCGCCGCACCGCCAGCGCCCGCGCCGCCACCGTCGGCCAGAGCTCCCGATCCATGCCCGCGACGCACCCATCGGGCGCGTCGGCCGCGCGGGCCACCGCCAGCGCCCGACCGCTGAACGAGTGGGTCAGCAACCATTGCAGCGCCCGGACCCTGCCGGGTCGCCCCTCCTGAGTAGCCTTCACGATACGAGCCTGGAGCCGTCGCACGACGTGATCGACGCGTGCCCGATCGATCGGGCGCCGGTCGCCCACCCCATGGGAGGTGGCACCAGCAGGCAGTGCTGCCGTCATCTGCAATTCCTCCTGAGACGGTTCGTCAGACATTCTCGTGATGCGAGACCCGGCGGACGTCTGCCCGCTTTCGCGTGGGGTGATGTTGCTCGCGCGCAACCCCTATCCGGGCGATTACCGCCCGGCATTCGCGTGTTCCGCCATCCTGTCCCCGCAGCGCCATCGGGTGCCCTCGCGGTGCCCTACCCGCGCGACGCCAGTGACGCGGGAGCGCTACGGGATTGCCGTGTTCAGCCCGAGAACCCGGATGAGTCTGGTCCGCTCTTTCCGCCGGCGGTCTGATGTGTCCACGACCGGGGAAGATCCCGCCCCGGTGCCGACCGCAATGCCTGTCTGGCGAGGCCGGTGCGCATCGCTGGCCTGTGCTCGGTGACGGCGTGTGCGAGCGTTCGCATGTGCTGACCATTCCCATCCCTCCTTGCCCCTATCCGCCGGATGCTGGCGGACACAGCCGCGCCTCGCGGCGCCGCTGCCGGCCTGTCGGCCGCGGGATACGTCGTCGGCGGGCTCGCCACGGCGTGTTGCCATGCCGCGGCACCGCCCAGGAGACTGGTGGTGGAACACCAGGCTCGCACGTGGCGAGCATGTCCTCAGGCCGCTTGACACGTCGCACAGATCTCACCGATGCGTACGACCGAACTGTGCAGGCTGCCGACGTAGACCGTCTGGATTCGCAGTACCCGGTTACGGGTGTCGAGGCAGATGGTGCGCAGCTGTTCCTGATCGAGATGGCTCATCTCGAGCTGTACCAGCTGTGCCGCGTCGGCGGCGTTGCGGATCTGCGGACGCTCCTGCGCCGCATGCAAGGTGAGGCGCCGTCCGATCTCGAGCGCCGCCTTGAGCTGTGCTGCCTTGGCGCTGCCCAGTCCACGCTTGCGGGCGAGCTCGGCGACGCTGATGCGCTGCAACCCATCCCAGCTTCCCACGTCGCGCAGCAGTTGCTGGGCGATGGTGGTGGCGCTGGCGCCGGCGATGCCGACGCGCAGCAGGATGGCGATCAACTCGGCGTCCGACAGTGCCGTCGCGCCGAGGGCGATCAGGCGCTCACGCGGCTTCTCGTGATCCGGCAGCTCGCGCAAGCGCACCGGGTGTTCCGACATAGGCTCGTCCTCCATCACGCACGAGTGAGACTACGACTCGTGACACTTGCTTTACCGCCGGACCCGGGCGAGCGTGATGGGTGATTGACGCCGCCGGGGCGTCGTCGGTATAATCGCCACACCGTGGGCGCGCGGCCAGCGCGGCGCGCCATAGCTGACGGGAGCGCCGATGCAGGCTGACGACTTCGACGACACCATCGCCGCGACCATCGCCGCACTGCCGCCGCACTTCCGCCGCCATCTCGGCGGCGTCGCGTTCCAGGTCACCTTCAAGCCGAGCCGCGAACAGCGCCGCAGCCTGCGATTGCGCCCCTGGGAGACGATCTACGGCCTGTATGAGGGTGTGCCGCTGACCGAGCGCGCCGGTGCCGATGTCGTCATGCCGGACGTCATCACCATCTTTCGCCGGCCTCTCGAACGTGATTTCCCGGATCCTGCCGAGCGACGCGAGCAGATTCGCCAGACCGTCCTGCACGAACTGGCGCATTACTTCGGCATCGATGACGACCGCCTGATTGAGCTGGATGCCTACTGAGCGCGCGGATCGTACCGCGATGCCATCATCTCGAGAGGAGCGCCGCATGGAGGCTACATCGGTCGCATTTCTGAAGCAGTTGCTGACCGCTCCCGGTCCATCGGGCGACGAGATCGCCGCGGCGCGGGTCTGGCGTGCCGAAGCCGGGACGTTCGCCGACGAAGTCCGCGCCGACGTGCGCGGCAACTCGTTCGCGATCCTGCATGGCGGCGCGCCACGTGTGCTGCTGGCCGGGCACATCGACGAGATCGGCGTGATGGTGAGCTACATCGACGATGACGGCTTCCTGTGCATCGTGGGGGTTGGTGGCTGGGACCCGCAGGTGCTGGTGGGCCAGCGCATCCGGCTGCTGGGGCTGCAGGGCGACGTGATCGGGGTCATCGGCAAGCGCCCGATCCACCTGCTGCGCGCCGATGAGCGCAAGCGCGTCAGCGAGCTCGATGACCTGTGGCTCGACATCGGCGTCGCGAACCGCAGCGAAGCCGAGGCCCTGGTGCGCATCGGCACGGTCGGCGTGATCGATGCCGCGCCGGTGGACTTTCCGCATGGCCGGATCGCTTCGCGGAGCATTGACAACCGCATCGGTGCGTTCACCGTGCTCGAGGCGCTGCGGCTGCTCGCCGCCGAGCGCCCGGCGGCGACGGTGGCGGCGGTGGCGACGGCTCACGAGGAGACGAGCTTCGCCGGCGCGTACACGGCCGCGTTCGGTTTCGATCCACAACTGGCGATCGCGGTCGATGTGACGTTCGCCACCGATCACCCCAATGCCAGCCGCCGTTCGCACGGCTATGTCCGCCTGGGCAGTGGGCCCAACCTGTCGCGCGGTGGCGTGACGAGCCCGGTGCTGTTCGAGTTGCTGCTGGCCGCTGCGGCCGACCACCAGATTCCGTACACCGTCTCGGCGGGGCCGAATGCCAGCGGCACCGACGCCGATGCGATCAATCTGACGCGGGCGGGGGTGGCGACGGCGGTGGTGTCGATTCCGAACCGATACATGCATTCGCCCAACGAGATGATTCAGCTGAGCGACGTGACCCATGCGGCGCAGTTGATCGCCGCCGTGGTGCGCATGCTCACGGCGACGACCGATCTCGTGCCGCGCTGATGATGGAGGCTGCCCGGCAATGGAAGCACCGCTCGACACGCGGCGGGTGATGGCGCTGCTCGATGACGCGTTGACGCTGACGCTGCGCCGGCAGGTGCACGCGCCGGGCCAGCGCGATGACGGGGCGATCATCGCGCCGGATACCGGGCTGGCCGATGTCAGCCATGGCGGTACGGTGCCGCTGGTGGTGGGGTGCAGTCTGGTGGCGGTGGCGTGCGAGCGTGGCATCGCCGGCACGCCGGCACGGCGCGCCCTGCTGCTCGAACGCGCCGCCGCCGCCGCCGCCGCAGTAGCGCGCGCCCAGCGCCCCAGCGGCCTGATCGATCTGCTCTCGACCAATTACGACTCCAGCCCCGACACCGGCTTCGCCGTCCAGGCGCTGTGTGTCGTGCTCGAACTGGCTGCGCCATATGCCGACGATCCGGCGTGGCAGCCGCTGTTGGCCACCGTCCGCCAGGTCGTGCGCCGCGGTGTGGCGGGAATCTGCGCCGATGGTGGTTTCCATACCCCCAATCACCGCTGGGTGATCGCATCGGCCCTGGCCCAGGCGGCGGCAGTCTGCCCCGGGCTCGACGTCGCCGCGACGATCGAGGCATATCTGGCCGAAGGCGTCGATATTGACGCCGACGGGGCGTTTCTCGAGCGCAGCATCGGGGTGTACGATGGCGTGACCGATCGCTCGCTCCTGCTGCTCGCCGAACGCTGGGACGCGCCGGATGTCCGCGAGGCGGTGCGGCGCAACCTGACGCTCGACCTGCATCTGCTGCATGCCGACGGGACGGCCGAGACCGGCCTGTCGCGCCGGCAAGACCATGGGACGCGCCGGGTGCCGCTCGGCCTGGCGTCGTGCTACCTGCACGCGGCGGCGCTCGGCGATGATCCGCGCTTCGCGGCGGCGGCCCACCTGCTGTGGCGCAGCGCCGACGAGGTGGGGCTGGGCGACCTGATGTGGCTGGGCTGGGTGCTGCTGCGCTTCGGCGACATCGGCCCGGGCGACGCGCCGCTGCCCGACTCCTTCGTCCATCTGCTGCCGGTCAACGGCGCCTGGCGTGCGCGCCGCGGCGCGCTGAGCGTGACCGCCTTCCGTGACACCAGCCACCTGCTCGCGATGTCGTATGGCGCTGCCGAGCTGGTCAGCCTGCGCATCAGTCAGACGTATTTCGGCGTCGGGCGGTTTGTCGCGGACGCGCTGACCCCGGTCGACGGCGGGGTGGTGCTGCATGCATATGGGCGGCATGATCCACGTCGCCCGGCCTACGAGCTCCCACTGGGCCGGCCGGTGCCGCCCGCCACCTGGCAGCAGCAGATGTCCGAACGTCGGCTGCGCCGTGTCCCCCCCGCAGAATCGTCATTGACGCTGCATCTGCGCGAGGATGGCCTGGCGCTGCGCTATCGCACGCTCGACGGCCTCGACGGCGTGACAGCGCAGGTGGCGCTGGACGTTCGTCCGGGCGGCATCTGGGAGACCGACGGCACGGCGCTGATGCCGGTGGCGGGGCAAGTGATCTTCCTGCGACGGGGCCGGGGCGTGATGCGCTATGGCGACGATGCGATCATCATCGAGCCGGGCGCCGATGGGCATCGCACCTGGCAGATGCGCCACGCCGAGCCGGCGCCCGATCTGGTGCGCATCGTCCTGACGTTTCGCACGCCGATCGACCACGCGTTTGTCCTGCGCGTCGGGTCGGCGTGGGCATTGCCGGATCCGTTGTGAACGGCTGGCGCGCCTGGCGGCGCCCGACGCCGCGCACGCTGGCCTGGCTGACTGCGGGCGGCGCACTGCTCGGCGTCCAACTGGTCCGCGGTGCGCCGCTGGCATGGTCGCCCTGGCTGTATGTCGATGCCGTCGCGCTGGGCTGGGTGGCGCTGGTGGCCGGGGCGCTGGCGCTGCGGCCCACGGTTCGCCATCCGGGCGGCGCACCGCTGGCGCTGGCGCTGGCGGCAGCATGCGTGCCGCTGGTGCTGCTCCCGCCGCTGGCGCTGCTCGGCTGCATCGCGCGGCGCGGCGCGCCGCGCCGGGAGCGCGCCACGTGGCTGGCGCTGGCCGCAAGCACGGCGCTGATCGTCTGGCAGGGCGGCTGGTTCAGCGACGGCAGCGCACCGCCCGGCGCGGTATCGCCGGTGGCCTTCGCGGGCCTGGTCGCTGCCGCGACGGCGCCGCTGCTGGCGGCGCTCGCGCGGCGTGCTGCGGCCGACGACGCAGCGCCACTCGTCACGGTGATGTGGCTGGTGCCGCTGGTGCGCTCGTGGGCCTACGGCCCCTGGGATGCGGCGTGGTCGCTGCTGCCGCTGGCGATCGGTGCGGCGGGATGGTGGGCCAGCGCCGCACTGGCAGGCCGCCGCCCGGCGTATGCCAGCGAGCGGGCGTACCTGCACAGCTGTGTGCTGGCCGGGCTGGGGCTGGCCAGCGGTGCGGGCATGACGGCGGCGCTGCTCGCGCTGCTGGCAGCGCTGGCGATCGACAGCAGCCCGGCACACGGCTGGCGCGCGACGATGCGCCTCGTCCTGCTGCTGGCGAGCGCGTGGGCCATGAGCGGCGCGCTGGTCGCCGGCGGCGCGGCGCCGGTGCTGCCGCTGGTCTGGCTGGCGCTCGGCGCCATGCACCTGAACCGGCGGGATGCTGTGGCGCCGCGCCACGACTGGCGCGCGGTTCCGCTGACGCTGCTCGGCGTGATGGGCATCATGCTGAGCCTGCTCCCCGCCACCATCGAACATCTGCAGGCTGGCCTGACCGTCTTCGGCGATCTGGCGACCCGGCCGTGGATTGGGTTCGCGCTGCTCGATGCCGCACGCCGCGAGGTGATCGCCGCGCCGCTGCTGTTCATGCTGGCGCTGGGCGCCGTCATGGTGGCGATCAGCGCGCTGCTGCCGGCGGCGCCGCCGCCGCCCGAAGCCACCGCCGCGCCAGTGCCGGCAGTCTGGTGGCTCGACTGGTTCCGCCGTCCGGCGCGAGGGGCAGGCGATGACGCCGAATGAGCTGATCGAGGCGGTGGGGCACTCGCCGGCGTTGCTCGTGGGCTACCCTGCCGGGATCGCACTGGCCCTGGTCGCGCTGGTGCTGCGCTGGCGCGCCGTGCCGCTCCAGCCGGCCGCGCCGGCGGATCACGGCATGCTGGCGGCGACGTGGCTGGCGCTGGCGCTGAGCACCCCGCCGCCGCTCGCACCGTTGCGCTACGGTGCCGATCTGCTGGTGATCCTGCTGCTGCTGGAATGGCCACGCTGGCGCGTCGGCGGGGCCGGGCTCGGCGCTGCGCTCGGCGCCTACCCGGCGGTGCTGCTGGCGCTCGCGTGCCTCGCGACCAGCGGAGGCGGCCTGATGCCGGCGGGCGCATGGGTGCTTCCCGCGGCTGCCACGCCGGCACAGCAGGCGTGCTTCTGGCTGGGGATCGCCGCCTGGGCGCTGGCGCTGCCGGGGCTGGTGCGCAACCCTGCCCCCGTGCCCGCCGCACCGCTGCACCAGGCGCTGGGCCTGCTGCGCGGCGCCGGCCACCTGGTGCTGGCAGCCGCCCCCTGGCTGGGGCTGATCGCCGCCCACGAGCCACCGGCGCCGTGGCTGCTGCCCCTGCCGGTCGGCGGCCTGGCGCTCTGGTGCGCAGGCGCAGCGCGCGCCCACCCGTCCGTGATCGCCATCAGCGAACGCCTGGCAGCCGCACTCGGCATCATCGCGCTGTCCGGCGCAGGCCTCTGGAGCCTGGCCGAACGCCTCGGCCGGTAACCGCGCCAGCGCGACTACCGCCGCATACCCCCGGGACGCTCAGTTCTCGCCCGCGTCGTCGTCGTCATCGTTGGACTCCGGCTCGAGCTCCTCGAGCGGACGCATCTCATCGTCCTCCGTGCCAAACCCGTCGTCCTCGACCTCCTCGGGCTCATCAGGCGTCTCGTCGTCCTCGGTCTCCTCGCGGTACTCATCGACCGAGATCCCCGAGGGGTAGCCGCGCATCGCCCCCTCGCTCAGCGTCCCGGGGAACGATACCCGCCCGCGCTGGCTGGGGTCCTGGTAGATCTCGCGGATCAGAACGCGAATCTGCTGGCGCTGCAGATACGCCACGGCAGCGACATAACGGTTGCCGCCGCGCATCAATTCGGCGAGACGTTGCGCCAGCTTCGGCTCGATGCGCCCGATGACATGACCCTCGGAATCCACCACGTGCACCCGTGTGCCATCGAGGCGCACCTCGACGCGCTCGCCGGTGACCACAGGGGCCGGGCCGCGCGGCACGTCGATCAGCTGGGTCACCGCCGTCTTGCCGATCTCGGTGATGAACATGCGCAGATCGACCCGCGCCCGGCCGCTGCGGTTTGGCAGCGTCCCCGGCCGGGACAGCAACTCATCGAGGCGATCGATGTTCTTGCGGGCGATCGGGTTGTTCGGCGCCAGCTCGAGCCCCCGCCGGTAATAGTCGCGGGCTGTCTCCAGCTGATTCAGTTCGAACGACGCCTTGCCCAGGCGATTGAGCGTATCGACATCGGCACCGAGCTCGAGAATCTGGAGATTCACCTCGACGGCTGCGGCCCACTGGTTGTTCGCCGCCAGTTCGATCGCCTGATTCTGCAGGCGGTGACGCGCGCGGAATGTTTCTTCTTGCCTGGCCAACGGGCACTCCTTTGATAGACTCTGACGGTCGTGTACTCTCGCGACGGACGGGCTCCGGGATGCGGCGCGTGGTCAGCCGGCTGGGCACCACGCCGGCGCCGGGCTGTCGACGCAGACGATCAGCGCGCTCACCGCGACGGCATTATTGACCATGTGGGCCACGATGGCGGGGACCAGGCTGCCGGTCTGCTCCCGCGCGGCGGCCAGCGCGATCCCGATCGCGAAGGTCGTGGTCAGGAGCACCACGACGCCCTCGGTGGCCGAGAGCCCGTGCGCCAGGGCGAATGCCAGCGCGCTCAACAGGTACGCCAGCGTGCGGCTGTACGGCCGCACGGTGCTGAAGAGATAGCCACGGAACAGCAGTTCTTCGCCGAGCGGCGCCAGCAGCGCCGCGCCGATGAAGAACAGCAGATGGCCGAGCCGGTCGCCCGGCAGAAGCGGATAGAGCTGCGCCTGGTTCTGGGTGACGCCGGCGGCCTGGAAGAGCGCGCCGATCAGCCCGTTGAGCAGCAGCAGCGCGATGCCCAGCGCGCCGCCGAGCACGATGTTGCGCCCGGTCTGCCCGGCGTGCAGGCCCAGCGCCGACCAGGGCTCGCGGCGCAGCCAGATGATGCGCACCAGCGGTACCGCGGCGAAGCACAGATTTTGCACCGCGATGACCGCCAGCATGCCGTCGGCACCGATCAGGCGCATCAGCGCCTCGGGTGTCGATGCCTCCGGCGATCCGGTGCTGCCGAGCCGGAAGGCGACCAGCCCGACGGTAAGCACCGTCGCCAGCCCGACCGTGGCGATGATGACCAGCAGCATGTCGAGCGCGATCTGCCAGGGTGGCACCCGACCGCGAACCGTCGTCGGATTCATGCGCGCTCCACTGGCCCGGCCAGGCTGCCGCGCAGCGACCACGGCCCGGTCGCGTCGATCTGCACCCGGACCAGTTGGCCGGTCATGTCGGCCGGATGGCTGAAGAACACCAGTTTGTTGCCCGGCGTCCGGCCGCGCCACTTGCCGCGGTGCTCGCCCTCGACGAGCACCTCGACGGTGGTGCCGAGGAAGTGCTGGTTGCGCTCGGTCGCGATCTGCTCCTGCTGCCGCTCGAGCGCCACGCGGCGCGCCTGCTTCTCGCCCTCGGGCACCGCCTGCGCCGGATCAGCCTCGAGCAGCGCGGCCCGCGTCCCGGGGCGCGCCGAGTATGCTGCGATATGCACCTTGTCGAAGCGCACCGCCCCGAGGAGCCGCTGCGTCCCGGCGAAATGCTCGGCAGTCTCGCCCGGGTGGCCCACGATGATGTCGGTGACCATGGCGACGTGCGGCATCGCGGCGCGGATGCGCTCGACCAGGCTCAGGTAGCGCGCCACGGTGTAGCCACGCCGCATCAGCCGCAGCATATCGTCGTGGCCGGCCTGCACCGGCAGGTTGATCTCGGGCATGCAGCGCGGCAGGCTGGCCACCGCCTCGATCAGCCGATCCGTCATCCAGGCCGGATGTGAGGTGAGGAAGCGTAGCCGCACCAGGCCGGGAACCTCGTGCACGGCGTGCAGCAGTGTGGCGAGATCCGGCCGCCCGGGCAGATCGTGGCCCCAGGAGTCGACGATCTGCCCGAGCAGCGTGATCTCGCGGGCGCCACGTGCGACGATCCGCCGGACTTCGTCGACGATCTCGTCGAGCGGCCGGCTGCGCTCGCGACCGCGTCGCAGCGGGATGACGCAGAACGCACAGCTCATGTTGCAGCCGTACTGGATCGGGACGTGCACCGACACTGGCGGATGGCTCCAGTCGGCGACCGGCAGCGCCGGCTCGTCGAGTTGGTAGCGCGGATTGGGCGCCAGCGCCACGACGGCGTCGACTGCCGACGGGGATACGAAATGATCGACCATCGGGAGCCGCTCGCGGAAGATGGACTGGTTGTCGGGGCCGACCATGCAGCCCCACAGGACGACGGTGGTGTCGGGCAATTCGCGCTTGAGCCGCTGGATCTCGCTCAGCTTGCCGATGATGCGCTCCTCGGCCGAGGCGCGCACGCTGCACGAATTGAGCACGATGAACCCGGCATCGGATGGCTGCTCTGCCGGAGCGTAGCCAACCCCTTGCAGTGCCGCTTCGAGTCGCTCGGAATCCGAGATGTTCATCTGGCATCCGACGGTCCAGACGAAGTAGCGCCGCTCGCGCGGGGTGTCGTCGCGCGATGCGCCGACCTGTGGGGCAGCACCGGCAGGATAGAATGTCAGCATGTCACTCATCAGACCACCATCGCATGGGCCGGTGCGCAGGACACGCACCGGAGCGTGCGCTGTCGCCATCGCATGTCGTCATTATAGTCGCCAGATGGAACGATGGCAACCGGACACGCCGCAATTTGTGCTGCTGCGCCATGGTGTGATGCGGCCCGCGATGCGCCCGCCCTGCCCGGAACCACGCGGCTGATCGGTGTCCGGTGCCGGCGAGCGCCGCGCGGCCGGACACGGCGCTCCGGCATGCCCGCGGCGCCCGCCAGGCACCGCGCCGGTCACCGCGGCGCCATGTCAGCGCCGAGGACGACCACCACGACCGTGCCCGCTGCCGTGATCATGTCCGGCGAACGATCGCGCGGCTCGATTCCGATGCCGAGCCGTTCGGCGACGGCCCGGCTCGTCAGCGGCGCCGCGGGTGCCAGATACACCGTGCTGCGCGCGACATCCGCACGCGCCGCATCGGCCGGCGGCAGCACCAGCAACCCCGCCGCCGCCAACTCCTCGCTCACGCGGCGCGCCAGTCCGCTGGTCCCGGTTCCATTGAGCACCTGGATCTGCGCCTGCTCGTCGGCGGCGCTCCGTCCGGCGCGGAACTGGGCGGCGAGGCGCCGCACCGCGGCATGCTCCCAGATGATGTCGCTGCCCTCCATCGCGACGATCGGCACCGTCTCCGGGGCGAGGGCGAACCGCTCCAGCAACGCCGGATCGAAGCGCCAGGCCAGCAGCGCCAGCGCCAGCAGCGCGTCGGCCCGATCGAGCGGAAGCGTCGTCCGCACGGCATCTGCCATGATCTCGGGGGCCACGCGCAGCAGGCCGATGGCGCCGAGCGGGGCGCGCCCGCGGAGTTGCGCGAGCAGCGCGGCGACGACCTGCTGCTGCCGCTCAGCCCGGCCAAAATCACTGTCCGCGTGGCGCGTCCGCACATAGCGCAGCGCCGTGGCGCCATCCATCTGCTGTTCGCCGGGCTCGAACACGACGCGCGTCGTCTGGCGATCTGCTGTCGGGTAGGCGTCGTCGACGATCCGTCGCGGCACGGTGACGGTGATCCCGCCGAGCGCATCGACCACCCGGGCAAAGGCTGTGAAGTCGAGTTGGAGCACGGCATCGACCGGCGTGTCGAGAAACGACGCGACCGTCGCTGCCGCCAGCGCCATGCCGCCCTGGGCGGGCGACGCCGCCGGTCCGTAGCGCTCCTGTGCGCTGACGCTGCCGTGCGCGTAGGCGGCGTTGATCTTGGCGTCGCCGTAGTCGGCGATGGTCACCCGGGTGTCGCGCGGCAACGACAGCAGCGCCACGCGACCGGTCAGCGGCTCGAGGCGCACCAGCAGCAGGGTGTCACTGCGCGCTGCCGCATCATCCAGCGAATCACGCGCATCGACCCCCAGGACCAGTAGTGTCGTGCCGCCGAGGACCGTCGCTTGCGCCGCCCCCGGCCGCGGATCGGCGACGACTGCCGGGCGCAGCAGGCTGGCGATGCCGTGTAGCGCCAGCGCTATCACGCCGAATATCACGATGGCGCTGATGACGAATCGACGCAGCAATCGGGATGGCCGGCGCGCCACGCGCGGGTGTTTCCGCATATACTGTTCCCGGACGCCCAGTCCGCCGATGGATCGAATGCGCGGCAGTATACCACGAGTGCTGCCTGATTCGTGGAAGTGATCGCCCGGATGAGCAAACCGTTCGGTATGGCCGGCCCCCCCGAGGCCGCTGCAGCACCAGCATTGCCGGAGCTCTTTGTCAACCCCTGGTGGGTGGCGGGCGCCGGGCTCGCCGCCGCGGCGAGCCTGTGGGCGCTTGGCCGACACCGGTGGCGTGCCGGGGTTGCACTAGGGATGCTCGGCACCGCCGGGCTGGGATACCTTGCCCTGGTCGAACCGCCGCGGCCCGTGCTGGAGCGCGTGACGCTCCGGCCGGCGGGTTGGCCGCACGCGCTCGCCGGGCTGCGCATCGGCCAGATCAGCGACCTGCATCTCGGGCACCACTACGCGGAGGCGAACGTCGCGTGGGCGATCGCGGCGATGCAGCGCGAGCGGCCCGACATGATCGTGCTCACCGGTGACTTCATCGCGTTCGCCGACGCGATCCCGACGCTGGGCGCACGCCTTGCGGGGCTGAGTGCGCCGCTGGGGGTCTACGCGGTGCTCGGCAACCACGACGGTGATGCGGAGGCGCGTGACGTCGTCACCGCCCTCGGGCATGCCGGCATCGTCGTACTGCGCAATCAGTCGCGCTGGATCGCTGTGCCGGCGGGCGGGTTCTGGCTGCTCGGCCTCGACGACATCTGGCATGGCCGCGACGATTTCGCGGTGATGCTCGCGGGCGTCCCGCCAGGCGGATGTCGTGTGCTGCTGGCGCATGCGCCGGACGTCGTCGACCTGGCGGCACGCCACCAGATCGCGGTGCAACTCTCGGGCCATACCCATGGCGGGCAGCTACGGCTGCCCCGGATCGGCCCATTCAGCCTGCCACGCCATGGAACGCGCTACCCCATCGGCGAGTATCGCGTCGGCCCGACGACGCTGTATGTCTCGCGCGGCGTCGCTGGCGCGCCGCTGCGCCTGGGTTGCCCGCCGGAGGCGACGGTGATCACGCTCATGGGAGGGGCCTGATGCTCGGCCGGCACGCCTGGCGCCGCGCCGCGCTGCTGGCGCTCGGCGATGCCGGCGTACTGGTCGGCTTCGCCGCGATCGGTCGCAGCAGTCACAGCGCTGCCGGCGGTCTCGCCGCGCTGGGGGCTACCCTGCTGACGGCCCTGCCATTCGTGATCGCCTGGTTCGTTGTGGCGCCATTCGCCGGTGCCTATCGGCCGGCGGTCCATCGGCCGGTGGCGGCGGCGCGGGCGACGCTGATCGCGGTGCTCGCCGCCGTGCCGCTCGGGCTGCTCATCCGCGCGATGATGCTGCAGCGCGCGATTCCGCTGTCGTTCGCCCTGGTCAGCCTGACGGCCATCGCGGCGATGCTGCTGTGCTGGCGCGTCGGCGCGGCGCTGATCGCGTCCCGCGTGCTGTCGCGCGCTGACGCGTCTGCGGCGGATGGCGCCGGATAGACTGGCCCGTGCTGCCCTCTGCGTCGCCGGCCACCGATCTGGCACGGAGGCACGCGATGACGACGCACCTGTACCTGATCCGTCACGGCGAGGCATATGCCAACACCGAAGATATCATCGGCGGCGTGGCGGGCTGTCGCGGGCTCACGCCGGCAGGCCGGCGGCAGGCGAAGCAGCTTCGGCGGCGGCTGGAGCGCGGCGCGATCGCCGCCGATGCGCTGTATTCCAGCACGCTGCCGCGGGCGCGCGAGACTGCCGGGATCGTGGCGCCGGCGCTGCATGTGCCGATCCAGTACGATGCTGCGCTGCAGGAATTGTGCGAAGGCGTGGCCGATGGCATGCGCCGCCGCGACGCGCGCCGGCAGTATCCGGCACTCAAGACCGTCCATACCAGGGTGTTCACTCCGGTGGCGCCCGGGGGCGAGAGCTGGGCCAGTGTTCAGCTGCGGGTGTCCGGGGCGCTCGAGCGCATCATCGCCAGCAACCTCGAGCGACGCATCGTCGTGATCTGCCATGGCGGCGTGATTCAGGCGTCGTTCGTTCACCTGATGCGGCTACTGCCACAGCTGCGGTCGAGCAACTCGTTCGAGGTCGGCCATACGGCACTGACTCACCGGTACCAGCACGTCAGGCGGGATGGGCGCGTCGTCTGGTATCTGGGCGCACACAACGATGATCGCCATCTCCACGGGCTGGAGGAAGGCTCAGGTGTGGCGTGAGCGCAGGCTGATGGGCGCAGCCTGCAGTCGGTGAGGCGCTGCCGGCCATGCGCGCGCCGGCATGGGGAGCGCGGCGGGCGCAGGATACCAGCCGGATCGGCAGCGTCCGCATGCCGGTGGGTGCTGCCGGTCTGCCGTGATCCGGGCCGCCGCGGCGGCGTGCCGGCCCCGGCAGTTGCAGCCGCCGGGCCACGGATCGTCCTGCACAAGGAGGGGCACGATGACGACGCACCTGTATCTCATCCGTCATGGCGAGGCGTTCACCAACGTCGAGCGCATCTTCGGTGGCATCAACGGCTGTCGTGGGCTGACGCTGCATGGCCGGGCCCAGGCCCATGCGCTCGCAGCCTATCTGGGATCGTCACGATCCCCGATCAAGGCTGACGTGCTGTATGCGAGCACGCTGCCGCGGGCGCGCGAGACCGCCAGGATCGTGGCGCCGGCGCTGAAGCTGAACGAGGACGATATCCGGTGGGATGACGCGCTGCATGAATTGCGCGAAGGTGTCGCTGATGGCATGTACGAGGGTGACGCGCTCCAGCAGTATCCCGGCTTCGGCACCGTCCATGCCGAAGTGTTCACCCCGGTGGCGCCCGAGGGCGAACGCCGGGCCAGTGTTCAGCTGCGCGTGTCTGAGGCGCTCGAGCGCATCATCGCCAGCAACCTCGAGCGACGCATCGTCGTGATCTGCCATGGCGGCGTGATTGAAGCATCGTTCTTTCATCTGATGCAGTTGCCGCCGCAGCTGCGTTCCAGAAACTCGTTTGGCGTTCACCATACCGCAATCACCCACTGGCGCCGACGCATCAAGGACGGGCGCATCGATTGGCACCTCAATGCGCACAATGACTATCGTCACCTCCAGGATCTGGAGGGGTGACCGGCCATGCGCCCGATGTCTGATGCGTTGTGCCGCGGCCGCCAGCAGGCCGCCGTTCAGGCTGGCGTGCCAGGGCTGGCGCATGCGGGTCGCCGTGATACGCCGCGGCAGTGCCGCCCGCATCCCCGGGCGCTGTCCCGGCGCCGCCGGTGATGGCGGGCATCGCAGGGCGGATGCGGCCACGCTGATCTGCGCGCCAGCCGGGACGCCGCGGCAGCGACAGTCTGGGGTGGTCACTGCGGGTCGATGAGCGCCGCCGCGACATGGCGTGCGCCCCGACGGCCAGAGCCGGTGCGTCGCGCCAATGTCGCCGGGCTGTGGTAGTCTGGTGATGGCTGCCGCGTAGCCGGCGGCCTGGTCGCCACGACGCGCGCCGGCATCGGTGTGTCGGCCGTGCGACCGGGCATGGCTGCGGCAGGCGGCGCGTACCGTGCCGGCCCGTCGCGCCGGATCAGTGCCGGCGGCCGTCCGGACGCCCAGGAACGACCGATGGCGCGGCACGTATCTGCTGGCTGGTCAACCAAGAGAACAGGAACACGATGACGACGCATCTGTACCTCATCCGCCACGGCGAAGCGTACTCCAACGTCGAACCGATCGTCGGCGGCATGAAGGGCTGTCGTGGGCTCACGCCCACCGGATTGACTCAGGCGCAGGCGCTCGAACAACGCCTGGCACTCGGCGAGATCGCTGCCGATGTGCTGTATGCCAGCACCCTGCCACGAGCGGCGATGACGGCAGAACACGTCTCGCGTGCGCTGGGTCTGCCGATCCAGTGGGATGATGCACTCCACGAGATCAGGCCAGGGCTGGCCGATGGGATGCACCTCAGTGCGGCACGCGAGCAATTTCCGGGGTTCGCTGCATTCTTTCGTGAACTGTTCACGCCATTGGCACCAGAAGGCGAGAGTTGGGCCAGCTTCCAGCACCGAGCATCCGAAGCGCTCGAGCGTATCATCGCCCGCCACACCGACCAGCGCATCGTCGTAGTCTGTCATGGTGGCGTGATCGAAGTGTCATTCTTTTATCTGATGCAGCTGGGACCACAGGTACGCGCCAGAAATTCGTTTCACGTACGGAATACTGCGATCACACACTGGCGCCGGGTCATCGAGCGGGATGGACGCGTCGAATGGCATCTCAATGCGCACAACGACCATCGTCATCTCGTTGGCCTGGACATCTGAGTAGATGAGGCCAACTGATGCCTGATGCGACCACTCACGATCGGATCACGCTCATCAGCGGCATTGCCCTGGCACCGCTGGTCTACGGTGGTCTGACGGTCGTCGCAGCGGACGCCGCTGCGCTCGGGACCAGTCTGTTCACCATTGCGCATATGGTCTCGGGCGTCCTGTTTTCACCCGATCTGGATATCGACTCGGCGATTCACCGACGATGGGGCATCCTGAGCTGGATCTGGCGGCCGTACATGTGGATCATCCCACACCGTCATTTCTGGAGCCACAGCCTGGTTGTCGCGCCACTCCTGAAGCTGATCTACTTCTATGGCGTGCTGGTCGGCGCGTTCCTTGGCGTCAGTTGGTGCCTCGCCCAACTCGGCGTCGTCGTGCGCGATTACCACGTCATCATGACGCGCGCCATCATCGAGGGGATCGCCGGCAACCCCCACCAGGCCGGCCTGCTCATCGGCGGTTTCATCACCGGGAACGCGGCGCACACCATCGCCGACTGGGCCAGCACGACCGGCAAGCGTCTGTGGCGTCGGTGGCAGCGCTGATGGCGCCGCATGCCGCCGCGCCGACTTTGTTCACCACACGACACGGCCCGGTCGCCGCCGAGCAGATCGGCTGCGGGCCGCCGCTGATCCTCATTCACGGCAACACGATGACGGCGGCGAGCCAGCGGCGCCTGGCGCAGCGGCTCGCCGTGCATGGTCAGGTGACCAGCATCGATCTGCTCGGGCACGGCGGGTCGGCACGACCGGCGGGGTTATTCTCGCGCGCGTACATCCAGTGGCAGGGCGAGGCCGTCGCCGACATCCTCGCCCAGCACGACGCTCCGGTCGTGCTGGTGGGCATGAGCGTCGGCGGCATGGCGGCCGCCAACGCGGCCCTGATGCACCCTGGCCGGGTGCGGGCGCTCGTGCTCGACGGCATCGTGCGCTTCGTCGATGACGCCATCGTCGCCACACATCGCCGGCAGCTCGCCGGGCTGGCGCCCGAGTGGCACCGCGCGATGCAGCGCGCGCACGGGGCCGACTGGTGGCCCATGCTCGCCGACGGTGTCATCGCCGCGATGGCGGCGCTCGCCGCCAGCCATGCCGACGCCATCCCCGGCCTGGAGACGCTCGCGACGCCGGTGCTGCTCTGCCAGGGCGGTGCCGACCCATTCTGCCCGCCCGAGCATCACGCCGCCATCGCGGCGGCGCTGCCACGCGCCCGGCAGGTATGCTGCGCCACCGCCGGCCACCTGCTGGCCTGGCACGCCGCCCCGGCATTCGACGCCGCCGTCGCGGCGCTGCTCGCCGAGCACCCCTGAGCCGGCCGCGCCGAGCGGGCGGCGGCTTGCTTCCGTTCGGGGGTAGGCTTCAGGGGTGCCCCTACGGAATCGCCCGCACGGTGGGGCGACCGGTGGGGGCGCCCGTGGGCAACCATCCCGGGCACCCGCGCCGGTGGGGAGACCGACGCCCGGGGATTGTTGGGATGCCGCGGCGAGCCTGGCCAACTGCGGCGCCTGGCGCCCGTGCCTTGGCCGGACATCCCGGAAGCGCCTGGGCGTACGCCTGCCGCATCAGCAGGCGTTGTCGGAGGTGTCTATGGCCCCCCGAAGCGGCACGCCCCGGGGTGTGCCGCCCGGGTGGCGCCGCACGTGCGATTCGGACGCCCGCCGGAACGCAGCAGCCAGACTCACGCCAGCGCACGGGCATCGTCCTCGGCGCGTTCGCGCCCCGAGCCGATCGAGAAGTAGCGCGCCTCGGGGTGGTGCACCACCATCGCCGCCGTACTCTGCTCGGGCACCAGCTGGAACGCATCGGTCAGGCTCACGCCGATGCGTTCGGCGGGCAGCAGCCGGAACACCTTGGCATGCTCCTCGAGGTCCGGACAGGCCGGATACCCCCACGAGTAACGTTTGCCGCGCGCGTCGCCGAGCCCCAGGCTGCGACGCACCAGCCGGTTGGTGTACTCGGCCAGCGCCTCGGCCAGCGATACGCTCAGGCCATGAATGAAATACGACCGGCTGTAGTCACCCTGGTGCTGCAGCGTCTCGGTGAGCGCGTCGACGGCGGTGCCCATCGTGACGATCTGCAACGCCACCACATCGTCACCGGCGTCGTCATGGCCGTGGAAGTAGTCGGCGAGGCACAGGCGCTCGCGTTCCGGCTGCCGCGGGAACACCAGCCGCTCCAGTTCGCGCGTACGGTCGGCCGGATCGTAGATGATCAGCTCGTGGCCAGCCGCGCGGCACGGGAAGTACCCCAGCACCACCTGCGGCTGCAGCCAGCCATCGCGCTCGGCTTCGCGCACGAGATCGCGCACCTTCGTATCGAACTCGACGACCAGCGCATCCCACTCGGCGCCCTTGGCATTGCGCGCACCCCACTGCAGCCGATACAGCGCATTGCGGTCGAGGCACTCGACGACATCCGCCAGCCGGATGCGGTCGATGACGCTCGCCCCCCAGAACGGCGGCGTCGGCACCTCGACATTGCGGCGCACCGCCGACCGGATCGCGCCGGCGTCCAGGTTGGCGCGGCCGACCTCGGCGAGCATCACGCGGCCGCGCTGACGCTGCTGCCAGACCGCACCAGCGTCGCGCTGCACGTCCGCCAGGAAGGCAGCGCGCTGCGCCGGGTCCACCAGGCGATCCATCGTCTCGAGGCCCTCGAAGGCGTCCTTGCAGTAGAACACTCCCGCCGCATACGGCGTGGTCTCGTCGATGAACGAGATGCGCTGACCGTACTGCCGGTTGATCGCCGCGCCGCCCACCAGCACCGGAAAGCCCAGGCCGCGCCGGTGCAACTCCTGGACGCACAGCGGCATCTGCTTCGACGTGCTCACCAGCAGCGCCGACAGCCCGATCGCATCGGCACGGACTTCGATCGCTTTCTCGACGATGGTATTGATCGGCACCTGCTTGCCCAGATCGTAGACCGTGTAGCCATTATTCGACAGGATCGTGTTCACCAGGTTCTTGCCGATGTCATGCACATCGCCATAGACGGTCGCCAGCACCACGCGCCCCTTGCTGGTGCCCTCGACGCGATCCAGGTAGCGCTCGAGATGCGCCACCGTCTTCTTCATCACCTCGGCGCTCTGCAGCACGAACGGCAGGATCAGCTGCCCGGCGCCGAACAGGTCGCCGACTTCCTTCATCGCCGGCAGCAGGACCGT
The DNA here is from genome assembly GCA_018969485.1 of Chloroflexota bacterium. Classification (GTDB taxonomy): domain Bacteria; phylum Chloroflexota; class Chloroflexia; order Chloroflexales; family Roseiflexaceae; genus CAIQIY01. The sequence continues at coordinate 41,739 of JAGWYG010000011.1, forward strand.
GTTCAGGATATCCACCGCCGCCTGACCACGCGGCGTGACTGCCGTCGGTTCGGCCGGCGCCGCGGGCAGTTCGCTGCGGAACGCCACCAGCGTGACGCCCAGGCGTTCGGCCATCAGTTCATCGATGTCATCCTCGACCGCGTCTTTCTTGCGGTGCAGGATCTTCCAGTGGATGCGGCGATCGGCCGTCATGCCGTCGGTCGGATCATGCTTCTCGCTTGTGCCGGCGTCGGTGTGCGCCTCGAAGAACTGGATGAAGCGCGCCAGGGCATCCTCGCGGCGGTTGAAGATCAGATCCTCGCAGATCGCGATCTGGTCCGGCGGGATCTCGGCATACGGCGTCACGTGGCTCGGGTTGATGATCGCCGAATCCAGCCCGGCGGCGACGGCGTGATTGAGGAACACCGAGTTGAGCGCCGCCCGGGCGTGTGGCGCGACGCCGAAGCTCAGGTTCGAGACGCCCAGCGTCGTGAAGCACCCGGGGATGTGCTGCTTGACCGCACGGATGCCCTCGATCGTCTCGATCGCCGCGGTGCGCAGCTCTTCCTGCCCGGTGGTGATCGGGAAGGTGAGCACATCGAAGATGAGGGCATCGGCCGGGATGCCATACTCCTGCCGGGCGATATCGGCGATGCGCTGCGCGATGGCGAGCTTGCGCCCGGCCGTGTGCGCCATCCCGGCCTCGTCGATGGTCATCGCGATCGATGCCGCGCCATACCGCGCCATCAACGGCATCGTGCGGTCGATCTTGTCGCCGCGGCCGCCTTCGAGCGAGAGCGAATTGATCACCGCGCGCCCGGGATACATCGCCAGCGCCGCCTCGAGCACGTCCGCCTCGGTCGTGTCGATCACCAGCGGCAGTTCGATGTTCATCGTCAGCTTCTTCAGCAGCCGCGTCATCTGCTCGCGCTCGTCGGCCCGCTCGGTCATCGCGACACATACGTCGAGCAGGTGCGCCCCGCCATCGACCTGCTCGCGCGCCACCTCGAGCACGCCGTCGTAATCATCGCGCAGCAGCAGGCGCTTGACCTTGCGCGAGCCGAGCGTGTTCACCCGTTCGCCGATCACCGTCAGCGTACCGTCCTGGCGCAATGCGGCCGCGCGGACCCCCGACGATACGCTTGGGATCGCTTCGATCTCACGCCCCAGCGGCGCGCGTGAGCCGATGACGTCGCGCAGCCGCTGCAGGTGCGCCGGCCGCGTGCCGCAGCATCCGCCGACCACTGCCACGCCATAGTCGGCGACGAACTCGCCGAGGATGCGCGCGAATGGTTCGGGCTCCATCGGATAGACCGTTTCGCCCTCGACTTCGATCGGCAGGCCGGCGTTGGGGATGCACGAGATCGGCAGGCGCGAGTGTCGGCAGAGCAAGCGAATGGCCTCGCGCATGTGCTCGGGGCCAGTCGAGCAGTTCAGGCCGATGACATCGACCGGCATCGCCTCGAGCGTCGCGATCACCGCGGGAATCTCGGTGCCAAGCAGCATGCGGCCCGACAGATCCAGGAAGATCTGCGCCTGGACCGCCACATCGGGCCGGTTGAGCGCCATCTTGGCCTGGCGAATGCCGTCGAGCGCCGCCTTCACCTCGAGGATGTCGACGCTGGTCTCGACCAGCAGCACATCGGCGCCACCCTCGATCAGCGCCGCCGCCTGTTCGGCGATGATCGCCGAGAGCTCGGCGAAGGTGATGTCAGAGAGCGCGGGATCATCCGACGAGGGGAGCTTGCCGGTCGGCCCGATCGAGCCGGCGACGAAGCGCGGCCGCCCGTCGCGTGCGGCAGCGCCGTCGGCCACCTCGCGCGCCAGCCGGGCGGCGGCGAGGTTGATCGCGCGCACCTGCTCGCCGAGGCCCCACTCGGCCAGGCGCAGGCTGGTCGCCTGGAATGTGCACGTCTCGAGCACATCACAGCCGGCGTCCATGAATGACGTGTGGATCGCCCGGATGACGTCGGGGCGTGTGAGCACCAGATAGTCGCGACAGCCGTAGGTCGCTTCCCCACCGTAGTCTGCGGCGGTGAGCTCGAACGCATCGATGCTGGTGCCCATGGCGCCGTCGTAGATCAGCACCGATCGTTCGAGAGCGGCCAGATACCGCGAGGATGAACTGCTCGTCACGATGACTCCTCGTCAATGAACCGGCGCGACCGGCCGGATACGCTGCTCCCGGCGCACCCGCTCGCGCCTGGCGCAGCAGCGCGCGGGCGACGGTGGGCGTCCCATCAGTATATCACGGGCGGTATGGCGCGCATCGCGGGATGCGGCTGCGCGCCACCAGGGACCAGCCGGCTCACGGCAGCGTCGGCACGCCGAGGTAGAGCCGCGTCGCATACTCCTTGACCATGCGGCGGGTGCTGAAGACCGGGGCGCACGTCGCGATCGCGGCCTTGCTCGTCGCCAGCCACGATGTCGGGACGCCTGCGTCGTCGCGGGTGAAGAAGCGTGGCACAACCTCGTGCTCGAGGATGCGATACAGGTGATCGGCATCGTGCCAGTCCTGCTCCTCCTCGCTGCGGTATTCGCGCTCCTCGCCGATCGCCCAGCCATTGCTGCCATCGTACGCCTCGGGCCACCAGCCGTCGAGGATGCTGACGTTGACCACGCCGTTCAGGCTGGCCTTCTGGCCGCTGGTGCCGCTGGCTTCGTGTGGCCGGCGCGGCGTGTTGAGCCAGACGTCGACGCCCTGCACCAGATGACGGGCGACGCACATGTCGTACTCTTCGATGAAGACGATCCTGCCGTAGAATTCGGCTTCCATCGAGAGCCGGTACACCTGCTGGATGAACAGCTTGCCCGGATGATCGGCAGGGTGTGCCTTGCCGGCGAAGACGATCTGCATCGGCCGCCAGGGATCATGCAGCAGGCGCCGCAGCCGGTCGAGGTCGCGGAACAGCAGCGTGGCCCGCTTGTAGGTCGCGAAGCGCCGGGCGAATCCGATGGTCAGGGCATCATCGTGCAGCACGGGCGTGCCGACATCCCAGCCCATGCGGCGATGCCGCCGCGCCACCCGGTCGCGGGCAAACTGCACGAGGTCGGCGCGCAATTGCCCGCGCACCTGCCACAGTGCCGCGTCGGGAATCTGATGGACGCGCTCCCAGCGCGCGCGGTCGTCGAGCTCGCGCTCCCATCCGGCGCCGAGCGCCGCGTCGTACAGCGGGCGCAGCGCTGGCGCCAGCCAGGTGGCCGAATGCACGCCGTTGGTGATCGAGGTGATCGGCACCTCATCGCGCGTCGGCGCGCCCTGGTACAGCCACTGCCACATGCCGCGGGCGACGTGCCCGTGCAATGCGCTGACGCCGTTGTGCTCGCGCGAGCCGCGCAGCGCCAGCACCGTCATGGCGAAGGCCGGGCCCCATGGCTGCTGCTGCAGCGCGATCTGCATGAACTCGTCGCGAGTGATGCCCAGATGCGCGTAGTCGGGCGCAAAGTAGCGATCGATCAGATCGAGCGGGAATGCGTCATTGCCCGCCGGGACGGGGGTGTGGGTCGTGAAGACGGCCTGCTCGCGAATCTGGGCCAGCGCATCCGGCGCCGACATGCCGCTCGCGACGCGCTCACGCATCAGCTCGATCACCAGAAAGGCCGAGTGACCCTCGTTCATGTGCCAGACGGTCGGTGCCAGGCCGAGTTGGCGCAATGCGCGCACGCCGCCGATGCCCAGCACGATCTCCTGCGCGACGCGCATCTCCTGGTCGCCACCGTAGAGCCGCGCGGAGAGCTCGCGGTCTTGCGGGCTGTTGGGGTGGATATCGGTATCCATCAGCAACAACGCGACACGACCGACCTGCAGCCGGTAGACCTTGGCATAGATCGTGCGTCCAGGTAGCTCGACGGCGACGACGACTTCGTGTCCATCGGCGGTCGTGGCTGGAATGGCCGGGATGTCGGCGAAGTTGAGCCGCGTGTAGCTGGCGAACTGCCAGCCGCTCTGATCGAGCTCCTGACGAAAGTATCCCTGGGGGTAGATGAAGCCGACGGCGACAAACGGCAGGCCCAGATCGCTGGCTTCCTTGACGTGGTCGCCAGCCAGGACACCCAGACCTCCAGAGTAGATCGGCAGCGACTCGTGAATGCCGAACTCGGCGGAAAAATAGGCGATCAGGTGGCTGGAGGCCGCGCCAAACGCGCGGTCGTGCCAGGTGTCCTGAGCGCCGAGGTAGGCATCGAGCTCCTGCATCACCGCATCATAGGCCGCGCAGTACGACGGATCGGCGGCGGCGGCATCGAGTGAGGATTGCCGGACGCTGCGCAGGAACTGGACCGGATTGTGATACTGCTGCTCCCACAATGCCGGATCGATGCGGCGATACAGCTCCTGGGCTTCGGGATGCCACGTCCACCAGAGATTGTACGCCAGATCGCGCAGCCGCTCGATACGCGGCGGAGTCGGCGTGAAGAGGAGTTCCGAGCTGACGATTCGCAATGGTCGCTCCTTCTCGTCGAGGCATCGTCGGGTCGACGATGCACCACGGTTCGCCCACACCGACGTCATCGTCAGTTCCGTGGCGCGACATGCTGTGCCGCGTCGTCCGCACCATCGGGGATCCTCGCGGCGGCGGGAGGATGCGACGGGCGGCGTGCCGCCGCCACTATACAACGCCACGCGCGTGTGGTGCAAGCCGGGCATGCCAGCAGCGGCGGCTCGACCAGCCGATACACGCCACGCGCGTGTGGTGCAAGCGCCGTGGGCCGTGTGGGCCGTGGGGTGCGTTCGGGGGTGTGGTGTTTGGATGACGCGGCGGGCCTGGCCGGCGGCGGCGCCCGAGCCCCGGCCGGCCATCCCGCACCGCCTGGACGGGCGCTCGCCGTATCAGCGGGCGGTATCGCGTGTGTCTACGGGCCAACCCTCCCCGGACGGCCGTGAGCCGTGGGGCCCGGCGCTCCGGCCCCGCGCCGCGCGCGCCGCACCTGCCGTGGGGATCATGCGACGGCTGTGGGGAGGACGGCCAGCCTTCGGCGTGCGGGACTGTACGCCAGGAACACCAGCGCCGCCCGGCGCATCGGGCCGCAGCAGCGCGCCGCGCGGCGGCGACGCCCGATGCGGCGGCACCGTACCGGCGCAGCCGGAGCCCCCGCTGCCACGCGTCGTGAACGGGCGGTCAGCTATCGTTCTTCCGCCGCTCGTCGTCGTCGAGATCCAGGGTGTTGATGAAATCGCGAAACAGCGACAGACCTTCCTCGGCGCTCGCCGCGGGTGGCGCAGGATTCGCCGACGGCTCCGGCTCGCTGGCAGGCAATGCCGCTGCGGCGGGCGCCGCGGGTGGCGCAGCCGCGTCGGCGTCGCCGTCGGCCGCATCCTCATCATCGAACAGGACGCCGGCCTGATCGAGCACATGGGTGGCGACGAAGATCGGCGCATCGCAGCGCACGGCGAGCGCGATGGCGTCGCTCGGGCGCGCATCGAGCGTGATCATCTGGTGGTCGCGTTCGGCTTCGATGCGTGCGTAGAACGTTCCCTCGCTCACGTCGCTGACCAGCACACGGCTGATCGATGCGCCGAGTTGCGCGATGACGGTCTTCAGCAGATCATGCGTCATGGGACGCTGCGCTTCGTGCCCCTGGAGCGCCATGGCGATCGCGTCGGCCTCGAACGGGCCGATCCAGATCGGCAGGTATCGCCGATTCTCGGGCTCGCGCAGCACGACGACGCGGTGCTGTGTCAGCAGGCTGATCCGGATGCTGTCAACGGATACACGGATCATGAATCGACCTTTCCGGCGCCATACCGGGGAGGCATCAACGGCGCCAGTTGCGATAGCCTCATCCGGTCATGACCAATATACTACCACGGCGCTTCATGGTGCGTCAAGACGCCGCCGGTTGCGCTCAGGGCGCCGTCAGCGTTCCTGGCGCTCTGCCTCAGGCGCTGTGTTCTGGCTGCTGCTGGCGGCGCAGCCGCCCCGATCCCCCACCGGCGACCGCAAGGGTCGCCCCACCGTGCGGGCGATCCCGTGGGGGCACCCCTTGCGGGTGCCCGCGATGATCCCAGTTCGGCGGCGGGGCTGCCCGGCGAGGCAGCGGAGACGCCATTCTGCTGCGGCACGCGCACGTCCAGGTGCTGCGGGACGTTCGGCCAGGGCTCGGACGCCAGGCGCCGCAGCGGATGCGGTTCACCGCGGCATTCCAGCGACCCACCCCCGAGCGTGGGGCGCTCCCGTGGCCCGTACCACGCCTGCGTGGGTGATTCACGACCCGCGGGCACCACGCCCGGGATGCGCGCACCGGCCGCCGCACACACCCTGGGCGACGCACACCCCTCGGGGCGCAGGCGTGCGTCGCCACAGCCGCCGTGGCTCAGCCACGATCCTCGCGGCCGGCCTGGAGCGCCGCCGCGAGATGCGCCGGCAGGTCGGCGAAGTGGTCGAAGCGCATGGTGAAGCGCCCGCGCCCCTGCGTCAGCGAGCGCACGTCCGTCGCATAGCGCAGCACTTCGGCATACGGCACATGCGCCGTGATCGTCGTGCGTCCGTCGCCGTCGGGCAGCATGCCCAGCACCCGGCCCCGACGCGTCGTCAGGTCGCTCATGATATCGCCGGCGTGTGCATCCGGCACCACGACCTCGAGCTCATAGATGGGTTCCATGATCACCGGGCCAGCCTTGGCAGCAGCGAGGCGGAACGCCTCCTGACCGGCGATCTGGAACGCGATATCCTTGCTGTCGACCGGATGCATCTTGCCGTCGAACAGCTCAACCCGCACGTCGACCACCTGATTGCCCGTTGCGACGCCCTCGAGCATCGCAGCGCGCACGCCCTTCTCGACCGACGGCACAAATGCGCGGTCGATCACGCCGCCGACGATGGCATTGACGAACTCCAGCGGATCAGTGCGCGCCGGATCGGGCGGCAGGGGCTCGATGCGCAGGCTCACGTCGGCAAACTGCCCGGCGCCGCCGGTCTGCTTCTTGTGGCGATACTGGGCCTCGGCCTTGCCGCGGATGGTCTCGCGGTACGGCACGCGGGGCAGTTCGAGCTCGACATCGACGCCAAACTTGCGCTTCATGCGTTCGGCGATCAGCTGGAGGTGCGGCTCGCTCAGGCCCGACAGCATCGTCTCACCGGTCATCGCGTCACGCGAGATATGCAGCGTCGGGTCTTCCTCGACGATGTGATGGAGCGCACCGCCGAGCTTGTCGAGATCGGCGCGCGTCCGCGGTTTCACCACGACGGTATGTGCCGTCGGCGGGAACGCGATGGGATCGAGCGCGAGCGTGCGCTCACGGCCGCACAGCGTATCGCCGGTGATCACATCACCGAGCTTGGTGAGTGCGCCGACCTCGCCCGGGCCCAGGCTCAGCACCGGCAGCGTCTCCTTGCCGCGCACCGCAAACAGCTGTCCGAGCCGTTCCTCGCGGCCGGTACGCGGGTTGACCACCGTGCTGTTGGCCAGCAGCGTGCCGCTGAAGATACGCACATAGCTGATCTTGCCATAGGGGTCGATGAGCGTCTTGAACACCAGTGCCGTCAGCGGTGCGGCGGCCTCGGGGGCGATCGTGGTGCGTCGCCCACCCTCGAGGGCCGACACCGGGCGGCGCGCCGCAGCGGGGAAGCTGTCGAGGATGCCGTTCAGCAGCTGCGCCATGCCCGCAACCTGCGCCGCCGAACCGCAGAAGACCGGCACGATGCTGCCGTTGGCGATGCCGCTGCGCAGCCCCTGCTGCAGCTCGTCGGTGGTCAGCGCATCCGCGCCACCCTCGAGATAGCGCTCGATCAGGTCATCATTGGTCGCCGCGATGCGGTCGATCAGCACCTCGCGCCACTGCTGCTCGAGGGCGTGCAGTTCGGCCGGAATGTCGGCCTCGATAAATGTGCCATCGTGGCTCGGCGCAATCAGCCAGGCGCGCTGGCGGCGCAGCGAGATGATGCCGGCGAACTCACGCTCGGCGCCGATCGGCAACTGCATCGGCACGACTGCTTCGTCGAGGCGTTCGCGCGCCTGCTCGACGGTGCGGATGAACGCTGCATGTTCGCGATCCATCTTGTTGACGAAGATGATCCGCGGCACCTGGGCCAGCCGTGCTGCCTCCCAGGCCAGTTCCGTGCCCACCTCGACGCCGCCGGCAGCGTCGAGCACCAGCACCACGCCGTCGACGACGCGCATCGCCGCCGCCAGATCGCCGGCGAAGTCGGCGTAGCCCGGCACGTCGATCAGCGTGATCTTGTGGCCGTTCCACTCGACGGGCGCCACGCCGAGGTTGATCGAATGCCGCAGGCGCTGCTCGTCGGGGTCAAAATCCGTCACCGTGGTACCATCCTCGACGCGGCCGGCACGCGCGACCGCGTGCGCCGTCAGCAACAGCACCTCGGTGAGGGTCGTCTTGCCACTGCCACCGTGGCCGAACACCCCGATGGTGTGGGTCCGTTCCGGAGGATACGATTTCATGGCTGGCTCACTTTCTGGTGATCATCGTCGACCCCATCGGCACATGCCGCACGCTGGTGAGGCCAGGTCGCCGCACCGCATCGCGCAGCGAAGCTCGTCGTGACCGGCCGCCCCGGCGATCCCGGCGGCGGCGCCAGGCTCAGGACATCACCATCCCGCCGTCGACAGCGACCGTCTGGCCGGTGATGTCGATGGTGCGGTTCCGTTGTGGAGGATACGATGTCATGGCTGGCTCGCGTTCTGGTGATCATCATCGACCCCATCGGCACATGCCGCGCGCTGGTGAGGCCAGGCCGCCGCACCGCATCGCGCAGCGAAGCCCGTCGTGACTGGCCGCCCCGGCGATCCCGGCGGCGGCGCCAGGCTCAGGACATCACCATCCCGCCGTCGACGGCGATCGTCTGGCCGGTGATGTAGGCAGCAGCATCAGATGCCAGGAAGCACACCACCGCAGCGACTTCGGCAGCGCTGCCGTAGCGTTTCAGCGGGATGCTCTCGAGCGCCGCGCTGCGGGCGGCCTCGCCCAGCACGGCGGTCATGTCAGTGTCGATGAACCCTGGCGCGACCGCATTGACGGTCACCTGGCGCGACGCCACTTCGCGGGCCACCGAACGGGTGAAGCCGAGCAGGCCAGCCTTGGCGGCGGCATAGTTGGCCTGGCCGGCGTTGCCCGCCACACCGACCACCGAGCTGATATTGATGATGCGGCCATGGGCGCTCTTGAGCAGCGGCCGCAGCGCCGCGCGCGTGCACAGAAACGCGCCCCGCAGGTTGGTGTCGAGCACCGCGTCGAAGTCGTCATCCTTCATGCGCATCAACAGACCGTCGCGGGTGATCCCGGCGTTGTTCACCAGAATGTCAAGGCCGCCGGCCAGCGTCATGATCTGCCTGATCAGGGCGTCGACCGATTCGCGGTCCGCGACATCGGCCTGCAGCACGTCGGCACGGCCGCCAGCCTCGCGGATCGTGGCGGCCACCTGCTCGGCCGCATCGCCGCGATCGCGATAGTTGATCACGACCCGCGCGCCGGCGGCGGCCAACGCCAGCGCAATCGCACGGCCGATCCCGCGGCTTGCGCCGGTGACCAGCGCGACGCGGTTGGTCAGGTCAGGCTGCATGCGCTCCTCCCTTCTCAGTTCGCGATGTCGTAGAGCGTCTGGCCGTCGATCAGGACGATCGGCCGATCTTTGGCCGCCTTGGTCGCGCCCGGGGTGAATTCGGTCGAAGTGATCACCACACCATGCCGGCACGACTCGCGCTTCATGTCCTGGATGAGCGACTCGACCGGCCCAGGCGTGACGCGATCGGCGACGCACAGCCGCAGATGCCACGGCTGGCCCTCGTGGCTGAGCCACAGGTCGAGGTAGCGATCTTTGTGTGTGAAGCGGTAGTCCTTGAAGGTGAAGCCCTTCTTCTTGAACAGCGCATTGACGTACGACCCCAACTGCGGCAGCGAGAGGCCGCGCAGGTCCTCGACATTGCGCACGGTACCGGGCTTCTCGAGGCCACCGCCACGCGCCTCGACCTCGGCGCGCAGTTCGCGGTTGCGCACCTCGGCGCGCCCGGCGGTGGTGGCGCCGAAGGTGCAGAAGACGATCAGCGAGATGCCGATGAACCCGCCGGTGGTGATCCAGGCCTGTGCCAGCAGTACCTCGAGCACCCCCGGATCGAGGGTCGTCGGATCGATCGGCGCACCGTCGGCGCCGACGCCGATCAGGCCCGAGGCGGCGGCAAGCTGGGCGCCGTAGGGTGTGACGTTGATCACGATCCCGAGCAGGACGCTCGCCACCAGCGCGCCGATCAGCCCGGTCATGAATCCGTGGAGCCCGAAGTGCCCGGGTACGCGGCGCGCCAGCAGCAGGCCGACGCCGACCGGGACAATGCCGGCGACGAAGGCGAGCACGCCGGCCTGGAGCAGCGTCAGTGGCATCAGGATGCCGGAGGCGATGCCGAAGAGCAGCACCGGACCCCAGCGCAGTTCACGGAAGCCGGCGCCCAGATCGCTCAGCGTGCGCGCGACGATCCCGCGCGGTTCGGTGGGGCGCTCGCTCACCGGCTGACTTCCCTCGGTCGTCATAGGTCGATCCTCATCGCATCATTGGTCGGAACGTGCGGGTGTTGCCGGGGCATCGTCGCGGACGAGTAGCTGATCGACGGCGGCGCGCAACATGCCCAGGTCGCTGAATGACCGGTAGACCGAGGCGAACCGGATGTAGGCGACTTCGTCGAGATCACGCAGGTGCTGCATGACGATGTCGCCGATGGTCGCCGAGGCGACTTCGGCGCTGTCGAGCGCGAGGAATGCCGCCTCGACGTCGCCGGCGAAGGCTTCGAGCTGCTGCGCCGAGATTGGCCGCCGGTAGCAGGCGGTCCGCACGCCGCGCATCAGCTTCTCGCGGTCGTAGGGCTCGCGCTCGCCGGTCTTCTTGACGACGGTGATGATGACGCTCTCGATGCGCTCGAACGTGGTGAACCGCCGGCCGCAGACGGCGCAGCGGCGACGTCGCCGGATGGTCTCGCCGGCGTGGAGCTTGCGAGTGTCGATGACGTCGGTCTCGTGATGGTGGCAGTACGGACAGCGCATGCCGGCATTATAGCATATGCGCCTGGCCCGGGCAGATCGTGGGCGTGGGCGCGCGGCGCACGGGCGTCAGGTGACGATGCGGATCTGCTACAATGCGTACGATGACGCGCCGTCATATGGGAGGACGCCATGACGACCCGCACATTGCCACCGCTGACGAGCAACGGGTATCCGCTGTCCGGCACGCCCCGCCGGCTCGGCTGGCTGGTGCCGAGTGACCCGCACGCGCCGCTGGCGGCGCTGCACGAGCAGTATCGCGCCCAGGGGTATCTGTGGCTGAAGGGGTTCTTCGATCCGGCGACGATCATCGCGCTGCGGCGGCGCTTCTTCGCGACGCTGGCGCCGTGTGGCCTGCTGCAGCCGGGGAGCGATCCCGCCGATGGGCTGGCGAATGCTGCACCGATCGACCGCGGCCTGTACGACAGGCTGCTGATGGAGTTTGTGCGGACGGCGGCGTTTGAGGCGTTCTGTCTGCACGAGCGCCTGTGGCAGTTCTATGAGACGTTCCTCGGCGGTGCGGTGTATCTGCACAAACGGAAGATTGTGCGTAGCACGCAGCCGGGCAATACCTTCACGACGCCGGCCCACTATGACCTGATCTACCTGCGGGGTGGCACCGACAGCGTGGTGACGAGCTGGATCCCGATTGGTGATGTGCCGGTCGAAATGGGCGGGCTGGTGTACCTGGAGCATTCGGATCGCATGGGGCGCGCGCTCGAGGCCGAATTCGCCGTCCGGAATGCCGAGCTCTCGCCAGAAGAGCGCATCAATGCGTATAACAAGAATATGACCGAGGGCGGCTGGGTCGGCAAGGATCTGGCGGCGATGGCGGATCACTTCGATACGCGCTGGCTGGTGGCCGACTACGAGGTGGGCGATATGGTGGTGCATAGCGCCTATATGATCCATGCTGCCACCAGTAACCAGCATCCGACGACGATCCGCCTGTCGACGGATATCCGCTACCAGCGGGTGCGCGATGAGATCGATGCGCGCTGGACGCAGCACTGGTCGCTGAACGATATGCTGTGATCGACTGCCGGCGCCCGGGTTGCGGTATCGGGCGCTCGGCGCCGGTGCTGCGCCCCGCCCGCACGGCGTGCCGGGTGGCGCCCCGGTGACGCGGCTGCTGCAATCACCGGGGCTGCGCCGCCCCGACGCCGACGATGGCCATGCGGGCCGTCGCGATGGTGCCGCGCAAAACAGCGCCGGGCTGGCTGATGGCGGCGGCGTATGGCGCGGTTACGAACAGGAGTACCTGATGACGACGTCTGGCAGGATTGTTGCCCTGGCGACGGTGTGCCTCCTCGTGGCGTGTAGCGATGCCCCTGCCCGCCCGCCGGATGAGCCGGGCAGCTATGACGATCGCGATTCGTATGCTGATCCGGCGGGCGATGATTCCGGATATCATCTGGCCAATGCGCAGGTCGATGCCTGGTTCGCGCGGTTCATCACGCCCGAAATGCCCGGCGGAGCAGCGCTGGTCGTCAAGGATGGCGCGATCATCCATCAGGCAGCCTATGGACTGGCGGATCTCGAGCAGCAGACCCCCCTGACGACCGCTCATGCGTTTCATCTGGCATCGATGAGCAAGCAGATGACTGCGCTGAGTATCATGATGCTCGCCGAGCAGCAGAAACTCAGCTACGACGATCCCGTCGGCCGCTATCTCCCCGAACTACAGAAATTTGGCGATGCATTGACGATTCGTCGCATGCTGAATCACACATCGGGGCTGCCTGATTACTCGGACGGTGTCATGGAGCCGCTCATGAAGCGATCTGACCATCCGACGAATGATGATCTGCTGCAGGTGATCAAACGGAAGCGCAAGTTGCTCTATCCGCCGGGCGATCAATCGTACTACAGCAATGTTGGATACGATCTGCTGGCCATCGTCATCGAGCGCGTCTCCGGCATGACCTTCCCCGAGTTCGTGCAAACGCGCATCTTTGACGTTCTCGGCATGACCCACACGTTCTCGCTGCCCAACGACGCACGGATGGCGCGTGACCTGATCGCGCTGAGCTACACCGGCAGCAGCGACGAGCCCGAGGTCTATCGCTCCGACGAGCTCGACGGCATCTACGGCTCTGGTTCGATCTATTCGACGATCGGCGACATGGCGCTGTACGACGAGGCGCTCTACGGCGACGTGCTGGTCTCGCGGCGCGCCTACGCGGAGGCGCTTGAGCCGGCGATGCTCAACGATGGCAGCAGCGACCCGTACGGATTCGGGCTGGAGCTCGGCCAGTGGCACGGGGATGCCTACGCGGCGCACTCCGGCGCGTGGCTGGGGTTCAACACCGACTACGTGCGGTTCCCGGCGCGGCACCTGTCGGTGATCGTGCTGCTCAACCGCGACTACGACTATCCCGACGACCCGCGGATCGCGCTGCAGGTCGCCGAGTTCTATCGCGCCGAACCGTGACCCCGCGGCGGGCGGCGGCCACGGCGCGCCGCCGTCACGGCGTGATCTGCCCGACCACGCGCCCTGCGGCCTCGTCGGCGACGGCGATCACCAGCAGCGGCTTGCCGCCGACGTCCTCGATGGTGCGCACCGACGGATCGGATACCGCCAGCGCGGCGCTGGCCGCGGCCCGCGCCACCGCATCGCGCGTCGGCGACAGGATCACGATGCGCGGCGTGGTGCCATCGCAGGCGAGCCCATCGAACGCACCGACCGTCAGGCCGTCCGTGAGGAACGTCAGCACATCGCTGCGGCGGGTCAGGCGCGTATCGAGGCAGACGGGCACGTCGGCGGCGGCGGCGGCGCGGCTGATGCGCCCGGCCAGCGTATCAGCCTGCTCGAACTCACGCACCACGCGGGTATCGCCGGGCATCAGCGCAAACACCAGCACGATGCTCCACAGCGCGCCGCCGGCGAGCAGCGGGACGGCCAGTCGCCGTCGCGGCGCCAGGCGATCCAGCGCCAGCGCGGCGATGATCGCCGCCGGCGCCAGCGCACCGAGGCTGCGCATCGCGTGGGGCGCGTTGGCGCTGAGAATGCCGGGCAATAGGCCGACCACCAGCCACGCACCCAGCAGCAGCGACAGGCGCTCGCGGCGCAGCGCCAGCAGTGCGATGCCCACCGCGAACAACGCGCCCGCGACCGGGTCGAGCAGCGGGGCACCCGGCGCATGGTGCCGACCGTTGCGATCGCCCGCGACGTGCCACATCTCGAGATGTGGCACCAGGTTGCCGAGGATCATCGCGAGCGGCGCATGTCGTTCGGCGCTCGCCTGCTCGAGCAGCGCCACCATCGCCACACGGCGATTGTAGCCGTCCCAGTTGGTTGCGAGGAACTGCAGCAGCGGCGTGAGCACCAGGACGGCCGCCACGCCGGCGGCGCAGAGCGCCGGCAGGGCACGCCGCCAGGCCGTGCGGTCGGCGCCCAGCCGGAGCACCACGACGACCAGCAGCACCAGCGGCGCCATCCGGCCGGTGTGGTAGGCGTACACCGCCGCTGCGCCGGCGACGGCGCCGGGCACCAGCAGCGCGAAGCGGCGCGCCGTGCCGGCATCGGGCGCCAGCGCGCGCCACGCCAGGCCCACCGCGCTCAGCGTCAGCACCTGATCAAGCGTCGCCGGGAACGCCCAGCGGCTCATCGTCAGGCTCCACGACGCCGCGCTGATGATGCCGGCGGCGAGCAACGCGCCACGCGCGCCGATCAGCGGCCGCGCTGCCCACCACAGCGCCGGGACGGTGAGCGCGCCGCACACCGCGCTCACCAGCCGCGCCGACGCCACGCCCGGCCCGAGCCAGCCCATCACCGGCGCCATCAGATAGAACAGCAGCGCCGGCAGGTCGGCGCCGCTGACCACATAGACCGGCCGGACGTCGGGGTTGGTCCAGATCAGCAGCGCCAGCATGGCGTGGCGGGCCTCGTCGCGCCACAGGCCGACGGGCAGGGTTTCGAGCCAGAGCAGGCGCAGCACCAGCGCCAGCAGCGTGAGCGCTCCGACGATGGCGCCGTCGCGCCAGGTGGCCGGCAGCGGGCGCCAGGTGGATGGGCGGGCCAGCAGCGCCAGGCTCAGCGCCGCGGCGGCGAGCAGCGGCGCCGCCAGCACCAGTCCGAGGCGCAGCGCCGCCAGCGCCAGCACCAGCGTCAGCACCGCACCGATGCGGGCGCGGGCGGGGTGACGCTGCAGCACCGCGGCGGCGCCACGGGTGCCGCGCTGCACCCAGGGCCAGCCGAGCGCCAGCGCCAGCGGCAGCGTCGGCCACCACGGCCAGCCCAGCGTCGGCAGCCACAATCCGCCCTGTGCCGGCCACCACGCCAGGCCAGCGCTCAGCAGCAGTGCCGCCGCGCTCAGCCCGACGCCGGGCCAGCGCGGTGCCGCACACCGCCACAGCACCAATCCCAGCAGCAGCGGCAGCGTCGCCAGAAACAGCACGCGCAGCCCCTGCGCCGGCACCGGGCCCAACGCCCGTGCCCGAGCCGCGCTCAGCGCCAACCCCAGCACCCGCGCATCACCAGGAACCTCAAACGGCGCGATCTGCAGCGCCAGCCCCGTCTCGTCGGCGGCGCGGGTAGGCACCAGCACATGGTACTGACGCCACTGGTCGGTGAGCCGGAAGGGCCCGATGCTGCGATCCGCATCGACCAGGCGCACCACCGGCGGTGTGGCACCGGCCGGGCGTTGCGACACCAGCCGCAGCCGCAGCAGCGCCGGCCGGCCATCGAAGCCATACCACACCAGCGCCGCCTCGGGCGTCGACCAGCGGTAGGTCGTGCCCGACTGATGCTCAGCCTCGTAGAAGCCTACCAGCGTGCGGTCGCCGTCGGCCACGTCGCTCACCGGATCCGGCGCCACCATGAGCGCCGCGAGGCCCGCCAGCATGCCGGCGAGCACGCCGAAGAGCAGCGCGATGCGCCAGCCGAAGCGCGGCCCAGAATCGACACGCATCTCAACACTCCTGACGGATGGTCGTGCCGTGCCCGGCGCGATCGTCGAGCAGTACTTCGCGCAGCACGCCCGGCTGCGGCCCGACGAGCCGCACCGTCAGATCCGGCAGGCTCGCCACCAGCGACCACATCGCCTCGAGCTTGCCACGCATACCGCCGGTGACGTCGACGCCATGCGAGGCACCCGCGCCGGCCAGCACCGCGGCGATCGAGCGGCGGTCGATCTGCCGAATCAGGCGCGCGGTCGGATCACGATGCGGATCGGCGGTGAATACGCCCGATTCGCCGACCAGCACGATGCGGCACGGGCCGGCGCAGCGGCGGGCCAGCGATGCCAGGATCTGCTCGGTCGAGCAGATCGCCGACCCCTGCTGCGTATCAAATGCCACATCGCCGTAGACCACCGGCAGCATCCGGCGCGCCAGCGCCAGGTCCACCGTCTCGGCCGCCCACGGCCCCAGCCGGCCGCCGGTGCTGCGGGCGCTCGCCGACGGCTGGATCGAGAACGCCGGCAGGCCCGCCGCGAGCAAGGCGTCGACCACCATCCGGTTCAGCCGCTGGGCCGCGGCGGCGGTCATGGCGAATCCCATCCAGTCGCCATCGGGCGCGATGCCGGTGTGAACGCCGAAGCGCCGGGCGTAGACATGCCCGAACGAGCCGCTGCCGTGCCCCAGCACCAGCGGCAGCGCCGGCCGCGCCGCGCGCACCGCCACCAGTTCGGCCGCCAGCGCGGCGATGGTCACGTCATCGGCCTGCTCGGTGCCACGCTTGTCGGTGATCACCGAGCCGCCCAGTTTGATCAGCGTCAGCATCACAGCTCCCATCGGCCGGCGGTCAGGCGGGGTACAGCGCGAACACCGTCAGGACGACCGCCCCGTACGCGAGGATCGACAGCGCCAGCGGCCGATCGCGCAGCACCAACTCTTCGGGGCTGCCGCCGCCGCCACGGTGATGGATCAGGTACAGGTAGCGGAAGATCGCGTAGACGACGAACGGCACGGTGGCCAGCATCACCGGATAGGGTTCGCGCGGCAGCGTGGTAGCGCTGAAGGTGAACAGCGTGTAGGCCATCAGCGTGAGCGCCGTCACCAGCGAGAGCATCTGGTCGAGCATCGGCAGCGAGTACTCTTCGAGGATCTTGCGGTGGCTGCCGGCGCTGCCTTCGAGCAGCACCAGTTCGGCGCGCCGCTTGCCCAGGCCGAGGAACAGGGCCAGCGAGCCCATGCAGATCAGCAGCCACGGCGTGATGCCGATGTCGAGGACGACGGCACCGGCGATGGCGCGCAGCACGAACCCCGCGGCGATGGTGAAGACATCGAGGATGACCAGGTGCTTCAGCCAGTAGGTGTAGAGCAGCCCCTGGACCAGCAGGTAGATCGTGATGACGATCAGCAGGCCGGGATCGAAGCCCTCACGGCTGTCGAGCAGCGCGGCGCCGGCGAGTGCGATCGTGAGCAGCGACACCGCCGCGACGCCGGCTACGCGGCCGGGCAGTTCGCCCGACGCCAGCGGCCGGTGGCGCTTGTGCGGGTGCGCCCGATCCTTCTCGATGTCGGCCAGATCGTTGATCAGGTAGATCGCGCTCGCCGCCAGCGAGAACACGATGAAGGCACCGCACGCCAGCGCGATGGACTCCGGCTGCGTCCAGAGCCGGGCCTCGGAGAAGGCGATCGCGGCGAAGACGAAGCTGTTCTTGATCCACTGCTTCGGCCGCATCGTGCGAACCAGGGCGCGCAGCACGGCGACGCCACGCGCTGGCGCCTGCCTCGATCCATCGCTCCCGTTCATTGCCCCTCCCTTGTGTGCCTCCGCGGCATTCTAGCCCAGCGTCGGCAGCGGAGTCAATCGGCGTGGCGGGTGGCGGCCGTGCACCGTATACGAAGACACGAAGACGCGAAGGGCCGGGGCGACGGGATCACACGAAGACACGAAGGCACGAAGAGGCAAAGACGCGAAGGGACGGGAGGCGGGGGACGGTATCACACGAAGACACGAAGGCACGAAGGGGCGAGGACGGGAGACGGGAGACGGGGGACGTATCACACGAAGACACGAAGGCGCGAAGGGGCGTCGCTCCTCGCTCCTCGCTCCTCACTCCTCGCTCCTCGCTCCTCGCTCCTCGCTCCTCGCTCCTCGCTCCTCGCTCCTCTCCTCTCAGGTTGACCCATGCGATGGTCCGTAGTAAGATTGCGGCATGTTGTATCTTGTGGCGACACCGATCGGCAACCTGGGCGACATCACGATGCGGGCGCTCGACGTGCTGCGCACGGTGGACTACATCGCCAGCGAGGACACGCGGCACACCGGGGTGCTGTTGCAGCATTTCGGCATCAGCAAGCCGCAGATCGCGTTCCACGAGCACAACGAGGCGCGCGCCGGCGCGCGGATCATCGGGCTGCTGCACGAGGGGCGCGACGTCGCGCTGGTGAGCGATGCCGGCACGCCGGGCATCGCCGATCCCGGCTTCACGCTGGTGCGGCGCGCCATCGCCGAGGACCTGGCCTTCACCGTGGTGCCCGGGCCGTCCGCGCTGATCGGCGCGCTGGTCATGTCGGGGCTGGCGGTCCACAGCTTCACGTTCCGCGGCTTCGCGCCGCGCAAGCCCGGGCCCCGGCGGCGCTTCCTGGCCGTCGACGGCGCCGCGCCCCACACCCTGATCTACTACGAGAGCCCCTACCGCCTGGTCGCGCTGCTGCGCGATGCCCTCGCGGTCTTCGGCGACCGGCAGGCGGCGGTGGTGAATGATCTGACCAAGCGCTTCGAACTGGTGCAGCGCGGCAGCCTGAGCATGCTCGTCGCCCACCACGAGGCCACCACCCCGCGCGGCGAGTATGTCGTCGTGATCAGTGGCGCCGGCGCCACGCGCGCCACGGGCACCGATGATGACGCCAGCACCGCTGCCGACGCCGAGGTGGTCGATGGCCAGGAATGACCGCTCGCCCGGCCGGCTCGGGCGGCGCGCCGCGCTGCTGGCGATCGCTGCCGGCGCCGGGGGGGCGGCCCGCGTCACCGCCGAACTCGTCGAGCGCAGCATCCATACGCTCTACGTCCCCGTGGTGCGGAGCGGCCCGGGGCCGACTGC
>JAGWYG010000100.1 GCA_018969485.1 Chloroflexota bacterium
GATGGTGCGCCGGGGACGCTGATCACCTCCTTCGAGCGCGATCCACGACGCGCCGGGCGCGTGCAGCCTGGCGCCGGACAGACGCACCACTTCGCGCTGGCGGTGGCCGACGAGGCGGTTCAGTTGCACTGGCGCGAGCGCCTGCTCGATGCCGGCCTGCGCGTCTCGCCGGTGATGGATCGCATCTACTTCCGCTCAATCTACTGTCAGGACCCCGATGGTCATATCGTCGAGATCGCGACGGCGACGCCGGGCTTCGCCGTCGATGAGCCAGTCGCGGCGCTGGGGACGCGCCTGCAACTGCCGCCGTGGCTTGAGCCACAGCGCGAGCGCATCGCGGCGGGGCTGCAGCCGCTCGATGGCGGCGAGGTGGCGTGATGTCGACGAATCCCCATCTGGCGCTGGCGCCACGGTGTGTCGGCGCGCCGCTGGAGCAGGCGGCGGCCGTCGTGCTGCTGGTGCATGGTCGTGGCGCGAGCGCCGACGACATGCTGGGGCTGGTGCGCTGGCTCGCCGACGGGCACACTGCGTTCATCGTGCCACAGGCCGCGGGCAGCAGTTGGTATCCCCAGCGCTTCATCGCGCCCCTGGCCGACAACCAGCCATGGCTCGACTGGTCGCTCGAGCGCATCGGTCAACTGGTCGCGCTGGCGGCTGCGCACGGTCGTCCGGCGGCACGCCTGGTGTTGGTCGGATTCTCGCAGGGGGCCTGCCTGGCGCTGGAGTATGCCGCACGCCAGCCGCAGCGCTATGGTGGGGTGTTTGGCCTGAGCGGCGCACTCATCGAACATGGCGACACGCCGCGCGTGTATGCCGGCGATCTGGCAGGTACGCCGGTGCTGCTCAGCGTGAGCGAACGCGATCCGCACATTCCGCTGGCACGGGTGCAGCGCTCGGCCGAGTGCCTGGCTGCGCTCGGCGCCGACGTGACGACCCGCGTGATGCCCGGCGGCGGGCATCGCATCGATGCTGCTGAGCTGCAGTTGATCCGGCAGCGCCTCGCGGCGCTGTCGCACGATGCCGATGCTGCCGGCTGACCGGCGCCCGCTGCTGATTCTCGCCGACGATCTGACCGGCGCGGGAGACAGCGCCGCCCGCTGCCGTGCGACCGGCATGGCGGCGACGATCAGCCTGGGCGTGCCATCCACCATACCTGCCGGCGGTGCGCTGGCGTTCAGCAGCGAGAGCCGGGCGCTGCCACCGGCAGTGGCGGCGGCGCGCGTGCACGAATGCGTCGGCCATCTGCGGCACCGGCCGGCAGTCTGGTACAAGAAGATCGACTCAACCCTGCGCGGCGCCCTCGGCGCCGAACTTGACGCCTGGCTCGATGCGCTCGGCGGCCGCGCGATCATCTGCCCGGCCTTTCCCGAGCAGGGGCGCACGCTGATCGGTGGCGTGGTGCAGCTGCATGGCCAGCCGCTGCCCAGCGGCGACCTGTGCGCCCGGCTGGCACAGCAATCGCGCCGGCGGTGTGCCCACGTGCCGCTGGCGGCGCTGCGTGCCGGCCTGCTGGCGCAGTGCGCCGCCGACAGCGCTGCCGACCTGCTGGTGGTCGATGCCGTCTCGGGCGCCGACCTGGCGCAGATCGCCGCGCTCGCTGATCCGATGCTGCATCTGTGCGGCGCCGCCGGGCTGGTGCATGCGCTGGCGCAACGCCATGCCGGCGCGGCGACGATGGTGCCCGGCGGCATGCTGCCGGTCCAGCGGCCGCTGGTCGCCATCGGCAGCGGTAGTGCCGTCGCGCGGCGGCAGGTCGCCTGGCTCCGGCGACATCGACCGGACGTCGCCGTCTTGCAGCTCCCCGAGCCGCCGGACGGGCTGGCGCTCGACGGCGCTGCAGCGCAGCAGGTGGCCCGGCAGTTTGCCCAGGCGGTGGTGGCACGTGCTCACCAGGACGGCAGCGACGCACTGGTGCTGTCGGGCGGCGCCACCGCCGCCGCAGTGCTCGCCCGGCTTGGCATCACGACGCTGGCCGTTGGCGACGAACCCGTGCCCGGCGTGGCGCGCAGCCATGGCCGCGATGCCGCCGGCCGGGCGTGGCAGGTGGCGCTGAAGCCGGGCAACCACGGCGATGACGCCGTGCTCGCGGCGATCGTCGCGCAGCTCATGTCGGCATGAACCCGTCGACGGCCCGCCACCAGGGCGTTTGGGGTGGGCTGTTGGAATACCGCGGCGATCCTGGCCGGCTGCGGAGCCTGACGCGCGCGCCCCGGCCGGACATCCTGCAACGCCTGGACGTGCGCTTGCCGCATCAGAAAGCCGTATCCTATGCCTCGCCGGACGTGCGTGCCCGCGACATGGCGATCGCCCCGGGCACCCGTACGGTGAGGCAACCCGCGTTCGGGAGGGTTTTTGGAATACCGCGGCGATCCTGGCCGGCTGCGGAGCCTGACGCGCGCGCCCTGGCCGGACATCCTGCAACGCCTGGACGTGCGCTTGCCGCATCAGAAAGCCGTATCCTATGCCTCGCCGGACGTGCGTGCCCGCGACATGGCGATCGTCCCGGGCACCCGTACGGGGTGCCCCTACGGGGTTGCCACATCGCGCCCGCACGGCGGGGCGAACCGTGCGGGCGCGATGTGGGGATCATCCTGGACACTCGCACGGTGAGGCGGCCCGCGTTCGGGAGGGTTGCTGGACTACCGCGGCGAGCCTGGCCGACTGCGGAGCCTGGCGCCCGCGCCCTGGCCGGACATCCTGCAACGCCTGGACGTGCGCTTGCCGCATCAGAAAGCCGTATCCTATGCCTGCATACCAAAACCTGCCCCCGAAAGCGTCATCAGGAGAGGAGCCTGCCATGAATACCACCCTGCCGCTGCTGGCGCTCACCATGGGCGATCCGGCCGGGATCGGCCCCGAAATCGTGGTCAAGGCACTGCGCGACCCTCGCGTCGGCCAGATCTGTCGTCCGCTGGTGATCGGTGACCGGCGCATCCTGGCGCGGGCGGCCGACTGGTGCGGCGGCGGTCCGCCGTTCGCCGATGTCTCCGATCCGGCGCTACTGCCGGCCGCCGGCCAGATCGCCGTGCTCGACCGCTGCAACGCGGCGCCCCACGATTGTCCGCCCGGGCAGATCAGCGCCTGCGCCGGCGCCGCCGCCGTCGACTACGTCGTCACCGCCTGCGATCTGGCGCTGGGCGGCCAGGTCGCAGGGATCGTCACGGCACCACTCAACAAGGCTGCGATGCATGCCGCCGGGCATCACTATGCCGGCCACACCGAACTGCTCGCCGAGCGGACGGGAGCTACCGCTGTCGGCATGCTGCTCGTGTCGCCACAGCTGCGCGTCGTCCATGTGAGCACGCACGTGGCGCTCGCCGAGGCGATCGCGCGGGTGCGTCGCGACCGCGTGCTGGCGACGATCGCGCTGGCCCACGAATCGTGCCGGGCGCTGGGTATCGCCCGGCCGCGCATCGCGGTGGCCGGCCTCAACCCGCATGCCGGTGAGGGCGGGCTGTTCGGCGATCACGAGGCGCGCGAGATCGCGCCAGCGGTGGCGCAGGCGCGGGCCCGTGGCTGGGACGTGTCCGATCCGCAGCCGCCGGACACGGTGTTCCTGCGGGCAAGCCGCGGGACGTGGGACATCGTCGTGGCGATGTATCACGATCAGGGGCATATCCCGATGAAGGTGCTGGCGTTCGACGAGGGAGTGAACGTCAGCGTGGGGCTGCCCATCGTCCGTACGTCTGTGGATCACGGCACAGCGTTCGATATCGCCGGCCGCGGCACGGCCAGCGAACGCAGCATGCTGGCGGCGATCACGGTGGCGGTGCAGCTGGTGCATGCGCGGCAGGCGCCGGCTGGCCGGTGATGCGGCAACTGGAGCGCCGGGCCTCAGTGCTGGCGCAGCGCCGGCAGCAGGTCGTTGCGGGCCGCGCCGAACCACTGCTGCAGCTCGCGATAGCGCGCGTACCGCTCCTCGAACGCGCGCTGGCGTCCGGGTTCCGGCGCGACCCGCCGGATGTCGGCCGGCGCCAGCCGCGCGCACAGGCTCAGTCCTTCATCGATGCCGGCGGCCAGGGCGCCGACGAGCGCCGCACCGCGCGCGCTGCCGTTCGGCGTCGCCGAGACCAGCACCTCGCGCCCGAGCACATCGGCGAGCAGCTGCATCAGCAGGGCGCTGCGGCTCAGGCCACCGCTGACGCGTATCTCGTGGATCGGCACCACTGCCCCCTCGAGCAGTTCCAGCACCTGCCGGTTGCCGAACGCCGTCGCCTCGAGCAGTGCCCGATACACCTCGGCACGGCTCGTCTCGATGCGCAGGCCGCACAGCACCCCCGACAGCGCCGGATTCATCAGCGGTGTGCGCGCGCCATTCCACCAGTCCAGCGCCAGCAGGCCTGTCGGCCGGTCGGGCAATGCGGCAGCCTCGCGCTCGAGCGCGGCGAAGTCGGCCCCCGACGGCGCCAGCAGCCGCGCCCACCATGCCAGCATGTCCCCCGCCGCCGCCTGGCCGGTCTCGTAGGCCACCAGGCCCGGGAACACGCCGTCGCGCACCACGCCGGCCACGCCGCTCGCCAGCCGCTCGTCGGCCGCCAGCACCACA
Organism: Chloroflexota bacterium; assembly: GCA_018969485.1. Classification (GTDB taxonomy): domain Bacteria; phylum Chloroflexota; class Chloroflexia; order Chloroflexales; family Roseiflexaceae; genus CAIQIY01. The sequence continues at coordinate 4,547 of JAGWYG010000100.1, forward strand.
TGGCACGTCGAGGTGCCCATCGCGATCGCCAGCACCCCCGGGCCGGCCACGCCCAGGCCGGGCACCGCAGCATGCGCGTCGATCAATGCCACTGCCACCGGCGTGCCGGCGTGCAAGCCGCACCGCCGCGCCCATGCCGCGCTCAGGCCACCCGCCGCGGTGCCGACCGGGTGGGGCGGCGCGAGCCGCTGATTGAGCGCAGCGAAGCCCGGCTCAATCGCGTCGAGCGTCGCGTCGTCGGGGTAGCCACCGCGGTAATGTGCCTTGAAGCCCGCCTGGCACGCCGAGCGCACCTCGTCGCCGGTCAGCTGCCACACCAGCCAGTCGCCGGCCTCGATGACGCGTGCGGCCGCATCGAACACCGCCGGGGCGCCGCGCAGGGTCTCGAGCGCCTTGGCGTGCAGCCATTCGACCGAACTGGCGCCGCCGGTGTGCCACAGCCACCGGCCGAGGCCAGCCTGCAGCTCGCGCGCCTCGCGCGCCGGCGCGTGGTGCTTCCAGAGCTTCACGTAGGCGTGCGGCTCGCCCGCAAACTGTGCGCGGCGGCACAGCGGCTGGCCGGCACTGTCCGTCACCAGCACGCTGCTCGCCGTATGATCAAGCCCGATGCCGACCACCTGTGCAGGGTCCAGTACGGCTGCCGCCTCGGTCAGCAGCGCCGCCGCCGCATCAAGATAGTCGTCGGGATGCTGGAGCGCCCACTCGGTCGCCAGCGGCGTGCCGTCGGGCAGGCAGCGATCCAGCACGCCGTGACGATACCGGTGCTCGCGCACCAGCACCTCCACGCCGTTCGCCAGGTCCAGCGCCACCAGTCGGACCGACTCGGTGCCGAAATCGAGACCGATCGCATATGGGGTCATCGCGCTCCTCCTCGTGCCACACGGTGTCCTGTGCAGTATCGCGTACCGCCCGACTGGTGGCAAGTCGGCACGGTGCGGCGTGGCGCGCGCCGGGTGCCCTCCGCTCTGCCCGCCAGTGCGGCGGCAGGTTGTTCCACAGAAGCATAGGATACGGCATCCTGATGCGGCAAGCGCGCTTGTGGGATGCCCGGCGCATCGGCATCCCAGCACCCCCGAACGCGGGCCGCTCCACCATGCGGGCGCCCAGGGTGACCGCCATTGCGTAGGATGCGGCGCCCTGATGCGGCAAGCGCGCTTGCGGGATGCCCGGCGCCGCGGCCGGCCAGGCGCGCCGCGGTATGCCAAAACCCACCCCCCGAAGGGCCTGCGTGGTGCCGGGCGGGCGTGGGCGTTGGGTGCCGGGCCAGAGGCCCGCGGGCCCGGGTGGTGCGGGCGCCCAGGGTGATCGCCAGTGCGGCGGCAGGGTGTTCCACAGAAGCATAGGATACGGCATCCTGATGCGGCAAGCGCGCTTGCGGGATGCCCGGCCAGGGCGTGCGCGTCAGGCGCCGCAGCCGGCCAGGCTCGTCGCGGCATCCCAGCAGCCTGCCCCCGAAAGGGCCCTGCCCGCGGGGTAATCACAGCCGCAGCCACGGCCTCGGCACAGCCCCGGAGCCTGGCAGCGCAGGCTGCGCCGCCACGCGAGATCAGTGCGCCGAAGTGCGCTATAATCGATGGCACACACTCGGCTGCACACACCATGAGGAGTCATCGATGACGCTTCACGAACCCGACGGATACCTCGCCTGGCGCTGCATCGGACCGGTCCGCGCCGGCCGTGTCGTCGCCGTCGCCGGCGATCCGACTGACCGCAACGTCTACTACTTCGGCGCCGTCGCGGGTGGCGTCTGGAAGACGACCGACGGCGGCATCACGTGGGAGTGCGTCTCTGACGGCTGGCTGCGCACGTCGTCGGTCGGCGCGCTCGCCGTCGCGCCATCGGATCCGCAGATCCTCTACGCCGGCATGGGCGAGACGACCATCCGCATCGATGTGTCGCATGGCGATGGCGTCTACCGTTCCGACGACGGCGGCCGTAGCTGGCAGCACCGTGGCCTGGCGGCGACGCGGCACATCGGCAAGGTGCGCGTCCACCCGACCGATCCGGACACCGTCTATGTCGCGGCGCTGGGCCACGCCTTCGGCCCGAATCCCGAGCGCGGCGTGTTCCGCTCGCGCGACGGCGGCCGCAGTTGGCAGCACGTCCTCGACCGCGGTCCGGACGCCGGGGCCGTCGATCTGACGCTCGACCGCAATCCGCGCATCATGTATGCCGCCATCTGGGAGGCGCGCCGCAGTTTCTGGCAGATCTCGAGCGGTGGCGCACAGAGCGGTCTGTGGCGTTCGCTGGACGGCGGCGACACCTGGGAAGATCTCAGCCGCCGCCCGGGCCTGCCCACCGGCATCTATGGCAAGATCGGCGTCTCGGCGGCACCCACGCGCTCTGGCCGGGTCTGGGCGCTGATCGAGCATCGCACCCATGGCGGCATGTATCGTTCCGATGACTACGGCATGACCTGGGAGCGCGTCAGCGACAACCAGCATCTGGTGTCGCGCGCCTGGTACTACACCCACGTCACCGCCGATCCGACCGATGCCGAGACCGTCTACGTGAACAATCTCAGCCTGTGGGTCTCGCACGATGGTGGACGGAACTATCGCGAGATCGGCACGCCGCATGGCGATAATCACGACATCTGGATCGATCCGGCCGATGGCCAGCGCATCATCCAGGGCAACGACGGCGGCGCCTGCGTCTCGACGACCGGCGGCGCGGTCTGGACGTCGGTCTACAATCAGCCGACCGCCCAGTTCTATCACCTGGCGGCTGATCACCGCGTGCCATATACCGTCTATGGCACGCAGCAGGACAACACCAGCATCGCGGTGCCGAGCCGCAGCCCGAACAAAGGCATCCTGTGGGGGGATTGCCACATCGCCGGTACCGGCGAGAGCGGCTACATCGTGGTGCATCCCGACGACCCCGACATCATCTATGTCGGCGCCATCGGCAGTTCGCCCGGCGGTGGGAACTGCCTGCAGCGCTACGATCATCGCACGCGGCAGATCCGCCTGATCGCCAACTGGCCGGTGTATATGGGCGGTCACGGCGCCAGCGACTACCGCTATCGCTTCAACTGGACCTACCCGATCGTCGTGTCGCCCCACGATTCGCGGGTGCTGTACATCGGTGGCAACCAGGTGCTGCGCAGTACCGACGAGGGTCAGACGTGGCATGAGCTCAGCCCGGACCTCAGCCGTGCCGATCCGGCGACGCTTCAGCCGACCGGCGGCCCGGTCAACCGCGACTCGATCGGCGCCGAGATGTATGCGACGGTGTTTGCGCTGGTCGAATCGGTGCACGAACCTGGGGTGCTCTGGGCCGGCAGCGATGATGGCCTGATCCACATCACGCGCGACGGTGGCACGACCTGGACGCCGGTGACGCCGCCGGACCTGCCGGAATGGGCGTTGATCAGCGGCATCGAGCTGTCGCCGTTTGCCGCCGGAACCGCCTATGTGGCGGCGACGCGCTACAAGCTCGACGATCCCAGCCCGTATCTCTATCGCACTCGCGATTACGGCGCCACCTGGGAGCGCATCGATGCCGGGATGCCGCGCGACGATTTCACCCGCGTGATCCGTACCGATCCGGCACGCCCCGGCGTGCTGTACGTCGGTACCGAGACCGGGCTGTACCTCTCGCGTGATGATGGCGCCAGTTGGATGCGCCATGGCCTCAATCTGCCGGTCAGCCCGGTCCACGAGATCCTGGTGCATCAGGGCGACCTGATCGTCGGCACGCACGGCCGTTCGATCTGGATCCTCGACGATGTCGCCCGGCTCCATGCCGTGCTCGATGCCGATCTGTCCCGGCCGCAGCTGTTCGCGCCGCGCCCGACGCCCCGCGCGATGCCCGGCGTCGACTGGTCTGATGATTTGCCGGGCGTGAATACCATCGGCACGACGGGCGGGTATTTCGTGCGGCGCAAGAACGCGCATGGCGAGTGGGTGAATACGATGCTCGATGCTGGCGAGAACCCGCCGGCCGGCGTGGTGTTGGGCTGGTACCTGCCCGATGTGCCCGCAGCACCGATCGAGCTGACGATCAGCACCGCCGACGGTACGGCGCTGCGCACGTTCCGCAGCCTGCCGGCGGATGGCGCACCGGCGGATCACGACGAGCGCCGCGATCCGGGCATCAGCGCGCGGGCTGGCTTCAACCGGTTCGAGTGGGATGGCCGTCATGCGCCGTTGCCACGGATCGTCGGCAAGGATCCCGCCGCATCGCGAGTGATCGCGGGTGCGATGGTGCCGCCGGGCCACTATCGTGCGACGCTGCGCGTGGCCGATGCGACGATCACGCGCGACTTCGAACTGGTGCCGTTCCCTGGGATCACGGCATCGGCCGAGGATCTGCTGGCACAGTACCGGCTGACCTGCGACATCCTGGAGCAGGTGGCGGCGACGGTGCAGGCGATCAACACGATGCGCGATCTGCGTGGCCAGCTCGATGGCTGGGCGCGGCGTGCCGGCGGCGAACTGGCCGAGCAGGCCACGGCGCTGCGCGAGCGGGTGCTGGCGATCGAATCGGCATTGCTCATCCCGGATCTGCGCGACGGCTGGGCCGATAACCTCAACCAGGGGGTGCGGCTGCTCGAACAGATCACGACGCTGGTCTCGTTCGTCGAAGTGGGCGACTATCCGCCGACTGCCAGTGCGCATCAGGTGCTGCAGGCGCTCGGCAGCCAGATCGACGCGCAGCGTGCCGCGCTCGCTGCCGTGATCGACGGTGAGTTGGTGGCCCTGAATGCAGCGCTGGCCGGCGCTGGGCACGCACCGATCGTCGCCGCCCGGTGAATGCCGCGAGGACGCGCCGTGGCTCGCCCGGTTCGCGGGCGGCCCGGCGCGAACGGCAGGTGCTGTGGCTGCTGCTGCTGCCGTTCCTGAGCGCGGCGCTGGCGCTGGTCGTCGCACCGGCGGTGCTGGTGCTGGTGCGCTCGCTGCAGCAGTTCGACGCCGGCGCGCCGGAGTGGGTCGGCCTGGCCAACTACCGGCGGGTGGTCGCCGATCCGGCGTTCGCGGTGGCGCTGCGGAATACGGCAGTCTATCTCGTGCTCACGGTGCCATGCAAGGTGCTGGCTGCGCTGGGCCTGGCGCTGGCGCTGGCACGGCCGCGCCGTGGCGTACCGCTGTGGCGTGCGGCGATCTATCTGCCCAGCGTGGTACCGGCCGTCGCCTACGCGCTGGTGTGGCTGTGGTGGCTCAACCCGCAGGATGGCCCGCTCAACCGCATCCTGCGCGGGGTCGGGGCGCCGGTATTCGCCGGCGTGGCTGCGCCCGAGACCGCGCTGCCATCGCTGGCGCTGGCGGGCATCTTCCAACTGGGCGAAGCATTCGTCGTGCTGCTCGCCGGCGCGATGGCCATCCCGCGCGAGGTGGGCGATGCCGCGCGATTGGAAGGGGCCGGCCAGTGGGCGCGGCTGCGCTTCATCGTGCTGCCGCTGCTCGCACCGTGGCTGGTGCTGGCCACGGTGCGCGAACTGATCGTCGCGGTGCAGTACAGCTTCACGCCGGCGCTGGTGATGACGGGCGGTGGCCCCGGCCAGGCGACGCTGCTCCTGCCGCAGTATCTGGTGCGGCTGGCGGTGGATCATCGGGATCTCGGCGCGGCGGCGGCGCTGGCGTGTCTGGATCTGGCGGCGCTGGCAGTCGTGCTGGCACTGCTGGCGTGGTGGTCGCGGGGGTGGCGCGATGTATTGGATCCGTGAGCAGCACCGACCGGGCGAACGGGCGCCCTGCGGGCATGATCAGGTGGCAGCATGAGGCACGGCTACGCCGGGCGCTGGAGGCACAGGGCGGCGGCGCTGGCGCTCAGCGCGGCGGCGCTGGCGTTTGTCGCGCCGCTGGCGGCGCTGCTGCCGGTCGCATTCGCCGACGGCGGCAGCGCATTCGCCGCGGTCTTCGAGTTGCTGCCGTGGGCGCGCTACAGCCTCAACTCGCTGCTGATCACCACGCTCGGCACCGTCATCAGCCTGCTGGTCGCCGCCAGCGCTGGCTTCGCCGTCGCACTCCTCGGCGGTCGGACTGCCGTGCTGCTCATCACGGTGGCGCTGCTGCTGCGCGCAGTGCCGCCACAGGCGTTGTGGCTGCCGCGCCTGCTGCTCTACCAGCACCTCGGCTGGCTCGATAGCCTGGCGGCGTTGCTGGCACCAGCCCTGCTCGGGACTAGCCCGCTGCACCTGGTGCTGTATGCCTGGGCGTTCCGGCGCATCCCGCGCGACATCTACGACCTGGCGCGGCTCGACGGACTGGGGACGCTCGCGCTCTGGTGGCGCGTGGCGCTGCCGCTGGTCTGGCCAACCAGCGGTACCGTGGCGCTGCTGGTGGCGGTGTGGTACTGGAGCGATTTCGTTCACCCGCTGCTGTATCTGCGCAGCGAGACGCTCCGCCCGGTGGCGGTCGGCCTGCGCACGCTGCAGCAACTCGACCCGACGGACTGGCCGATCCTGATGGCCGGCGCTCTGCTGATGATCGTGCCGGTCGTGCTGCTGTATCTGGTTGCACAACGCACGGTGCTCTATACCGAGAGGATGTCATGGGACGACTGAGCGTCCTGGTCATGGTGCTGGCGGTGCTCGGCGCCGGCTGCGGCGCGCCACCATCACGCGCCATCACCGTCATGGTGTCGGGCGACCCCGCCGAACGTGCCGTCTATGAGGCGCTGGTGACCGAATACACCCGCCGTTTCCCCGATCGGCCGGTGACGCTGTCGCATGTCCCCGGCACTGGCGACTACCTGCGGCGCCTCGAGCTCGATATCGCCGCCGGCGCGCCGGCCGACGTGGTGCTGCTCAACTATCGACGCATCGCCGGCTATGCGTCTCGCGGCGATCTCGTGCCGCTCGACGCGCTGCTCGACGCGTCGACGACGCTCGATCCGACGGGATTCTATCCCCAGGCGCTCGCGGCGTTCGTCATCGATGATGTCACCTATGGTATCCCCCAGAATGTCGCCAGTCTGGTGGTCTATCTCAACCGCGACCTGTTCGCCGCCGCCGGGCAGCCATTGCCCGCGGCCGACTGGACCTGGGACGAGTTGCGTGCTGCGGCCCGTGCGCTGACGCGCGATCGCGATGGTGATGGCGTGATCGATCAATACGGCTTCGCCAGCGAGGTGTCGTTCTATCGGCTGATCCCGTTCATCTGGCAGGCTGGTGGCATGCTGGTCGACAACCAGCAGGCGCCCCGACGCCTGCTGCTCGACACGCCGGAGGCGCGTGCCGCATTCGACTGGTTCGTCGGCCTGTACACGCGCGACCACGTGGCGCCCGATGCCGTCGCCGAGGCCGCCACGAGCGCCCAGCAACGCTTCGTGGCCGGCGATGTGGCGATGTTTCTCGATAGCCGGCGCGGCGTGCCGACGTATCGCGCCAGCGCCACGTTCGACTGGGATGTCGCACCGCTGCCACGTGCGGCTGTCGCCGCCAGCGTCCTGCACGCCGATGGGTTCTGCATCCCACAGGCGAGCGATCAGCACGCTGCCGCCTGGCACTTCGTCGAGTTCGCCGCCGGCCCGGTCGGCCAGGCGCTGCTGGCCCGCGCCGGACGGATCGTGCCCGCGCTGCGCACCGTCGCCGAATCGCCGGCATTCCTCGATCCGGCACAGCCGCCAGCCTCAGCCCGGGTATTCCTTGACCAGGTGCCGCTGCTGCGTACGGTGCCGGCACACCCCGCCTGGCAGGCCGTCGAGACGGTCGCCGACGAGGAGGTTGAGCGTGCGGTGTATGGCTTCATCACCGTCGATGACGCGATCGACCAGATCGTTGGGCGCAGCCAGCCGCTGTTTGGGCCATGACGATCACGTGGACACGGGGGACGGCGGTCGGCGCAGGATGCGGCGGGCCCGCCGTCCATGGCAGCATGGCTGGCGGGCAGGCTTCCGACGTGGCTCCATGCGGCGTCTGGCGCGCCGCCGCGTGCTGCGCGGCTTGCCCGCGAGATCTGTGGCGTGCGCACGCTGGATGCTGCCATGCCACACGTGCGTGACAACACACCGCATCAGTGACACGACGCTTGGGCCAATACGGAGAAGGAGCATCCTGGTGAAGACCGATCGGACCGGTGCAGCATATGTGCTGATACCATCGCCACCACACGCTGCATCGCATGCCCCGTTCCTGATCATGCATACGCCAGTGACCAACGCGATGTGGCGGGCGGCGGTGGCGGCCGGTGCGTGCAGCGTGCCTCACACCGTACGTGCCTACGACGATCCGGCCAAGGCGCACCACCCGGTCGTCCACATCACCCGCGCGCAGGCGCGCCAGTATGCGGCATGGGTCGGCGGGCGGCTGCCGCGCGACGCCGAGTGGACATGGGCGGCCCAGGGCGATGACGGGCGCATGTACCCGTGGGGCGACCAGCCGCCGGACGCGACCCGGGCGAACTATGGTATGCATATCGGCGATACGACCCCGGTCGGCAGTTACCCGGCCGGTGCCAGCCCATACGGCGTGCTCGACATGGCTGGCAACGTGTGGGAATGGGTCGATGACGGCCAGTGCGCGGTGCGTGGTGGCGCGTTCAGCACTGATGCGGATGATGTGGTCTGTGACTCGGTGTGTGAGGGCGACGAGGACTACGACGACTTCAATGTCGGGCTGCGCGTCGTCTCGTCAGGCATGTGAGCGGATCGGGGCGTGGCGCGGCTCCACGCCGTGCGCTCGGGGGCCTGCAGCGCGCTGGTGACAGCGTGCCGGCCCCCCGGGCGATCGTGCCGGCGGGTTCGTGGTCGGCTCCGGCTCCGCCGCTGGCGTGTGCTCGGCCGTGGCGATCGATCGTATGGCGCAGCCTCTGGCCACCGGCCGCCCGCCCGAATGCCACGGGCAGCGGGTCTCCCGCAGCACCCCGCAGCCTACCGATGCTCCCGGCCGCGGCCGGTCAGCGCGCGGCCCTGCCTCATGTTGCCGTCTGGTGAAACCGCACGAGGAACCGTTCGTGCAATGTCGGACGAAACGGCTCGTATGCGGCGTGGATGGTTCTGTCTGGCGCAGGGCGTGCTGGCATGATCGCGCGTGGGACTTTCTTGGCTGGCGGTTGCATCGCGTCTGGTCACGATAGTATAGCATGAGTACAGCGACGACGGTGCGCAGCATGGTGCGACGATGCCCCGTTTGTCATCGGCATATCGGCGTTCAGCGGCACGTGTTGATGCGCTGTGTCGGCTCAGCCCGGCGCATGCCCTGCATTGCCCAACGAACGATGCCGGTACTATCATCGGTGTCGCGGTCGGCATCGCGCTGGGTGTGCGTCGTGTGCGCCATGCCGACCTGGGCATCCCGGAAGGGGGAGTCATGGATGAGCGAGCGTCACGGTTCATTCCCGGCGCAGTGATCTGCCGGGCGTATTACGAAGAAGCGGTACGACCGATTCTCGAGCGGCACATCCCCGGGCTGTCGCACTCTGCCGCAAAGCTCCATCGTGGCTCCGACGTGCTCGGCTTCGACACGCCACAGTCGATGGATCACGACTGGGGTCCGGCCAACCTTGAACTGTTTTTGGACGATGATGCCCATACGGCGTGGGCCGGACCGATCGATCGCATGCTCGCTGCCGAATTGCCGCGTGAGTTCTGGGGTGTGCCGAGCGATCTCTTCAGCGTGGGCGCCACGACGATGGGCGGTGCGGATCGCCCGGTGGCGCATCGCATCCGCTGTACGACGGTCGAGCAGTTCTTTCGCGAGTCGATCGGGCTCAATCCCCTGTCGACGATGGATGCAGTCGACTGGTTGACCATCACGCCGCAGTACCTGCGCGCCATTGTGTCGGGGCCCGTGTTTCACGATGGACTGGGAGCGCTGACCCGGGTGCGCGAACGCCTCGCCTGGTATCCAACTGATCTCTGGCTCTATCTCCTGGCGGCGCAGTGGCGCCGTATCGATCAGGAGAGCCCGTTCATGGCGCGGTGTGGCGATGTCGGCGATGAATTGGGCTCCCGCGTTGTGGCAGCGCGCATGATCGATGAGCTGATGAAGCTGTGCTTTCTGATGGAACGAGTGTACTGGCCCTATAGCAAATGGTTTGGCTCGGCATTCGCGCGCCTCGACGCGGCGACGTCGCTCATACCGATCTTCCACGCGATTCTCGACAGCCGACAGTGGCGCGAACGCGAGCATCACCTCTCTGCGGCATATATCTGTGTCGCCGACATGCATAATGCGCTCCAGGTGACGCCGTTCATCGAGCCACGGGTTGTGCCGTTCTACTCACGGCCCTA
>JAGWYG010000101.1 GCA_018969485.1 Chloroflexota bacterium
CTCACTCCTCACTCCTCACTCCTCACTCCTCACTCCTCACTCCTCACTCCTCACTCCTCACTCCTCACTCCTCACTCCTCACTCCTCGCCGGGCACCAGCACGCCATCGCGCAGCGCGAACACCGTAGTCGCATATTCGGCCGCTGCGGGATCATGCGACGACACCAGCAGCGTCGTCTCGCCGCGATCCACCACCGCGCGCAGCAGCGCCAGCACATGGGTCGCCGTCTTGCTGTCAAGATCGCCCGTAGGTTCGTCGGCGATGATCAGGCGTGGGCGGATCGCCAGCGCGCGGGCGATCGCCACGCGCTGCTGCTGGCCGCCGCTCATTTCGTAGGGGCGGTGATGGCTCCAGCGTTCCAGCCCGACCGCCGCCAGGCTGCGGCGGATGCGGCCGTCCCAGTGCTCGCGCGGCGTATCGCCGGCGATGCGCAGGCCCAGCTCGACGTTCTCGTAGGCCGACGCCGTCGGCTGCAGTGCGAAGCTCTGGAAGATGAAGCCGACGCGCCGCCGCAACGCCGTCGTCTGGCGTTCCGACAGGCTCGTCACATCGCGGCCATCGAACACGATGCGGCCGCTGGTCGGCTGATCGAGGCAGCCGACCAGGTTGAGCAGCGTCGTCTTGCCGCTGCCACTTGGGCCGGTCACCAGCACGAACGCGCCGGCGGGCACCTCGAGCGACACCTCGTGCAGCGCCCGGACGGTCGTTCGGCCGATCGGATAGACCCGTGACACCTGCTGGACGCTGATCACCGGCGCCTCCAACGGAACATACCGCGCAGCCAGCGCCAGCGCTCGCGCTGCGCCGATCGGTCATCGTACAGGTGGTCGGCGATGAGTACCGGATCATCCATGCCAGTCCGGCGGATCGTCGTGTGGTCATCGCCCGGCACCGGCGTGATCCGGATCATGTCATCGACCCGCGTCAGCACGGCGCGCCGGCCGATGCCCAGCGCCTGGCGAAACTCGATCGGCAGCTGGATGCGCCCCGACGCATCGACGATCCATGTCTCGCGCGGCTCATCGGCCGCCGCGCGGTTGCGCAGCTCACTGCTGCTGCGCCCATCGCGGATGTCGATCACCCGGTCGGCCGCCGCCGCCACGCGCGGATCATGCGTCACCATCACGATCGTCGTGCCGTACCGTCGGCGCACCTCGTCGAACAGCCGCAGGATCGCCGCCGCCGTCTGCCAGTCGACCTCGCCGGTCGGCTCGTCGCCGAGCAGCAGCACCGGGCGGTTCGCCAGGGCGCAGGCGATCGCGATGCGCTGCTGCTGGCCACCCGACAGCTCGCCGAGTGTGCGGCCGGCATGCTCACGCATCGCCACGGCGTCGAGCAGTTCGTCGACCCAGGCCGCCTGGTCGGCAGGCGCGGTGCCGCTCAGGCTCAGCAGCAGTTCGATATTATCGCGACCGCTCAGGTAGGGCAGCAGGTTGCGCGAGGTCTGCTGCCAGACGAAGCCGACCTGCTCGCGGCGGTAGCTGGTCAGCTGCATCGGCGACAGCTTCTGCAGATCGCGCCCGTCGACCACCAGCCGCCCGGCCGACGGCCGGTCCAGGCCGCCCAGTGCGCTCATCAGCGTCGACTTGCCGGCGCCCGACGGCCCGACCAGCGCGACGATCTCGCCACGGCGCACGCGCAGATCCAGGCCCTGGAGCGCCTGCACCTGCAGGCCGCCGGCATTGTACACCCGCAGCAGGTCGTCGGCTTCGATCACCAGCGCGTCCGGTGTGCTCACCTATCCTCCCATCGCCACAGCGCACGGTGCGCCGTCAGTTCGCATCGCCCAGCTTGACCGCCTGGAAGATGCGCAGACGTGCCGCGTTCAGCGCCAGCACCCCCAGCGTGACGGTCAGCGTGGCGCCGAACACGACGTAGATCAGCTGGATCTCCTGCCAGGCCACCCGCGCCGGCGTCGCCGGCGTGCCGGGGTGCGGCCCGACGCCCACCTGCAGCAGCGGCACGATGACCGTCGCCACCAGCAGCCCGATGGCAGTGCCCACGCCCAGCCCGAGCAGCACCAGCAGCACCTGCTCGAGTGCCAGCGCGACCAGGACGCCCCCACCGCCAAATCCCATCGCGCGCAGCATGCCGAACTCGATCGACCGCCGCCGCGCGCTCACGGCACCGGTCACCAGGAAGCCGACGATGGTCAGCACGCCGCAGGTGATGAAGCCGATCGACAGCAGCCCGAACAACCCCTGGCGCTGTGGCCGGGCCTGCTCGGCGGCGATGATGCCGGCCCGATCGAGCACGCCCACCAGCGAGAACCCTCTGGCGCGCACGCCCGCCTCGATCTCGGCGATCGGCACGCGCTCGTCGCGGTCGATCCAGACATCATACGGGAAGCGCGAGCCCATCGAGTCGAACAGATAATCCAGGTTCGTGATCACGAACGGGCCATCCTGCGGATACAGGCCCGGCCACAAGTCCAGCGCAGCCGACACGCGCACGTTGATCTGCTGCTGTTCGCCAAACATCGTGACCAGCAGCGGCAGCGTATCGCCGACCTTCAGGCCCGCGCCGAGCAGATCGCGGCTCACCAGCGCTGCCGACGGCGTGGCGCCGAGCTGGTTCATCAGCGCGCCGAGCGGCTGGCCATCGGCCCAGGCTGGCTGGAACAGCGGGTTGACCGTCGGGAACTGGCTGCGATCGATGCCGATCACCTGGATGCGCTGGCGCGAGCCGCCACCGAGGGCATTGCCCTGATAGCTGCCGACGCGCGTCACGGCGGTGATGCCGGGCACATCCAGGTGTTCCTGCACCGGCACGAACACAAAGCGTGGCCCGTCATCGGCTGCGTCGGTGGGCGGCTGGCCCGGCTGCCCCGGCCGCGTCGGCGCCGTCGGTCGCTCGCCAGTCTCGAACAGTTGGGCCGCTGCACCCACCTGGTAGCGTGCCGCCAGGGCCAGCGCATCGTCCATCGTCGCCGCCATCGAGGCGGTGTAGGCCGACAGGCCCAGCGTGAGCACGAGCAGCAGCAGCGGGCCGCGGTAGGCATCGGGCTGCCGCGAGAGATTGCGCAGCGCGAGCATCGGCGCGATCCAGCCGGGCAGCGTCGCCAGCCGCGCCAGCAGTTCGAACAGCCACGGCATCAGCCGCAACGACAGCAATCCGCCGGCGAGGCACGCGAGCACCGGCACAAACAGCAGCAGCGGATTGGCCAGCGGATCCGCGCCACCCAGCTGCAGCCCGCCAGTCTGCTGAAGCTGGTACCAGCCGTAGGTCGCCAGCGCGAGCAGCACCAACTCCAGCACCAGCCACACCGGCCACAGCGGGTTCGTGCGCACGCGCGCCGCGTCGCGCTGCTCATCGGCGAGCGTGCGGCGCGTCGCGCGCCACACCGGCAGCAGCCCCACGGCGATGGTCACGACGATCGCCAGCACCGCCCATTGCTGGCTGCTCCAGCTGAGCGCCACCAGCAGGTCATCGCGTTCGGCGCCGAGGACGAGGAACGAGCGCACCTGGCCGAGCAGCGTGGCGAACCACACGCCCAGCGGCGGCCCGAGCCACAGCGCCGCGCCGCCCAGCAGCGACCACTCCACCAGATACATCGCCACGATTCGGCTGCTCGCGATGCCGCGGCTCTTCAGCAGCGCGATCTCGCCGCGGCGCCGCTGCACCAGCACATCGGCGATCATGCCGACGAAGTACAGGATCAGGCCGATCACCGGCGCGCTGAAGATGAACAGCTGCGTCGCGAGCGCGCCAGCCTCGCCGCGGTAGCGGTCGAGCGCCTCCTGTGGGCTCTGCTCGAGGCGCAGCCCCGGCACCAGGCTCGAGGCGCGCGCGCTCAACCCGGTGAGGCGGCCGAGCAGCCCGTCGACCGACGCGGCAGTCAGCGAATCGCCGTTGAGGCGCACAAACCACACCGCCTGATCGACCTCGCCGGTGAGCGCGGCGGCCAGTGGCCCGGTGAAGCTGGCTTCGTGCACCAGCAGCACGTCGTCGAACGAGTCGAGCTTGAGGAACCATGCCGGATCGGCGGCGTTGCGCGCGCGCCAGATGCCCACCACCTCGACCGAGAAGGCGGCCGGGCTGCGGCCGGGCGCGACGACGCGGAAGCGATCGCCGAGGTTGATGCCGTAGCGGTCGGCGAAGCCCCGCGTGATCATCACCTCGACCGGCGCCGTCAGCGCTGCGGCCGGGCGGGGTGAGGCGCCGTCGAACACGTCGACCTGTGGGTCCAGACCGCTGAGGAAGCCGACGGTCACCGAACTGACGAACTCGGTGCCGTAGATGCCGCCCTCGCCGAACATGCGCATCTGCCCGGTGCGCATCGAGCGGCCGAGGGTCTGGACCGGCAGTTCGAGCGCGCGCACCCCGGCGGCATCCAGCAGGCGATCGGCCGGTTCGACGCGCTCCCATTCCAGCGGCGCATTCCACGAGCCGATGTAGCGAAACAGCAGCGCGAACGGCGAGCGGCCGGCCTGCTCCTCCTGCCGCGCGATCTCGGCACGCATCACGCGCAGGCCGGCGGCCTCGGCATACAGCGGCACCGTCACCGTCACCGCGCTGGCGACGACCATCGCCAGCATCGCGACGCCGGTGAGCCAGGCGGCGGCGCGCATGCGCCGCAGCGTCGCCAGCAGGATCGCGGCCGGCGCACGCACCAGAGCGACGAGACGCCTACTCGCCGACGACAATGTCACCCTCCACGACGCCCTCGAGGATCTCGACGCGCCCGTCGGTCTCGATGCCCAGCTTCACCGGCTGGCGCCGGTCGCGGTCGCCGTCACGCACGATGACGAACCGGCCGCGCTCGAACTGGCGGATGGCCTCGGGCGGCAGCCACAGCACGCCTTCTTTCCGCTCGAGGATGATCGACACCCGCACGACCGTGCTGCCGGCCTCGATGGCGACGTCGGGCTCGCCCTGGATCTCGAACCGCGTGGTCTGGTCGGGGTCCTGGATGGCGCCACTGCTGCCGCTGCCGTAGGGTGGCGGCAGGCGCCGGATCACCAGCGGGATGGCCAGGTCGGGGCGACTGAGCAGACGCCCTTCGGCCGGCTGGCCCTCGGCAAGCTGGCGCATCTGCTCGGCGCCGAGCGTCGCGCCGAACTCCAGCTTGCGCACATCGGCCACCTCGACCACAGCCTCGAAGGCCGTGACGGTCATCCCCGGCTCGATCGCCAGCGCCAGCACCGTGCCGTCCTGCGGCGCGAGCAGCCGCCCCTCCTCGAGCTTGCGCTGCGCACGCTCAAGATTGCGCCCGGCCTCTTCGATGCGCTTGAGCTGCTCGTTCAGCGTCCGGCTGCGCAGCTCGGTCAGCGTCGCCTGGATGCGATCGATCGCCAGGCGTGCCTCGCGCACCTCGCGGCTGCCGCTGCCGTCGCCGATCTTCTCGCGGGTGCGCTGCGCCGTCGCGAGCTTCTCCTCGGCCTCGGCGATCCCCTCGATCTCCGCCTCGCGCGCGTCGTCGAGCGCCCGCCGCGCCGATTCGACGTTGCGCTCGGCAGCCTCGAGGCCGCGCTGCGCCGTCACCAGGGCGCGCTCGTACGTCTTGCGCTGGCGATCGTTCAGCCGATTGGGCACCTCGACGCCCTCTTCGTTGATGATCGTCGGCGTCACCGGATCGGTGCCATAGCGCCCGACCCAGTCCCAGTTCCACGACGCCGTCGAGAACGCCTCCTGCGCGTCGACCAGCGCCTCGGCCGAGGTTTCGAGACCCACCTCGGCGTTGACCTTGGCCAGCGAGGTGTCGATGCGCGTCTTGTCGAGCGCCTCCTGGGCCGCGTCGACCGCATCGACGGCGACCTTGACGACGTCGGCCTCGCCACCCGGCAGCAGCCGGGCCAGCGCCTCGCGCGCCGCGGTCAGGTCGAGTTCGGCGGCGCGAATCTCGCGGGCCCGCATCACCTGCGCGTTCTCCAGATCGCGCTGCGCCTGGGCGACGGCATCCTCGGCGGCGGCAACTTCGTCGAGCGCCTCGTCCTGCTGCAGCTCGGCGATCAGATCGCCGGTCCGCACCGCATCGCCGGTATTGACCCGCACCGTGTCGACGCGGCCGTCGCGCTTGAACGCGATGCGCGACTGGTCGACCGGCATCGCGCGGGCGGTGACTTCGAGCGCGCGGGTGATTTCACCCTGCTGCACGGTGTAGGTCGGCCGTTCGATCCCGGGATCGGGGGGCAACGCCGTCGGCGTGGGCAGTTCGGCGGGCGTCGGCGTCGTCGACGCCGGCGACCCCGAGGAACAGGCGATCAGCAGGGTGATACACATCACACCACTGATCAGACGAAGACTGCGTTGCGTCGTGAGCGCCATGGTTCACCCCTGAGCGATTGGACATCCTGCAGTGCACGACACGATCCTGCCGATGGACGCGAGCTGCTCAGCCGACCGGCTGCGGGCCATCGGGACTCGGCTGGTTGAACCCCTGGTACTCGGGATCGACCTGCGGCGCGCACACGGCCGGCGTCGCGCCGCCGACGACGCACTCGGCGAATGCGGTGGTCAACTGCTGGGCTTCGGCCAGCACGCGCGTCAGGTCGGCGCCGTCACGGGCGGCGACGATCGCCTTGAACAGCCAGTAGGTGTCCATCTGCGGCGAATACAGCGCGTAGTTGCTCTCGCCCTGGGCGACGGGCTGGCTGAGCGCGTCGCGGTAGATTTCGTACAGCTCGCGGGTCGTCGGCGGGCTCGCGGCGAGGAAGGCGTCGCTCTCGGCCACCGAGCGGCGCGCCGGCAATGCGCCGTACAGCAGCGTGGTGTCCGTCGAGAGGAACGTGAACCAGTCCCAGCAGGCTTCGGGAGCGCGCGCCTTGGCGCCGATGAACATGCCGCGCGCCTGTAGCTCGCCGGCGCGCAGGCCACCACCACCGACGGGCAGCGGGCCGATGCCGACCTCGAACGGCTCATCGACCTGGAAGCCGTTGTCGGCGCTGCCGGTGAACGAGTAGCCGTAATCGAACCACAGCCCGGCACGCCCCGACTGAACGTATTCGTACGACCGGTCATCGTACGGATCCGAGGTCTTGTATGGCAGGCTGATCGGTGGCATCACCTGATGCACCTGCGCCAGGTCGAGATACCAGCGGATGGCGCGCTCGACCGCCGGATCGGTGTAGTTTGGCCGGAGATCCTGCCCGGTGCCCACGGTCAGCCGCCCGCCGAACTGCCCGGTCCAGAACACCAGGTCCTGCGCGATGCCGGCGTAGGGCACATAGCCGAAGATCTTCTTCTCGCCATCGCCGGCAGTGGCCGCCTTGGCGGCCTCGAGGAACTCGTCGGGCCCCCAGTCGGCGCGCGGCGCGTCGAGCCCCAGCGCCGCGAACTTCGTCCTGTTGTAGTTGAGCGTGCGCACGCTGAACGACGCCGGCAGCGCGATGGTGCGTCCGTCGCGGCGGAACGCCGAGATCAGCGCCGGCGGGTAGTCATCCACCGGAAAGGTCGCATCGGCATCGATCAGCGGCTGCAGGTCCAGCACCGCCGCGAGATCGGCCGGGTCCTCGATCGGATCGGACCAGAAGAAGCAGTCGGCGGCGCCGGCGAGCGTGGCGAGCTTGACCTCACCGCTGAACTCGGGGTTGACCAGCTTGACGAAGATCTCGGGGTACTGCTCGCGGAACCGGCGCACCAGTGGCCGCAGGCTGCTGGTGCTGAAGCCATAGGCCGCGAAGGTGACCTCGGTGCCGCCTTCGGGAGCGACCTGCGGCTCGGGGGTCGCGACGATCACCGGCCGCAGATCGGGTGCCAGCGTCGGCGTGAGCATCATCTGCTCGCGGTTGGTGCGGTAGCTGGCCTGGGCGCGCTGGAGCGCGTCCTTCGCCGTGGTGTTCGGGTCGTTGATCACCGCACCGGACGCCTCCTGCAAGGCCGAGGCCAGCATCCAGTCGGGCTGGCGCATCATCGGCGGCGTGCCGCGTGCGATCACCTCGCGGAACAGCGCGGCGTTGCCCTCGCCGATCTGCTCCCAGTAGCCCAGCAGTTCGGCCAGCGACTCGCGCGACGGGACGCGCCCGAACGGCAGGTTGCCCGGCTGGAATGTGCCCGGCGCGTCGGTGATCTGGCGCGACAGCCACTCGATCCAGCGCCAGGACTGGTTGGGGTAGGCGGTGCCGCCGCTGATGATGTACCCTTCGCTCAGCCCCGAGTAGCCTTCGGTCATCGGGCTGTTGGGATACGCCAGGCTGCCCCGCTCGAATGGCAGTTCGATCTGGTTACCCTGCTCGTCGCCGAAGTACAGGTCACCCCACAGCGCGGCGCGCTGGTCGCGCACCAGCGTGGACGGGTCGATCGGCTCCTGGGACATGCCGTCCGCGCCCATCGGCGAGCCGTAGGCGTTGTGGATCACGCCGTCGCGGTAGAGTTGCTGCAGCCGATCGAGCACTGCCGCGTACTCCGGGCCGCTGATGTCGACGGTGTCGGGGTTCTCGGCGAAGGGATTCAGCTGCTCGCGCTCGAGCAGCGCGACGAGCGGGAAGTAGCCGTTGCTGGTGTCGACCCAGCCGTAGACCGAGATGCTCGAACCCATGCCGACGACCGACTGCTCGGCGAGCGTCAGGACATCGCTCCAGCGCTCGGCGCGCACCGCCGTGTCGCCGGTGGCGAGCAGGGCGCGATTGTAGCTCAGCAGGTTGACGTAGAAGTAGCGCGGCAGCGACCACACGCCGCCATTCACCGTCACGCGGTCGAGCGCGCCCGCCAGGAAGTCGTCTTCGGCCAGGCTGGCGTCGGCCTCGATCAGCGGCCGCAGGTCGAGCAGCAGCGGTGAGCCGTAGGCTTCGGGCGCGACGGCCATCGTCGTCGAGGTGTCGACCATCGCGACCAGCCGGCGCAGCGCACTGGTGGTCGTCTCGTTGCTGCCGTCGCCCTGGGTCTCGAAGATTTCGTCGATGGGGACGACCACCACCTCGATGTCGGGGTTATCCTCGTTGAACTGCTCGGCCAGCGGCTGGTAGACGGCGAGCTCGTATTCCCAGACGCCGAACGAAATCTGGACGCGCTCGGCGCCGCCGGCATCGGTTGGGACGCTCGGCGTGACAGTAGCCTGGCCGGGGAGGCTACACGCGCTGATGGCGAAGATGATCAGCCATGGGATGAGCAGGCGTCGCATGAGGCCCCCTTGCGAGAATACGCGGTCATCGCCGTGATTATACCAAACGAAACCCCGTCGCGTCAGCCTTCAGCGCCTGACATGACATGAGAATGACGATTTCGATGCGCGCCGGGTTCCCGCGTTGCGTCGGTTGCCCGGGCTGTGCGATCGAACGCCGGCGCCAACCCGCCGCCGGCGCGCCGATGCGCTCCCATGCCGCGCGGGCCGTCGCTGGATCGTGACGGGTGCAGGCATGCATTGACAGAGCGTTGAGCGCTCCGCCCGAGGGAGGTGCGATTCGTTTCCCACGATAACCCGTACCACCCGCGCTCGCGGGTTGCCGGTGGGCAGCGGCACGGTGGAGCGCGCCTGGAAACACCGGGTGAGCGCACGGCTCACGCTCGCCGGCATGATCTGGGACGTGCCAGGAGCCGAGGCAGTGGCTGTCGTCCGTGCCTGGCGGAACCGCGACCGCCGGGACGATGCGCTGCGCCTGCGCCCGCCGCCCCGGCGCCGCTACCGGCGTCAGACGGCTGCAGCCACGGTAGCCTGACAGCGCATGCCTGGACCCGATCGTGACAAAACCGTTGTCACCCGCGCGGACTCATGGTAGACTAGCGCGCAGTGCTACCGGGTGAGGGAGGCGAGCGATGGTCGACGACGAGGAGCAGGCCCGGATCGCGCTGCTGGGGCAACTGCGCGAAGCGCTCCGCGGCGTGATCGACATCAAGCGCTACGCGTGGGATGCCCGGGGGTATCTGACGCTGGACGGCCCGGCACAGCGCGACGAGCGCGACTTCTACCGCGCGCTGGCGCAGCGCTGCGCCGCATTCGGCGTCGTCCCGCATGCCTGGCGCGAGCGTCGCGGCGATGTGGTCGTCACGCTGCGGCCGGCGCCGGCGATCGGCGCGCCACGCTGGCGCTGGCCAGTCGTCCTGTTCATCGCGACGCTGCTGACCACCACGCTGACCGGCGCGCTGAATGAACTCGACGGCTGCGTCATCACCGCCGAGCAGCTATGGCGGCTGCTCACGCCGGCGGGGCTGGCCGCCGGGCTGCCCTTCTCGCTCACGCTGATCGGCATCCTGCTGGCCCACGAGCTCGGGCACTACCTGATGGCCCGCCGCCACGGCGAAGCCGCCGGACTGCCGCACTTCATCCCGCTCCCGCCGCCACTCAGCATCACCGGCACGCTCGGTGCAGTCATCGTGCAGCAGGCACCGCAGCGCGACCGCCGGACCATCCTCGAGGTGGGCATCGCCGGCCCGCTGGCGGGCATGCTCGTCGCCGTGCCGGCCTTGCTGTACGGCCTGAGCATCTCGCCGGTGGGGCCGCTGCCGGCCGAACTGGCCGGGTGCACCATCCTGCAGGAGGGCGACTCGCTCCTGACGCTGGCGGCGGAGCGGCTGGTGCTGGGCCAGACGCTGCCCGCCGGCGGCGTCGACGTCTGGCTGAGCCCGGTGGCGTTCGGCGCGTGGATCGGCCTGCTGGTCACGATGATCAATCTGCTCCCCGTCGGCCAGCTCGATGGCGGGCACATCGCCTATGCCGTGCTCGGCCGGTCGGCCCGCTACCTCGGCGGCGCGACGATCGCCGCCTGCCTGATCGCCGGCGCGCTGGTGCCCGACGCCACGATGTGGCTGACGATGGGCCTGATGGGGCTCTTCATCGGCGTCCGGCATCCGCTGCCGGTCGACGACATCACGCCGCTCGGCGCCGGGCATCGTGCGCTGGCGTGCGCCGGCCTGCTGCTGTTCCTCGTGCTGCTGCTGCCGGTGCCGCTGCGCGTGCTGGGCGGCCCCTGAGCCGCCACCATCGGCTGTGGTGATGGTAGAATGCACTGCAGCCGGTCGCAGCGGCACAACAGGGGGGAGCATGTCGTCACCCGGGGCACCACGCTCGATTCTGCAGCAGATCATCGACCACAAGCATGCCGAGATCGCCGCCGCGCAGGCGCAGGTGAGCCTGGCGCAGCTCGTCGCCGCCGCCGCCGCCGGCCCGCCGGTGCGGCCGTTCGCTGCCGCATTGCGGCGGCATGATCGCGCGACGCTGATCGCCGAGGTGAAGCGGGCGTCGCCATCGCGCGGCATCCTGGTCGCCGATTTCGCGCCGCTGACCATCGCGCGCTGCTATGCCGACCACGGCGCGGCGGCGCTCTCGGTGCTCACCGATGAGCGGTTCTTCCTGGGCAGCCTGGAGTTCCTGCGCGCCATCCGCCGCCACACCCGCAGCGATGGCCGGGAGATGCCTCCGCTGCTGCGCAAGGATTTCATCATCGATCCCTACCAGGTCTACGAGGCACGGGCGGCCGGCGCCGACGCCATCCTGCTGATCGTCGCCGCGCTGGCCGATGACCGGCTGACCGCGCTGCTCCAGCTGAGCCAGGCGCTCGGCATGGACGCGCTGGTCGAGGTGCATGACGCCGCCGAGCTCGAGCGGGCGCTGGCGCTCGGCGCCACGCTGATCGGCATCAACAATCGCGACCTGCACACCTTCGTGACCAGCCTCGCGACGACCGAGGCGCTGGCGGCCGGGCTCGATGTGGCGGCATCGATCACGCTGGTGAGCGAGAGCGGCATCGACTCGCCGGCGGATGTCGCGCGCGTGCGCCGCGCCGGCGCCGCGGCGGTGCTGGTCGGCGAGGCACTGGTGACGGCCACCGACATGGCGGGCAAGGTGCGGGCGCTGGCGGGAGGATGAACGCATGAGCTCGATGCCCGAGGCCGAGCGCGAACGGCGCATCATCGCCGACAGCCAGCGCAAGCTGTCGTGGTTCTGGATGGTCTTCCTGATGCTCGCCTTCGGCATGGGCCTGTATGCGGCGACCGAGGGCGAGATCGGGCGGCTGGCCACCGAGCAGGGGGTGTGGGTCGCGGCGCTGATCGTGCTGTTCCTGATCACCCATCACTGGTACTGGAACCATCCCGATGCCGAATGGCCGCGCGATGACCGGGCGATCGCCATCGCGCTGAGCATCCAGATCGGCCTGCTGCTGCCATTGCTGACGCGCAATGTCTGGTTCGGCGGCGGCCTGATCGCGCTGCTCGGCCAGGTGAGCGCCAGCATGGCACCCCGTCGCTGGTGGATCCCGATGGCGGCACCGGTGCTGCTGCTGCTGGCGCAACTGGGCGTCATCGATCTGGTGATCGCCGGCGCGTGGCGCGACATCGGCGTGATCGTGCTGGCCGTCAGTTGGCTGGTGCTGGTGCTGCTGTACACCCACCTGACGATCGATGAACGCGGCATCCGCGCGCACCTCCTGGCGGACATCCGCGTCCTGCGCGACGAAATCCGTGGCGTGCGCGCACCCGACGGCGAGATCGCGCGCCTGCGGCGGCGGCTACGCGAATGCGAGGCGCTGTCGGATCAGCAGGCGGTGGCGCTCGATGCGGTCGCGCGGGCCGTCAATCGCGCCGGGATCGCCGCAGCCGACGACCGGGCCGGCCTGCTGTCGGCGCTGGCCGAGGCCCAGGTGCTGCTGGCGGGCGCCCCCGGCATGCGCCCCGGGCGGAACAGCCCCACCGCCGAGGTGGTCGGCATGCCGCGGCGCGCCGCGACGGCCGCGCAACGCCGCGATGACGCTGCCCCGGCCGACGGGCAGCCACCGGCCGAGCCGGGTAGCGCTGGCCCGGTGCCACCGCCCGCGTGATCGGCGGTGGCACGCACAGCGCTGCGCCATATGGCGCTCACGGCTCGTCGCGGTATGCCAGGAAGCGCGCCGCCGCGCGAACGCCCGCCACGAGACCCGACAGCCGGATCACCGGCGTGACCACCTGCTCCGAGACGTAGGTCGTCGTCGTGGTGACGCTCACCGCCGTCTCGCGCGCGCTGCTGGCGATGGTGCGCGTCTGGTCGATCACCTCGTCGACCTTGACGGTCAACGCGTCGATCTTCGGAATGACGACGCCGGTCGCGACGCGGTGGATCTCACGGGCGACATACAGCAGCGCCAGCAGCAGCCCGATGGTCAGCACGGCGCTGATCATCTGGAACAGCGCCAGCACGATGATCGCCAGGTCGCGCGACCATTCGCGAAAGCCGGGAACCATGAATGTGGCGACGAGGAAGGCCACGATCACGAGGCCGATGATCACCCCGCCGATGGTGATCCAACGATTCACACTTGTGCTCCTTCTGCTGGCGACCGCCTCAACTGCGCAGGCGGATGGCGATGATCAGACAGACCCAGGCGCCGATGAGCACCTCGAGGGCCGGGACGCCCGCCGGCGCGCCGAGATTGAGCGGCAGTCGGATGCCGCTGAGATAGACGGCCAGGCTGCCCGCGGCGGCAGCGATCCACAGGATGACGAATTGCGTCCAGCTGCGCCCCCAGAGGACGTGCATCAGCGCGGCACTGATCGTGACGAGCAGAATCAGGACGAGTGATGCCGGCGCCATGGCGGCTCCTCTGGGTCAGACGACGATCCCGCCGCCGAGGACCCGCGTGCCCTGGTAGAATACGGCCGACTGCCCGGGCGCGCTGGCGCGCTGCGGCTGGGCAAACCGGACGTGCGCGCTGCCCCCGCCGGCGATGGTGACCTGCGCCGGCACGGCTTGGCCGTGTGCCCGCAGCTGGACATCGCAGTCGAAGGTGGCGCCCGGTGCTGTGGCGATGAGGTGGACGTCGCTGAGCGTGAGCGCGTCGCGTGCGAGCGCTTCGGCCGGCGCGACGATCAGCGCGTTGCGCGCGGCATCGATGGCGGTGACGTACACCGGTGTGCCGGTGGCGACGCCCAGCCCCCGCCGCTGGCCGATCGTGTAGCGCGGCAGCCCGTCGTGCCGCCCGATCTCGCTGCCGTGCTGGTCGAGGATCGGCCCGGGGAGCAGGCTCGCCGGTCGTTCCTCGATCAGAAGCTGGCGATAGTCGCCGCCCGGCACAAAGCAGATGTCCTGACTCTCGGGCCGCTCGGCGCTGGCCAGGCCGCGGGCGCCCGCCATGGCGCGCACCTCGGCCTTGGTGTAGCCGCCGAGCGGGAAGCGCACGCGCGCGAGCGTGTCGGTGTCCAGCATGTACAGCATGTACGATTGGTCTTTGGCCAGATCGACGGCGCGGTGTAGCTGGGGCTCGGGTGTGTGGCAGATGCGCGCGTAGTGTCCGGTCGCTACCGCGTCGAAGCCCATCGCTGCGGCGCGCTCGAGCAGCACGCGAAACTTGATGTCGCGGTTGCACGCCATGCACGGGTTGGGCGTGCGGCCCTGCGCATATTCATCGAGAAAGTGGTCGATGACGTGCCGGCGGAATTCGCGCCGGCGATTGAAGACGTAGTAGTCGATGCCGAGCTGCGCGCAGACGCGCCGCGCGCTCTCGACGATTTCCTGGGAGCAGCAGAGGCTCTGGTTGAGCCGCGGATCGTCGCCATCCCACAGATGCAACGTGACGCCGACGACGGTGTGCCCGGCTTCGACGAGCAGCGCCGCCGCCAGTGAGCTGTCGACCCCGCCGCTCATGGCTGCTAGTATTCGCATCATGCACGCATTCTACCACGAGCGCGCGGCGTGCCGGCGGCCCATGCACCCAGGCCGGCGCGACTGCGCACCGGCGGCCCAACCGCCCTGGCCCCCGCCCCTGCGCGTGCTTGACACTCGCCGCGACGGATGGTATAGTCGCGGCGTCGACGACCAGGAGAGCACGACCATGGCCCGCACCCGCGCCAAGTGGAGCAAGCGCAGCCTCAAGCCGGC
>JAGWYG010000012.1 GCA_018969485.1 Chloroflexota bacterium
CTTCGTGTGAGCCCGTCTCCCGTCTCCCGCCCCTTCGTGTCTTCGTGTCTTCGTGTGAGCCCGTCTCCCGTCTCCCGCCCCTTCGTGTCTTCGTGTCTTCGTGTGAGCCCGTCCCCGCCCGTTCGTGTGCGACCGTCGCTCCCGGCCCTCACGCATCCGGCAGCGGCAGGCCATGCATGCGCAGAAAGCCCAGGCGATCCCAGTAGCCGCGCTGAAACACGATCATCCCATCGCGCACGCGGAAGAACCCACAGCCGCGCAGCCCGAGCGGATCGCGCCACTCGAGGATCGCCCACTCCCCATCCTCCAGCACCTGCTCGACCAGACACACCATCGTGGCGCTGGCAAATTCAGCGGCGAACATCGCGGTGATGGCCGCGCGCCCCACCACCGGCGCCTGGACGACCTGATGGTTCACCGCATCGTCGGCATACATCGCCGCCAGCGCCGCCACATCGGCGCGGTTGAACGCCTCGACCCAGGCCAGCACCCGTTCGCGTGGTCGCATCAGTCACTCCATCATGTCGTTCAGCATCGTGAACGCGCGCGCCAGCCGCGCGGCACCCTCGAGCAACTCGGGCACATCATACAGGCTGAACGCCAGCCGCAAGGCCGGGCGGGCGGCGGGTTGCAGATGAAAGCGTGCGCCATCGAGCACGGCCACCCGCTGCGCGGCGGCAGCACGGCCGAGCGCCGCCAGCGACGCGTCCTGCGGCAGTTCGATCCAGGCAAAGAACCCGCCCGCCGGTGGCCGCAGGCGCATGCCAGCCGACAACGACGGCGCCAGCGCCGCCACCAGGGCGGTGGCGCGCGCGGCATAGGCCGCCGTCAGCCGCGCCACGTGGCGTTCGTACGCGCCGACGGCGCAGTACTCCGCGACGATCATCGCACTGAAGAAACTGGGTGCACCACCGCTGTCGAGCACGCCGCATCCGGCGATCCGGCTCACCAGCGCCGCCGGCCCCGTCATCCAGCCCAGCCGGAGCGACGGCGCCACGGTCTTGGCAAACGAGCCGAGGCGCAGCACCGTGTCGGCGGCGTCACCGCTCCACAACGAGGGCGGCGCCGCGCCATCGAACGCCAGATCGCGATAGACATCGTCCTCGAGGATCAGCAGGCGTTCGCGGGCGGCCAGCGCCAGCAGCGCCTCGCGGCACGCCGTCGGCAGCGAATCGCCCGTCGGGTTGTGAAAGGTCGGCACGGTGTACAGAAATGCGACGCGCCGGCCGCTGGCGGCGGCGCGATGCAGCAGGTGCGCCACGACCGCCGGATCGATGCCCGCAGCATCGCGTGGCACCGGCCACAGTTCGAGCGGATGATCGCGCAGGATGCGTACCGCCAGATGGTACGTCGGGCTCTCGACCAGCACCACATCGCCGGGCTGCGTCAGCAGCGCGCACACCTGATCGATCGCCCACGACGTCCCGCCGGTGAGCATCAGTTCGGCAGAGCGCGGGGCGCGCCCCTCACGCCGGGCAATCCGTTCCGCCAGCCACGCACGGAGCGACGCCGGGCCGCGCTCGTGGCCATACCCCAGCGCGATCGCCCGCGGCCGCGCCAGCGCCGCCGCCGCCGCCGCCTGCAACGCTGTTGCCGGCAGCAATGCCGGATCGACATGCCCCCAGGTCAGGTCGATGACGCCTGGTTCGATCACCAGCTGCGAGGTTGGCTCGCGCAAGAATTCCTGGAGCATCACGTTCTCCGCCAGTTGCACATTCCAGACACCTATGCTACACTGCGCCGCGTCGGGCCTCTAGCTCAACGGTAGAGCAGTTGACTCTTAATCAATTGGTTCAGGGTTCGAATCCCTGGGGGCCCACCACCAGTGGCGCGGGGATGCAGTGCGTTCCCGCGCCGTCGCATCAGCGCCACGGACACCCCGCGACGGGGTGGCACGGCGTCCGGAGTTGCCGGTTCACCCCAATCATACCACCAGTTGATCGACAGCCTCACACTGTCCGATGGGATCGGCATGAACACTGTGGTACACGCTCCCCCGGCACCACCCCACGCCCCGCATGCTTGACAGCCGGCGCGGCGCCCCGTAGGATGCGCATGGCGCGGCTGCGCCAGCGCACAGGAGCGAGCGACACCCGATGGCCGATACCGATCCGACGGCGAGCCGCAAGCTCGACCATGTGCGCATCGTGCTGAACGAAGACGTCGCCGCAAAAGGGGTCAGCACCGGCTTCGACGCCTACCGGCTGCCGCACGAGGCGCTCCCCGAGCTCGATCTCGCCGCCATCGACACCCGTACCAGGTTTCTCGGCAAGCCGCTCCGCGCCCCACTGCTGATCAGTTCGATGACCGGTGGCGCACGCGACGTGCAGCGCATCAACCTCGCGCTGGCCGAGGCCGCCGAGACGCTGGGCATCGCGATGGGGGTCGGCTCGCAGCGTGCCGCCATCCGCGACGCCGCCGTCGCCGAGACGTACCAGGTACGGCGGGTGGCGCCGGGCATTCCATTGCTCGCCAATCTCGGCGCGGTACAGCTCAACTATGGGTATGGCGTCGACGAATGCCGCCGGGCGGTGGCGATGATCGGCGCCGATGCGCTGATTCTGCATCTCAACGCCCTGCAGGAGGCCGTCCAGCCCGAGGGCAACACGCAGTTTGCCGGCCTGCTGGCGCGCATCGAGCACGTCTGCCGCGACGTCGGCGTGCCAGTGATCGTAAAGGAAGTCGGCAACGGCATCAGCGCCGCCACCGCCCGACGGCTGGTCGATGCCGGGGTGTGGGGCATCGACGTCGCCGGCGCCGGCGGCACAAGCTGGAGCGAAGTCGAGCGGTTCCGCCACACCAGCGCCGGCGGCCAGCGCGTCGCCGCCGCCTTCGCCGGCTGGGGCATCCCCACCACCGAGTCGATCATCGCCGTCCGTGCGGCGCTCCCCACCGTGCCGCTCATCGGCAGCGGCGGCGTCCGCAGCGGTGTCGATGTCGCCAAGGCGCTGGCGCTCGGCGCCGACCTGGCGGCGACAGCCCGGCCGGCGCTCTCGCCCGCAGCAGCCGAGCACGGCGCCGCGGCGGTGATCGAGGAGCTCTCGGCCTGGCTCGCCGAGCTGCGCATCGCCATGTTCTGCAGTGGCTGTGCCGATCTGGCGGCACTGCGGCGCGTGGGCCTGGCCCGCGGGTGAGCGATGCAGATCACGGCGCTCACGCTGCGCGACTTCCGGAACCACACGGCGCTCGACCTGGCCCTGACCGGCGGCATGACGCTGTTCTATGGCGCCAACGCCGCCGGCAAGACATCGATCCTCGAGGCGGCGTTCGTGCTGGCGACGACGCGCTCGCCGCGCGCGGGCAACGATCGCGAGCTGATCCGGTTCGATGCGGCCGGCGATATCGGTGTGGCGCCGTTCACCCGACTGACCGGCAGCATCGCCCGGCGGGGCGCGGCGGTGCAGCTCGAGCTCGTGGTTCAGCGGCGCGATGCCGATGACGACAGCACAGCGGTGAACAAGACCGCCCGGGTCGACCGGCGGCCGGTGCGGTTGTTCGATATGGTCGGCCAGTTGCGCGTGGTGCTGTTCACTCCGGGCGATATCGAGCTGGTGACCGGTCCGCCGGCGGCGCGCCGACGCTATCTCGACGTGACGCTGTCGCAGATCGATGGCCGATACATGCGCACGCTCGCGCAATACAACCGGGTGCTGCAACAACGCAACAGCCTGCTCCGTGGCTGGCGCGACGGCCGGCGGCCGATGCACCGCACCGCCGACGAGCTGCAGTATTGGGACGACCAGCTCGCCAGCGCCGGGGCGTACGTCATCGAACAGCGGCGCGCGGCGATCACCGCGCTCGAGCTGCTGGCGGCGCCGATCGCACAGCAGATCGGCACCGAGGCGACGGCCTTCCGGCTGGACTATCTGGCCCACGTGGCGCACGATGCCGCGCTCACGGCGGCGGCGGCCATCGCGCCGGCGTTCCGTCAGGCGCTCGAACGCGCCCGCGACGACGACCTGGCCCGTGGTCTGACGACCGTCGGCCCACATCGCGATGATCTGGCGATTGCCATCGAGGGGCATCCGCTGGGAGCGTACGGCTCGCGTGGCCAGCAGCGCAGCGCCACGCTGGCGCTACGGCTCGCCGAGGCTGCGCTGATGGACGCGCGCACCGGCGAGCGGCCGGTGGTGCTGCTCGACGACCTGCTGTCGGAGCTCGATCTCAGCCGCCGCGAGCGCCTGCTGCAGCTGCTCGGCGAGGCCGCGCAGCAGACCCTGATCACGGCGACCGGGCTCGAAGGGTTCGATGCCGCGTTCCTGCGCCGCGCCCGGCTGGCACGCGTCGATGCCGGGCGCGTGTATGTGCTCTGAGGCCGCGCGCCGCCGTGCTCCGTCGCGCCCGACGGGCGCAGCACCACAGCATGGCGCCTCACCCGCGTGGTGCGGCCTGTGACTCGAAGCAGGCTGCCAGCGCCGCCGCGCGCTCCTGGCGCGTCATCGCGATCACCTCATCGCCGGCCAGGATCACCGTATCGCCGGCCGGAATGACAATATCGCCACCAGCGCGGATCACCGCGACCAGCACCGAGTCGCCGGGGAGCTGAAGCCGATGGATCGGCACGCCGACGGCGCGCGACTCCGCTGCCACCGTCAGTTCGACCAGCATCAGCCGTCCCTCGCGCAGGCGCAGCAGCTGAACGACTGCGCCCAGATTGATGTCGGCCTCGAGGCTGCGGGCGATGATCTGCGCGTCGTCCACCGCAATATCGACGCCCATCCGCCTGGTGAACAGCCAGCTATTTTTGGGGTTGTTCACCCGCGCCGCGACGCGGGCGATGCGAAACTCGCGCTTGCACAGCAGCGCCACCACCAGATTGTCCTCATCGTCGCCCGTCACCGCCGCCACCGCATCAATGCCATCGGCGCCGGCCTCGCGCAGCAGTGCCGGATCGCAGCCGTCGCCCTCGAGCACCTGCACCCCCGACAGCGCCGTGCGCAGCGCCCGCACCACCACCTCGCGCTTCTCGACCAGCGTCACGTGATGGCGCCCCTCGCTGACCAGCGAGAGCGCCAGATTGCGGCCGACCTGCCCGCCGCCGACGATCAGGATCTTCATCGGATCATCGTCTCCAGGACCCCGACGGCGCTCGCGCGCACGGCGACGTGCAGCACGTCGCCCGGCTCGAACGGAACGCCGGGCGTCGGCAGGAACGCCCGCCCGCGACGCACGATCGACACCGGCAGAATCTCGCCAGGCACCGACAGGTCGCGCGGGCACCGCCCGACCAGGCGTGCGCTGATCTCGACCTCGACGATCTCGACCTCGCCGCCGCCGAACTGATGTGCCGCCGCATGGCCATCGCCGACCAGCATGCGCTTGATCGTATGGACTGCCCAGCTTGTCGAACTGATGGTCTGGATCCCCAGTTCGCGATAGATCGTCTCGCGCTGCGGATCGTAGATCCGGGCGACGACATGGGGGATGCGGAACGTATCGCGCGCGACGCTGGCGGCGATGAAATTGCTGTTGTCGCCGTTGGTCACCGCCGCCAGCGCATCGGCATGCTCGGCGCCGGCGGCGCGCAGCACGTCGCGATCGAATCCGATGCCGACCTGTGTCGCCCCGCCATAGCCGCGCACCAGCCGCTTGAACGCCAGCGGGTCGCGATCGATCACCACCACGCGGTGGCTCTCGGCATCGAGCACCTGCGCCAGATATGCGCCGACGCGACCACAGCCGATGATGATTACGTGCATCGCCTCACCCGCCTGGTGCGCACCGGTGGCGCGCGCTGGCCATCAGGACGCCTCGAGCAGCGTCAGGATCAGCGCCTTCTGGACGTGCAGGCGGTTCTCGGCCTGGTCGAACACCAGCGACGCCGGGCCGTCGATCACATCGGCAGTGACTTCCTCGCCGCGGTGCGCCGGCAGGCAGTGCAGGAAGCAGGCTCCCGGCTCGGCCTGTGCCATCAACCCGGCGTGCACCTGATACGGTGCGAAGACCGGGCGGCGGCGCGCGGCCTCGTGCTCCTGGCCCATCGACGTCCAGACATCGGTATAGACTGCATGAGCGCCCCGCACCGCCTCGGCCGGCGCGTGGCCGAGCTCGATCGTGGCATCGCTCTCGCCTGCCAGGCGCCGCGCCCGTTCGAGGATGCCGCCGTCGGGCTGGTAGTCGGGCGGGCACGCCAGCGCCAGGTTGACGCCGAGCAGGCCGCCGAGCAGCACCAGCGAATGGCAGACATTGTTGCCATCGCCGACATAGGCCATCCGCAGGCCTTGCAGCCGCCCATAGCGCTCGCGCAGCGTCAGCATGTCGGCCAGCGCCTGGCATGGATGCTCGCGGTCGCACAACGCATTGATCACCGGAACCGTCGCGTGGCGCGCCAGTTCGACGACCGTGCTATGCCGGAAGACGCGTGCGGCGATCACCTGGACCCAGCGGCTCAGGTTACGCGCGACGTCGGCGACGCTCTCGCGCCCGCCCATGTCGATGTCATTGGCCGAAAGATAGCTGCCGTGGCCGCCGAGCTGTGTCATGCCCGCCTCGAATGCCACGCGTGTTCGCAGCGAGGGCTTCTCGAAGACCAGCGCCAGCGTCTTGCCGCGCAACGGCGCGGCCGGATGACCACCCGCATGCCACTCGGCCTTCAGTGCCAGCGCCCGCTCGAGCAGTGCCTCAGCCGTGGCGCGATCCAGATCCTCGATCGAGAGCAGATGACGTAGCATTCCCTGAGCCTCCGCAACCTGATGTCGCCGCATTCTATCACAGCCACGTGCTACAATGGACACATGATCGACGAACGACGGTTCCGCCTGTACCTGTGCGCTGCCATTCACTGCAGCGCCGCCGGGCGCGCCGCAGTCCACCGCGCGCTGGCCCAGCAGATCGCCGCCGCCGGCCTCGGCGACGCCGTCGAACTGCGCGACAGCGGCTGCCAGAACCGCTGCGAAGACGCGCCGAACCTGACGGTCTGGCCCGGGCCGGTGCGCTACCGCCGCCTTCAACCCGCCGACGTGGCGCGGCTGGTCATCGCCCGGTTGCACGACGACGCGCCACCCTCCGATTCCGGCAGCGCGCGCTGATTTCGCAAGGGAACGCTTGCGAAATGTGCTACAATCACATCTGCTGGCGGTCACGCTGCCGCCACGACGGTCGGAGCAGCTCATGGGATTCTTCTCACGTCTCACCGGCGGCATCGACGAGCGGCGCGTACTCGCCGCGCTGTCGACCGTCCAGGAGCCCGAACTCGGCGGCGATCTCGTCAGCCGCAAGATGATCAAGGACGTCGTCATTCGTGGCGACCGCATCGCATTCGCCATCGAGCTCACCACGCCGGCCTGCCCGCTGAAGGACCAGATCCGCGACGAATGCCTCGCCGCGATCGCACGCGACCTCAGTGTCCCGGCGGAGCGGGTCGACATCAGCTTCACCGCGCAAGTCCGTCCGCGGGGCGGGCTGCTCGACAAATCCGCCGTGCCGGGGGTCAGCCACGTCATCGCCGTCTCGGCCGGCAAGGGCGGGGTCGGCAAATCGACCGTCGCCGTCAATCTGGCGGTCGCGCTCGCCGGCGAAGGCGCGCGGGTAGGGCTGCTGGACGCCGACATCTACGGGCCGTCGATCCCGCTGATGCTGGGCGTCAGGGGCCAGCAGCCCGAGGGCACCGTCCTGCCCGACGGGCAGCAGGCGATGGTACCGATCGCCGCCCACGGCATCACGATGATCTCGGTCGGGTTTCTCGTCGACGAACGGCAGCCCGTGATCTGGCGCGGCCCGATGGTCTCGCAGCTCCTGCGGCAGTTCCTCTACCAGGTCGCCTGGGCGCCGCTCGATTATCTGATCATCGACATGCCGCCCGGCACCGGCGACATCGCGCTGACGCTGACGCAATCGCTGCAGAACGTCGGACTCACCGGGGCCGTCTCGGTCACCACGCCGCAGGCCGTCGCCACCGCCGACGTCGTCAAGAGCATGGAGATGTTCCGCAAGGTCGATGTGCCACTGCTCGGCATCATCGAGAACATGGCGTACTTCGTGGCCCCCGACACCGGCGCGCGCTACGACATCTTCGGCAGCGGCGGCGCCGCGCGTCTCGCCGGGCAACTCGGCGTGCCGCTGCTCGGCCAGATCCCGCTGGGGATGGCGGTGCGCGAGAGCGGCGATGCCGGCCGGCCGGCCGTCGCCGACGCACGCCCCGACGCCTACGGCGATGCCTTTCGCGAAATCGCCCGGCGCCTCGCGGCCCGGGTCAGTGTCATGGAATACGCCTGAGCGCCGGAGGTGAGCGATGAACGCTGATGTTCGCCGTGGCACGATCACGCTATACCAGGCCGGTGCGCGCGAGGCGGTGCCGCGCTACGCCGATGACGCGCCGGCGCACGACGCCCACGGCCGGCGCATCGACTACCTGCGGGTCTCGCTGACCGATCGCTGCAATATGCGCTGTGTGTACTGCATGCCCGACATCGGCATGAAGTATCTGCCGCGCCCCGAGCTCCTGACCACTGACGAACTGCTGCTGGTGTTGCGTGCGGCGGCGCGGGCCGGCTTCCGCAAGATCCGGCTCACCGGCGGCGAGCCGACGCTGCGCCCCGACCTGGTCGAGATCGTGCGGGCGACGCGGGCCATCCCGGGCATCGAGCACATCGCGATGACGACCAACGCATTGCGGCTGGCGCAGCTCGCCGGCCCGCTGCGCGCCGCCGGCCTCGACCGGGTGAACATCAGCATCGACACGCTCGACGCCGACATGTTCCGCCGCATGACCCGCGGCGGCGACCTGGCGCGGGTATGGGCGGGCATCCAGGCCGCCGACGAGGCGGGCCTGGTGCCGATCAAGCTGAATGCGGTGATCGTACGCGGCCTGAACGACCACGAGGTCGAGCGGCTGGCGGCGCTCACGCTCGACCACCGCTGGGAGATGCGCTTCATCGAGGTGATGCCGCTCACCGGCGTCGCCGATGTCGCCAGCGACGGCGTCGTGCGCAGCGATGAGCTGATCGGCCGCCTGACGGCGGCGTTCGGGCCGCTCGACGATCTGGGCCATGCGGCCAGCGACTCGGCGCGGCGGCACCGCATCCGTGGCGCCCGCGGCAGCCTGGGGTTCATCAGTTCGGTGAGCGATCCGTTCTGTGCCAGTTGCAACCGCATGCGGCTCACATCCGACGGCCGGCTGCACCTGTGCCTGCTGCGCGACGACGAGCTCGACCTGCGCGCCGCGATCCGCGCGGGCGCCGATGAGGCGGCGATCGAGCAGCGCATCCGCCACGCGGTGGCGATCAAGCCGTGGGGTCACGGATTGCCCGAGGGAGTCCTGCCGACGCTGCGCGGCATGTCGGCACTTGGCGGCTGAGGGGCTTGCCCTGGTCACCGGTGTCTGGTATAGTGCGCAACATCTACCGATCCGGATCATGCGACACACGTTCGAGGAGGGTTCACCCATGACGACGACTGCCACTCCTGCTACTACCATCAATCTCAATCTCACCGTCGCCCCGCCGGTGCAGCCAGTGATCGACATCGCCGTGAGCGCCTCGTCGCGCCTGCTGGCGATGATGGGCGAGAAGCAACTCGCCGGCTACGGCCTGCGCGTGTTCGTGTCGGGCGGTGGCTGCTCGGGCCTGCAGTACGGCATGACGTTCGACGACGAAGTGCGCGACGGCGACGCCGTGTGGGAGGCGAACGGCCTCAAGGTGATGGTCGACGCGGTCAGCACGCGCTACCTGCGCGGCGCGACGATCAGCTACCAGCAGGACAACATGCTGGCCGGGGCGTTCAAGATCGACAACCCCAACGCGACGTCGGGGTGCGGCTGTGGCCACTCGTTCCGCGCCCGCGGCGACGATGGCGCCGCCGAGGACGACGGCTACGACCGCCCGTCGGGCGGCGGGTGCGGTAGCTGCAGCCACGGCTGATCGGTCTCGTACGGTGGGCGTCGGCGGCATGCCGGCGCCCGCCCCGTCTCGAGGGAGTATGGCGAGCTATCAGGATCTCGGCGCGGCCGAGGTCGCGGCGATGCTGCGTCGCGGCGACCCGCTGCGTCTCATCGATGTCCGCGAGCCCGACGAGCATCGCGTGGCGCATGTCGCCGGCGCCGAACTGTGGCCGCTGAGCCGCGCCCGGGCGTGGCTGCCCGACGTGCCGCGCGATACGCTGGTCGTCTTCATGTGCCACCACGGCATGCGCAGCGCGTCGGTCGCCGGCTACCTGGCCGAGCGCGGCTACACGCGCGTCGCCAATCTGGTCGGCGGCATCGACGCGTGGTCGCTCGAGGTCGATGGGTTGGTGCCGCGCTATTGATGTCGGCGCTGCTGCACGGTGTCGCCCTGTTCAACCAGCGCGAGTGGTGGCACGCCCACGAGGCCTGGGAGCCGCTGTGGCTCGCGGCCCGCGAGCCGGAGCGCACGTGCTATCGTGGGCTCATCCAGGTGGCGGCGGCGCTGGTGCACTGGCAACGCGGCAATCCGCGCGGCCTGCGCCGCAACTACGCCAAGGCCCGGCCGCAGCTACTCGCCGTCGAAGACCTGGCGACGATCATCGCGCTGCGCCGGCTGCGCCGCGAGATGGATCGCTTTGTGATCACCGGCGCCACGCCACCACCGCTGATCTTTGTGCCTGGAGGGTGACGATGCGACGCGATGCGCTTGCGGTCCTGTGCTGCCCGGCGTGCGCCGGGGCGCTCGTCGCCGATGGCGACGCTGCCGTGCTCGATGATGGCGCGGCGTGCTGCGCGGCATGCGGCGCGCGCCATCCCATCCGTGGGGGCGTGCTCGATCTGCTCGGCGCGCCACGGCCGGCGACGGCGGCACAGTGGGTCAACGAACTGCGGCTCACGGCCTGGGCGTACGAGCGCACATGGCGACCACACGCCCTGAGCCTGCTGAGCGGCGAGCCATTCGGCGAGGCGCGCGAAGCGGCGCTGCTCGTCGCGGCGGTCGCCGACGCACCCGCCGGAGCCTTCGTCGACCTGGCGTGCAGTAGCGGGCGCTATGCCCGGGTGCTGGCCGGCATGGCGCCACAGCGCACGGTGATCGGCATCGACTGCTCGGCGGCGATGCTGGTCGAGGCGCAGCGTCGGGCGCGCGTCGCACGGTTGCCGATCAGCTACGTCCGTGCCGATGCGCTCGCGCCGCCGCTGCGGCCGGCGACGGCGGCGGCGGTCGTGATGGGTGGATCGCTCAACGAGATCGCCGATGCGCCGGGCGCACTGGCGGCGATGGCCCGCAGCGCCATGCCGGGCGCGGCGCTGTTCTTGATGACGCTGCTCGGGGCGGGCAGTACGGCCGGCCGGCTGCTGCAGCGGCTGCTCCAGCCCGGCGGCTTGCAGTTCTTCGACGGCGCTGCGCTGGACGGGCACATTCGCGCCGCTGGCTTCGCCATCAGCGACCGTCGCATCCACCGCAGCGTCGCGCTCATCAGCGGCCGGCGGCACGCGCCGGCTGACAGTGGGGGGTGATATGGCCCGCGCGGCGCTGCTCCTCATCGGTGGCGACACCGGATTGCTGCAACTGACGGCGCCCGGCGCCGGCGAGCGCTGGCTGCGCACGCCGGTGCGCCTGCTGGAGCAGCCGGTCACGACGATCTGGCTCGATCGCCATGACCCACTGGTGTGCGCCGCCGGCGGCCCCGCGGGCGGCCAGGTCAGCACCGATGGCGGGAGTAACTGGCGCCCATTCACCGGCGAGGCCGTGCGGCAGCTGATCGGCTGGCCGTCACCCGCGCGCCGGATCGTCGCACAGCTGGCCAGCGGCGATTGCCTGACGGTCGACGCTGCGACCGGCGCGACGACGCCGCTCGGCACTGCGGGCGGCCTGCTCGTCGCCGATGCCGATGGTCCGCTCGCCATCGACGCCGCCGCCGTGCGCCATGTCGGCAGAACCGACCGGGTGGCCGCGCCTGCCCCGCTGCCCGACGCGCCACGAGCGGTGGCGGGCACACCGCATGGGCACTGGGTCCTGACCGACAGGACGGTGTGGCGCTGGGGCGACGGGGGCTGGCTGCGCTACGCCGCGTGCCCCGCCGCCCATCTGCTGGCCGTGCCCGACGCGGCCCCCGCGCTGGTGGTGGTCGCCGGCGACGCCATCTGGCGCATCGCCGACGACGAACCGCCCGCCCGCGTTGCCATCGCGCCGGGCGGCGGGCAGTTCCGTGCCCTCCAGGCTGTGCCGTATCACCCGGATTTCCTCGTGGCAGCCACCGCCGACTGCGTCCTGTGGTCGCGCGACCGCGGGGCAGGCTGGGTCACGCTGCGCGATGATCTGACCGGCGTGCACGCACTCGCCAGCGCCCGCCTCGCGTGACCGGGCCAGGGCACCGGTAGCGCCGTCGCGCGCCAACACCTCCTGGGCGCGCGGGCCTTCGGCCCGCAGCGCGAACCCGGCGGCCCTTCCCGTCCGCTGCCCAGACCTCCGCGCCTCGGCCCGCCCGCACAGCCCCCGCCTCCACCGGATGCTCCCGGATACGCGCCGACACTGCGGCTGGCTTCCCGCGTCGCACATCCGGCGCTCCGGCACAATCCCGGCGCTGCGGTCACTCGGGGATTGCTGTGCAATATCTTGACACTGACTGTGCATCATGCTACACTAGCGGCACGGTCAGCCAGGCCCGACAGCGGAGCGTAATCCTGTGGCACAGCCCATGGCGTTCCTGCAACTCACCACCACGCCGATCTACAACACCCGGGCCGTCGCGCGCGAGACCGGGGTTCCGCCCGACACATTCCGTGCCTGGGAGCGGCGTTACGGTGTCCCGCGGCCGGAGCGCACCGCCGGCGGGCACCGGCTGTACTCCGAGCGCGACATCGCCATCATCCGCTGGCTGCGCGACCGCACCGCGGAGGGCATGAACATCAGCCACGCGGTCATGTTGCTGACCAGCGCCCTGGAGGAGCGCGTCACCCCCGCCGTCGAGCAGACGCGCGGCGTCGAGCACATCGTCGACGAGCTCGTCGAGCGGCTGATCGTCTTCGACGGGCCGCGCGCCGAACTGTTGATCAGCGAAGCCTTCGCGCTCTACCCATTCGAGCGCGTCCTGCTCGACATCGTGCAGCCGACGATGGTCGAAGTCGGCGAGCGCTGGCACCGTGGCGAGATCAACGTTGCTGCCGAGCACTTCGCCACCGAATTCGTCCGGCGCAAGCTCGCCGGCCTGCTGAACGTCTTCGAGAACAGTGCGCAGCGCGAGACG
This sequence comes from Chloroflexota bacterium, assembly GCA_018969485.1. GTDB lineage: Bacteria > Chloroflexota > Chloroflexia > Chloroflexales > Roseiflexaceae > CAIQIY01. The sequence continues at coordinate 13,129 of JAGWYG010000012.1, forward strand.
ATCGTCGTCGCCTGTGCGCCCGGCGAGCTACACGACATCGGCCTGCTCTTCACGAGCCTGTTCCTGGTACGGCGCGGCTGGCACGTCGTGTATCTCGGGCCGCAGGTGCCGCTGCCCGATCTGCTGGCGACGATCCAGTCGGTGCGTCCGGCGCTGGTCTGCGTCTCGGCCACCACCATCGAGACGGCGCTCGAGGCGCTGGACGTCGCGCGCGCGGTGACGTCCAGCTTTCCGCAGGTGCATTTCGGCTACGGCGGCCGGGTCTTCAACCTCAACCCCGAGGTGCGGCAGCAGATGCCGGGCGTCTTCCTCGGCGTCGACGGCCGCAGCCTGATCAGCACCGTCAGCGCGCTGCTGGCGCGCCCGGCGGGCATCAACCACGGGTCACCGAACTGAGCAGGCGATTACGCGATGCATGGGCACCGCTGGGCGACCCGATCGGCGCCATGGCGGGTGCCTCACGCACGGCCCGCACGTGGATCGGGTATAATGAGACATCAGCCGCCCCATTGCCGCACCCGAGGCGGAAGGAGCCGCGCGTGTCGCTCAGCCAGTCACGACGTCTGATCAACCGAGCATTCGCCGAACGCGAGGTCCCGGCGGGCGATGCGGCAGCCCTGTTGGCCCAGGTGCGTGCCCGCGCAGGCCACGACCTGCAGCGCGAATATCACCCGCCGCGCAGCGACGAGCCGGCAGTCGCGCTCGACCAGGCCTACCTGCAATGCCGTGCGCTCACGCGGCAGCACTCGCGCAGCTTTTATGTCAGCTCCGGCCTGCTGCCACGCGAGAAGCGGCGCGCCGTCCGCGCACTCTACGCCTTCTGCCGCACCAGCGACGATCTGGTCGATCGGGCTGCCGGCGACCCAGTCGATGCGCTGGCGCACTGGGTCGCGCTGGTGCATGCTGCCCATCCGCCCGCGCACGATCCGGTGCTGGTGGCGTGGCACGACACCGTGCAGCGGCATGGCATCGCCCGCGAGCTCGTCGACGAACTGCTGGCCGGCATCGCGATGGATCTCACCGTCGACCGCTACGAGACCTTCGACCGGCTGTGGCTGTACTGCTACCGGGTGGCATCAGTCGTCGGGCTACTATCCATGCAGATCATCGGCTACTACGAAGGTGCGACCGAGTATGCGGTGAAGCTCGGGGTCGCGCTGCAACTCACCAACATCCTGCGCGATGTCGGCGAGGATGCCGGGCGCGGCCGGGTGTATCTGCCGCTGGAGGATCTGGCGCAGTTCGGATTGAGCGACCGCGACGTGCTGGACGGCGTCCGCGACCAGCGGTTTCGCGCGCTGATGCAATTCGAGATCGCGCGGGCGCACCGGCTGTACGACGAATCGCGGCCGGGGATCGCGCTGCTCGATCCTGATGGCCGGCTGGCGATCGCCGCGGCGAGCGACATCTACCGGGGCATTCTTGGCCGGATCGAAGCCAACGGCTATGATGTCTTCGCGCGGCGGGCGTACGTGCCGTTGCACCAGAAGCTGTGGATCGTCGCGCGGCTGTGGCCGCAGTACCAGCGGCGGGTGCGCCCATGAGCAGCACACCTGTGGCAGCGCGCCGCTGGCCGGCGTGGCCGTGGCTGGCAATGATGGCGATCCTGTTCCTCGGCCCGCTGGCGGTGCCGACATTCCTGGCGAGCCGCAGCGTCCCGCTGGTGCGGCTCGGCGGCTTCGCCCACGAACTGCTCAGCACTGCGATCTGCCCGACGCCGGCGCGCTCGTACTGGCTGTTCGATCAGCCGATGGGCGTCTGCGCGCGCTGCTGGGGCGCGACCATCGGCCTGTGGCTGGCGTGGGCCTGCGCCCGTCGTGGCAGCGCGCTGCTCGCGCCGTTCTGCGCGCTGCACTGGCTGCCGCGCCTCGGCGTCGCCGCGCTGCCGTTCTGGCTCTGGATCCTCGAGATCGTACGGTTCCCGACGGCACCGCTCGGGCTCCTCCTGGCGAACGGCATGCTGGCCGGCTTCAGCGCGGGGCTGTGGATCGTCTCGGTCTGGCCGGGCATGCTGGCAGTGCGCGGCGGCGCAGGCGGCACAGTGGAGGGGCGATGACAGACCGACGCATCTGCGTGAGCGGCGCCACCGGCCTGATCGGGCGTGCGCTCTGCGCCGCGCTGATCGCACGCGGCGACCAGGTGACCGTCCTGACGCGCGATCCCGCGGCGGCGGCGCGACGCGTGCCGGGCGCCCATGCATATCTGGCATGGCAGCCGGCCGACGACGGCCCATGGGCCGCTGCCGTCGCCGCGAGCGATGCCGTCGTCCATCTCGCCGGCGCGTCAATCGCCGGGCAGCGCTGGAGCCCCGCCTACCAGCGCGAGATCCGCGACAGCCGGGTCGTGGGCACACGGGGCATCGCCGCCGCACTGGCGCGCGCCGGCCGCGCCGGCGTTCTCGTCAGCGCCTCGGGGGTCGATTATTATGGCGACTGTGGCGATCAGGCCGTCGACGAGCGCAGCCCGGCGGGGCGCGGCTTCCTGGCGGACGTGTGCGTCGCATGGGAAGCCGAAGCGCTGCGGGCGCGCGCCGCCGGCGTCCGCGTCTGCGTCATCCGCACCGGCATCGTCCTCGATCGCGACGATGGCGCGCTGGCGCGCCTGCTGCTGCCGTACCGGCTGGGCCTCGGCGGGCCGGTGCTGCCGGGCACGCAGTGGTGGTCGTGGATCCATCGCGATGATGTCGTCGGGATGATCCTGCTCGCGCTGGATGACGCCCGGGCCGACGGGCCGCTCAACGGCACCGCGCCGCACCCGGTGCGCAACCGCGAGTTCAGCGACACGCTCGCCCGGGTCATGCGGCGGCCGGCATTCCTGCCGCTGCCCGAATTCGCCGCACGGCTGGTGCTGGGGGCGATGGCGCGCCCGCTGCTCATCGAGAAACAGCGCGCGCTGCCGCGCGCGGCCGAGGCGCTCGGCTACGCCTTCCGCTATCCGACGCTCGAACCGGCGCTGCGCGCCGCCCTTGCCGCAGCCCCGTGACGACCGTCGTACCGTCGCGCCCGCGATCTGGCCATACCCGTCGTACAGAGAGGCTGCATGCGTCGCACCATCATCGGCACCATCCTCGCCGCGCTGCTCGTCGGCGGCTGCGGCAACCCCGCCGGCACTGCCGAGACGGTCATCCGGCGCATGCTCAGCGCCGTGACCACGCCGACGCCGGACGCGACGCCCACGCGCGCGCCGACGGCGGCCACGGCCACGCCGCGGGCCAGCGCCACACCGGCGCCGCCGCTGCCCACGATTGCGCCATTGCCCACCCTGGCGATCGGCGAGGATAACCCGCTCGTCGCACAAGAGCGCATCCTCGTCGAGCTCTACCGGCGCGTCGCGCCGGCGGTGGTGCGGATCGAAGCGCTCGCCGAACACCCACCCGTCGATGGCGCGCCGGTGCCCGGGATCATCCCGCTGCCGCTCGGCTCGGGGTTCCTCACCGACGACCAGGGGCACATCGTCACCAACAACCACGTCGTCGAAGCCGGCGACGCGCTGTACGTCCGCTTCGCCGACGGCTCGATGTTCGCCGCCAGCCAGGTGGGCCGTGATCCCGGCAGCGACCTGGCCGTGCTCAAGATCGAGCGCATCCCCGCCGGCGTCGTGCCGCTGGTCCTCGCCGATTCGCGCGAGGTCGCGGTCGGGCAGATGGCCATCGCGATCGGCAACCCGTTCGGCCTGCAGAACACGCTCACCGTCGGCGTCGTCAGCGGGCTGCAGCGCTCGCTCGCCGGCCCGAGCAGCGATACCGGGCGCTTCCGCATCGCCAACGTGATCCAGACCGACGCGGCGGTGAACCCGGGCAACTCGGGCGGCCCGCTGCTCAACATCCGCGGCGAGGTGATCGGCGTGAATACCGCCATCAGCAGCGACACCGGCGTGTTCGATGGCGTGGCCTACGCCGTGCCATCGAACGCCGTCCGGCGCATCGTGCCGGCGCTGATCGCGCAGGGGCGCTACGCGTATCCCTGGATCGGCATCTCGATGCAGGACGTGAGCCCGCCGCTCGCCGCTGCGCTCGACCTCGGCACCGACCGCGGCGTGCTGGTGACCAGCGTGGTGGCCGATGGCCCGGCCGAGCGGGCGGGGGTGCGCGCCGGCACCCGCGATGTCGACATCGGCGGCCAGACGTGGCGCGCCGGCGGCGACGTCATCATCGCGGTGGATGGCCAGCCGGTCACCTCAGCCGATGCGCTGATCGGCTTCACTCAGCTTGAGGCAGCGGTTGGCGACGAGGTCACGTTCACCATCGTGCGCGACGGGCGCGAGGTGTCGCTCACGGTGGTGCTGGGCGAACGCCCGTGAGGCGCCGGCGCCCTCAAAACCGTACCGGCAGCCGCGTCGCCGCGTGCAGCCGCCGCAGGTACTCGAACCGCGGGATCTCGATCGCGCCGAACTGCCGCATGTGATCACCCACGAGAAACTGGGTGTCGAGCAGCACGAACCCGGCGGCGCGCAGCCGCGCCACCAGCGCCACCAGCGCCACCTTGCTGGCATCGCGCTCGCGGCTGAACATGCTCTCGCCGGCGAAGAAACCGCCGATCGCCACGCCATACAGGCCGCCGACCAGCCCGCCATCGCGCCACGTCTCGACGCTGTGGGCGAAGCCCGCCTGATGCAGCGCGGTATAGCTGACGACCATCGAGGGCGCGATCCAGGTCGACGGCCGATCCGGCGTGCTGGCGGCACACGCCTGCATCACGGTCGTGAAGCAGGTATTGATGCGGATCTCGAAGCCGGCGTTGCGGCACGTGCGCGCCAGGCGGCGCGACAGATGGAAGCCGTCGAGCGGAATGATCGCGCGCGGATCGACGGTATACCAGCCGATGTGGCCGGCATCGTCGCGCATCGGGAAGACGCCCCGCCGATAGCCGGCGAGCAGGTCGTCGACCGAGAGTGGTTCATCAGCAGCCATCGTACGCCTCAGCGGCGCCGGCGGCGCACCAGCGCGGCAAACGCCAGGCTCACCAGCGGCAGCAATGGCCACGGCACCGTGATCCGATACATCGCGCCGAGGACATAGCTCGCGCCGAGCATGACCGTCAGCATCATCGCGAACGCCAGGATCGTCAGTTCCCAGGAAGACTGTTGCATATCGCCCCATCTTGACAAGAGCCGAACCCTCTCGTATTATACCCGGCGTTATGCATACGAACAGCGAGCGCTTCGACAATCTGTACACGCTGCGGCGTCCCTGCCGTCGTCCGGGCCGTGAGGGCTCGGGGGGCGGCTAGCGTGCGTCCAGCCTCAGGCTGCCAGCGCGCCAGCAGTTGCGGTGATCGCATCGAAGCCCCCGGTCGCACCAGCGGTGCCCGGGGGTCTGTTTTTGCAGGAGGGTCGGGATGATCAGGGTCGGAATCTTCGGCGTGAACGGATATGCCGGCTACGAATGCCTGCGCTGGCTGCGCCGCCACCGCCAGGCCGAGGTCGTCTTCACCACATCGGAGTCGCAGGCCGGGCGCCAACTCGGCGACATCTTCGCCGGGCCGCTCGACGCACCACTGATCGCCAGCGACGACGCGCCGCTCGACGCGGTGGATGTCGTCTTCGTGGCGCTGCCGCATGGCGCGGCCGGGCTGATGGCGCGGCGCGCGCGGGCCGCCGGCGTGCGCGTGATCGACTTCTCCGCTGACCTGCGCCTGACGACGGTCGACGAGTACCGGCGCTGGTATGGTCACGAGCATCCCGCCCCGGAGCTCCTGCCGGCGCCGTACGGCATCCCCGAGCTGTGGCGTGCGCAGCTGCGCGACGCGCCGCTGATCGCCAACCCGGGCTGCTACCCCACCAGCGTGCTGCTCGGCCTGGCGCCGCTGCTACAACAAGGCCTGCTGGCCCAGCCGACCATCATCATCGACGCCAAGTCGGGCGTATCGGGCGCCGGGCGCGCGCCCAAGCAGAACACCCACTTCGTCGAGGTCAACGAGAGCCTGGCGCCCTACAATGTCGGGCGGGTGCATCGCCACGTCGGCGAGATGCAGCAGGAGGCGGCGCGCCTGGCCGGTGGCGCCGTCGCGCCCGAGATCATCTTCTCGCCGCACCTGATGCCGATCTCGCGCGGCATCCTCAGCACGATGTACGTGGCCATCCCCGGCGAACTGCGCGTCGAGGCGCTCCACGAGCTGTATCACGGGCACTACCGGAACGAGCCATTCATCCGCGTGCTGCCAGTCGGCCAGCTCGCCACCATCGCCCACACCAGCCACACCAACGACTGCGTCATCTCGGTCGCGCTGGCACGGCCCGGCATGGCGATCATCATCGCCAGCATCGATAACTTGGTGCGTGGCGCCGCCGGCCAGGCCATCCAGAACATGAACGTGATGTTCGGCATCGACGAGCACGAAGGGCTACGCTGAATGGGAACCATCGTCGTGAAGATCGGCGGCAACGAGCTCGATGATCCGCAGTTCGTCGCCGCGCTGACCGGCAGCATCGCCGGACTGCGCCCGCTGCCGGTGATCGTGCATGGGGGTGGCAAAGAGATCGGCGTGGTGCAGCAGGCGCTCGGCGGCCAGCCACGCTTCGTCGCCGGCCTGCGCGTCACCGATGAAGCCGCGCTGCGCGCCGCCGAGATGGTGCTGTGCGGCAGCGTCGCGACGCGCCTCGTCGCCGCGCTCATGCTGGCCGGCGCCGAAGCCCAGGGGCTGTCGGGCGTCGACCGCGGCCTCATCCGGGTGACGCGCGTCGCCCACCCCGCCGGTGATCTGGGCCGGGTCGGCCGGCCGGTGGCGATCCGCACCGACATCATCCACCGCCTGCTGCAGGATGGCGTCATCCCGGTGATCGCGCCGATCTCGCTCGGCGCCGACGGCCCATACAACGTCAACGCCGACGAAGCCGCCGGCGCCATCGCCGCCGCACTCGACGCCGACGAGGTCGTGTTCGTCACCAACGTGAGCGGCGTGAAGGACGCCACCGGCGCGACCGTGCCGCGGCTGAGCCGTCGCGCCAGCGAGGCGCTGATCGCCGACGGCACGATCAGTGGTGGTATGATTCCCAAGGTGCGCGCGGCGCTGAGCGCCCTCGAGGGTGGCGTCGCGACGGTGCGCATCACCACCCTGGAGCAACTGGCACAGCCGGCGCTGGGCACGCGCATCAGCGAGGCCGACCTGTGAGCACGTCCGTCCCGGCCGCCGATGCGGCGCCGACCCCGCCGCCGGGCGCCATCCAGGTGCGCCCGGCGCGCGATGACGACATCGCGGCGATCGTGGCGATCGTGGACGAGAATGTCCGGCTGGGGCATCTGCTGCCGCGCAGCGCCGCCGACATCCGCCGCAGCCTGGCGAGCTGGCTGGTCGCCGACCGTGGCGGCAGCATCGTCGGCATCGGCTCGCTGCTGGTGATGACGCCGGTGCTCGTCGAGGTGCGCTCGCTCGCGGTGGCCCCCGATGCGGCCGGGCAGGGCGTCGGCGCCGCGCTGGTGCGCGGCCTGATCGCCGAGGCACGGCGGCGCGGCTTTCCGACGATCTTTGCGCTGACCCGTGCCGTCGGATTCTTCACCCGGCTCGGGTTCAGCGTCACCGAGCACGAGCGCTTCCCCGAGAAGGTCTGGCGCGATTGTGTGCTCTGCCCCCTGCGTGAACGCTGCGACGAGACAGCCGTCGTCATGGCTTTGCATGATCAAGCGGGAGATCCGGATGATACAGCGACCACGGGCGACGCTCGCCCTTGAAGATGGCACGATCTGGCATGGCACGGCGTTCGGCGCGCGCGGCGAACGCAGCGGCGAGGTGGTGTTCAACACCGCGATGACCGGCTACCAGGAGGTGCTGACCGATCCGTCGTACTTCGGCCAGATCGTGGTGATGACGGCGCCGCACATCGGCAACACCGGCATCAACCCCGAGGACGCCGAAAGCCGTGCGCTATGGCTCTCGGGGTTCGTCGTGCGCGCCGCCAGCCGCCGGGTGAGTAGCTGGCGCGCAACCCGTACGCTCGACGACTATCTCGCCGAGCATGGCGTGGTGGGCATCACCGGGCTCGACACCCGCGCTCTGGTGCTGCACATCCGCGAAGCCGGCGCACTGCGCGGCGTGATCTCGTCGCACGGCGCCGATGCCGCCACGCTGGTCGCGGCGGCGCGCGCGGCCCCGTCGATGGAAGGGCTCGATCTGGTGCCGCAGGTCACCTGCGCCGAGCCGTATCACTGGCACGCCGGCGTCGATCCCCAATGGCTCGTCGAGCCGATCACGGGCCACAGCGACTACCATGTCGTCGCGTACGACTTCGGCATGAAGCACCACATCCTGCGCATGCTCGCCCAGCGTGGCTGCCGGGTGACCGTTGTGCCGGCCACCACACCCGCCAGCGCGGTGCTGGCGCTCGCACCCGACGGCGTGTTCCTGTCGAATGGCCCGGGCGATCCCGCCACGGTGCGCTACGGCATCGCCGCCACCCGCGAGCTCATCGGGCGCGTGCCGCTGTTCGGCATCTGCCTCGGCCACCAGATCCTGGGCCTGGCGCTCGGCGCCGGCACCTACAAGCTGCGATTTGGCCACCACGGCGGCAATCAGCCGGTGCGTCACTCGACGACCCGGCGCGTCGAAATCTCGAGCCACAATCACGGATTTGCCGTCGATGCGACGACCCTGCCCGCCGATGTCGCCGTGAGCCACCTCAACCTGAACGACGCGTGCGTCGAAGGGCTCGATGCGCCCGGGCTGCGCGCCTTCAGCGTGCAATATCATCCGGAATCGGCGCCGGGCCCCCACGACTCGGGCTATCTGTTCGATCGTTTCATCGCGCTGATGCGGCGCGACGCGCCTGCCGATGCGTGACGCCACCGGCAAGAAGAATAGAGCGACGAGAGAGCGATGCCAAAACGCAGTGATATCCAGACGATCCTGGTGATCGGCTCCGGGCCGATCGTGATCGGCCAGGCGTGTGAGTTCGATTACTCCGGGGTGCAGGCCTGCAAGGTGCTGCGCCGCGAGGGCTATCGTGTCGTGCTGGTCAACAGCAATCCGGCGACGATCATGACCGATCCGCAGTTCGCAGACGCGACCTATATCGAGCCGCTGACGCCGGAGGTGCTCGAGAAGATCATCGTCATCGAACGCCCCGACGCCGTCCTGCCGACGGTCGGCGGCCAGACCGGGCTGAACCTGGCGATGCGGCTGCATCAGCTCGGCATCCTCGCACGCCACGGCGTACAGCTGATCGGCGCGTCCCCCGCGGCGATCGAGCTCGCCGAGGATCGCCAGCGCTTCAAGGAGGCGATGATCGCCGCCGGCCTGGGCATCCCGCCGGGCGAGACGGTCACCAGCGTGGCCGGAGCGGTCGATGCCGCCGAACGCATCGGCTATCCGGTGCTGATCCGCCCGTCGTTCACGCTGGGTGGCTCGGGCGGTGGCATCGCCTACGATCAGGCACAGCTGCGCGAGATCGCCGACCGCGGCCTGCGCGCCTCGCCGGTGACCCAGGTGCTGATCGAACAGTCGGTGCTCGGCTGGAAGGAATACGAGCTCGAGGTGATGCGCGACTGCGCCGATAACTTCGTGGTGGTCTGCTCGATCGAAAACCTCGACCCGATGGGCGTGCATACCGGCGACTCGATCACCGTCGCGCCGGCGATGACCCTCACCGACCGCGAACTGCAGCGCCTGCGCGATATCGCCCGCATCGTCATCCGCACCGTCGGCGTCGAGACCGGTGGCTCGAACATCCAGTTCGCCGTCGATCCGGCCAATGGCCAGGTGGTGGTGATCGAGATGAACCCCCGCGTCAGCCGCTCGTCGGCGCTGGCGAGCAAGGCGACTGGCTTCCCGATCGCGAAGATCGCCGCACTGCTCGCCGTGGGCTATACGCTCGATGAGATCCAGAACGATATCACCCGCGTGACGCCCGCGTCGTTTGAGCCGAGCCTTGATTATGTCGTCGTGAAAATTCCGCGCTGGGCCTTCGAGAAGTTCCCCGGCGCCGACCCGGTGCTCGGCCCGCAGATGAAGAGCGTCGGCGAGGTGATGGCGATCGGTGCGACGTTCACCGAGGCATTCCAGAAGGCGCTGCGCAGCCTGGAGACCGGCGCGCTCGGCTTCGGTATGCGGCGCAACCGGCAGGCGCCGCTCCCCGGCACCGACTGGCAGCCGCTGCTGGCGACGCCGACCCCCGAGCGTATCGGGCATGTCGCCGAGGCGCTGCGCGCCGGCTGGAGCATCGAGCAGGTCTGCGCCGCGACGCGCTACGATCCCTGGTTCGTCGATCAGCTGAGCCAGTTGATCGAACTGGAGGCCGGGCTGGCGCGCACGCCGCTGCACGCGATCACCGCCGAGCTGTGGCGCGAGGTCAAGGGGCATGGGTTCGGCGACGCCCAGATCGCCGCGATCGTCGCGGCCAGCGAAGCGGATGTTCGCCGACAGCGCATCGCCCACGGCGTCATGCCGGTCTACCGGCGCATCGACACCTGCGCCGCCGAGTTCGCCGCCCACACCCCCTACCTGTACAGCAGCTACTCGAGCCACGATGAGGCGGCAGTGACCGACCGGCCCAAGGTGATGGTGCTCGGCGGTGGCCCCAACCGCATCGGCCAGGGCATCGAATTCGACTACTGCTGTGTGCACGCCTGCATGGCGCTGCGCGATCTCGGCTACGAGACGATCATGGTCAACTGCAACCCCGAGACCGTCTCGACCGACTACGACACCTCGGACCGGCTGTACTTCGAGCCACTGACGCTCGAGGACGTGCTCAACATCTGGGAGCACGAGTCGCGCCATGCGGCGGGCCAGCCGGTGCCGGCGCTGGTGCAGTTCGGTGGCCAGACGCCGCTGAATCTGGCGCGCGGCCTGGAAGCGGCCGGCGTGCCGATCTGGGGCACCTCGACCGACGCCATCGATCTGGCCGAGGATCGCGGCCGGTTCGGCGCGCTGATGCGGCAGTTGGACGTCGCCCAGCCCGAGAGCGGCATGGCCGACGATCTCACGACGGCGCGCGCCGTGGCCCAGCGCATCGGCTACCCGGTGCTGGTGCGCCCGAGCTATGTGCTCGGCGGGCGGGCGATGGCGATCGCCTATGATGATGCCAGCCTGGCCGAGTACCTGCGCGAAGCCAGCGCGATCAGCGCGGGCCAGCCGGTGCTGATCGACCGCTACCTCGAAGACGCCTTCGAGATCGATGTCGACGCCGTCGGCGACGGCGACCAGATCGTCATCGGCGGCATCATGGAGCACATCGAGGAAGCCGGCGTCCACTCCGGCGATTCGGCGATGGTGATGCCACCCTACAAGGTCAGCGCCTATCATCTCGCGATCATTCGCGACGAGACCGTCCGGATCGGCAAGGCGCTGCGCGTCCGTGGGCTGATGAACATCCAGTACGCCATCCTCGATGACGAGGTGTACGTGCTCGAGGTCAATCCGCGCTCGTCGCGCACGGTGCCGTTCGTCGCCAAGGCGACCGGCGTCCCGCTGGCACGCATCGCCGCGCAGGCTGCCGCCGGGCGCACGCTCGCCGAGCTCGGCCTGACGGTCGAGCCGCCGCTGGACGGTTTCTTCGTGAAGGAGGCGGTGCTGCCCTTCGACAAGTTCCCGGGCGCTGCCGTGCATCTGAGCCCGGAGATGCGCTCGACCGGCGAGGTGATGGGGCATGCCGCCAGCTTCGGCCACGCCTTCGCCAAGGCCCAGATGGGTGCCGGGCAGCGCATCCCCACCAGCGGTGGTGTGCTGCTGACGGTGAATGACTTCGACAAGGGCGCCATCGTGCGCATCGCCCGCGATCTCGTCAAGCTCGGCTTCACGATCTATGCCACGCATGGCACCACCGGCTGGCTCAACGGCGTCGGCATTCCCGCCGAGGCGGTCAACAAAGTCTCGCAGGGCGGCTTCACCACCGTCGACCTGATCGCCCAGGGGCGCGTCGGGCTGGTGGTGAGCACCCCGCTCGGGCCGCAGGCCTACGCCGACGGTCAGGCCATCCGCTCCGCCGCCATCCGCTACGGCGTGCTGCTCGTGACGACGCTCACCGCCGCCGCGGCGATGGTGCCGGCGATCCGTGCGCTCCAGCACGCCGACTTGCGCGTTCGTTCGTTGCAGCATCATCACGCGTTGCAGCGCCACCGCGCCGAATGATTGCCCGCTCGCCCGTTCTGGACGTTGACAGGAGCCCCTCATGGACAAGAAGGTCAGGAAAGTCGTCCTCGCGTATTCGGGTGGCCTCGACACCAGCATCATCGTGCCGTGGCTCAAGCAGAACTACGGCAATCCCGAGGTCATCTGCTATTGCTGCAACCTTGGCCAGGACGACGAGCTCAGCGGGCTGGAGGCGAAGGCGATCGCCAGCGGGGCATCGAAGTGCTATGTCGAAGACATGCGCGAGGTGTTCGTCCGCGATTACCTGTTCCCGCTGCTGCGTTCGGGGGCGACCTACGAGCGGCTGTACCTGCTGGGCACGTCGGTGGCGCGGCCGCTGATCGCGAAGCGCCAGGCCGAGATCGCGCTGCTCGAGGACGCCGACGCGGTGGCGCATGGCTGTACCGGCAAGGGCAACGACCAGGTGCGCTTCGAGCTCACCTACATGGCGATCAATCCGCGGCTGCGGGTGATCGCCCCCTGGCGCGAGTGGAACATCCGCTCGCGCGAGGACGCGCTGGAATACGCCGCCGAGTTCAACATCCCGGTCAGCGCGACGCTGCGCTCGATCTACAGCCGTGACCGCAATATCTGGCACATGTCGCACGAGGGCGGCGTGCTCGAGGATCCGTGGCAGGAGCCCGAGGAGCCGATGTACACCCTGACGGTGGCGCCGGAGCAGGCGCCCGATCAGGCCGAGTATGTCGAGATCGGCTTCGAGCACGGCACGCCGGTGAGCATCGACGGCGCAGCGCTCGGGCCGGTGGCGCTGCTGACCCAACTCAACGAGCGTGGCGGGCGCCATGGCGTCGGCCGCATCGATCTGGTCGAGAACCGGCTGGTGGGCATGAAGAGCCATGGCGTCTACGAGACGCCGGGCGGCACGATCCTGCGCGTGGCGCACCAGGGCCTCGAGCAGATCACCCTGGATCGCGATACGCTGCACTACAAGGACGTCGTGGCCCAGCGCTACGCCGAGGTGGTGTACAACGGCCAGTGGTTCACGCCGCTGCGCGAGGCGCTCGAGGCGTTCTTCGACGTCACTCAGCAGCATGTCACCGGCGTGGCCCGCATCAAGCTGTACAAGGGATCGGCGTCGCTGGTCGGCCGCAAGGCGACGCGCAGCCTGTACAACCCGGATATCGCCAGCTTCACCATGAGCGAGAGCTACAACCAGCAGGATGCCGCGGGGTTCATCACGATCTTTGGTCTGCCGATCAAGCTCCAGGCGTTGACCGATGGCCGCTGAGGCCGGTGCCACGGGGAGGTGGCTGCAATGAGCGATGAACTGGCGTCGTTCACGCTGGCGCCGGGGTTTCATGCCCTGGCGACCGCGTGTGGCCTGAAGAAGAACGGCGCGCTGGATCTGGCGCTGGTGACGAGCGCGACGCCGTGCAGCGCGGCTGGCGTGTTCACCACCAACCGCGTCAAGGCGGCGCCGGTGCTCTACGACCAGGCGGTGCTCCAGCGCAATTCCGCCGGCATCCGCGCGGTGATCGTGAATGCCGGCAATGCGAATGCCTGCACCGGCCCGCGCGGCATGGAGGATTGCCGGGCGACGGCGGCGCTCACCGCCGACCGGCTCGGCTGCGCCACCGATGCGGTGCTGGTGCTCTCGACGGGGGTGATCGGCCGGCATCTGGACATGGCCCGGCTGAGCGCCGGGGTGGCGGCGCTCACCGCTACCCCGTCGGCGGTGCAGCCGGGCGCTGCTGCCGCGGCGCGCGCCATCATGACGACCGACACGCGGCCGAAGGTGGCGCATCATCGCTATGCGCTCGCCGGCGGCCAGGTGACGATCGCCGGCATGTGCAAGGGCGCCGGGATGATCCATCCGGCGATGGCCACGATGCTGGCGATCGTGACGACCGATGCGGTGATCGCGCCGGCGCTGCTCGACCGCGCGCTGCGTCATGCTGCCGACCGCAGCTTCAACCGGATCAGCGTCGATGGCGATACCAGCACCAACGACACGCTGCTGCTGCTGGCGTCGGGGAGCTCGGGCGTAGTCATCGGCGACGCCGAGCTGGCGGCGTTCAGCGAGGCGCTCGGCGAGACGTGCGCCGCGCTGGCGCGGCAGGTCGCCCGCGATGGCGAGGGCGCGACCCGCCTGATCGAGGTGCGCGTCACGGGTGCCGCCGATGACGCCGAGGCGCACCAGGTGGCCAATGCGATCGCCCGGTCGCCGCTGTTCAAGACGGCGGTGCATGGGGGCGATCCCAACTGGGGGCGCGTGCTGTGCGCCGCCGGCTACAGCGGTGCCGAGATCGACCCCGCGACCCTGGCGCTGTGGTTCGGCGTGGGTGCGCACCAGATCGCGCTCGTGGCCGGTGGCCTGCCGCTCGCGGCCGATCTGGCGGCGGCGTCGCGGCTGCTGCGCCAGGATCCGGTGATCATCACGCTGGATCTCGGTCGTGGCACCGCCGCGACGACGGTCTGGACGTGCGACTTCTCGAAGGAATATGTCGAGATCAACGCCCACTACACCACGTGATCCGCTGACGCCTGGCCGAGATGAAAGGATTCGACGATGTGGGGTGGGCGCTTCACCGGTGGCATCGATGCGCAGATGGCGCGCTTCAATGACTCGTTTCCCTTCGATCGGCGCATGTGGGCCGAGGACATCCGCGGCAGCCGTGCCTGGGCGCGACAACTGGCGGCCGTCGGCGTGATCAGCGCCGACGAGGCCGACGCCCTCGATCGCGGGCTGCAGGCCGTCCACGCCGAATTCGCCGCCGGCGCGTTCGTCGCGCAGCCCGGCGACGAGGACATCCACACCGCCGTCGAGCGCCGGCTGGGCGAACTGGCCGGGCCGGTCGCCGGCAAGCTCCACACGGGCCGCAGTCGGAACGACCAGGTCGCCACCGATCTGCGGCTGTGGACGCTCGGCGCGATCGGGCGCATCGATGCCGGGTTGCGTGGGCTGCAGCAGGCGCTGCTGGCGCAGGCCGACGCCGCCGGCGCGGCGCTGATGCCCGGCTATACCCACCTGCAGCGGGCGCAGCCCGTCTTGCTGGCACACTGGCTGCTGTCGCACTTCTGGCCGCTGCAGCGCGATCGCGAGCGGCTCGCCGACGCCGCCCGGCGCGCCGCCACGCTGCCGCTCGGGGCGGGCGCCATCGCCGGCACGCCGCTGCGCGTCGATCGCATGGCGCTCGCCGCCGAGCTCGGCATGCACGCCGTGACCCCCAACAGCATCGATGCGGTCAGCGATCGCGACTTCGCCGTCGAGGTTCTCGCCGCCGCCGCGCTGGTCGGCGTCCACCTCAGCCGCCTCGCCGAGGACATCGTGCTCTACAGCACCAGCGAGTTCGGCTTCGTGCGCCTGGCCGATGCCTACTCGACCGGCTCGAGCCTGATGCCGCAGAAGAAGAACCCGGACTCGTTCGAGCTGCTGCGCGGCAAGTCGGGCCGCCTGGTCGGCGGCCTGGTGACGCTGCTCACGGTGCTGAAGGGATTGCCCTCGGCCTACGACAAGGATCTGCAGGAAGACAAGGAGCCGCTGTTCGATGCCAGTGACACGCTGGAGCTGTCGCTGGTCGTCGCCGCCGGCGCGATCGCGACGGCGACGTTCGATCACCGACGGATGCGGGCGGCGCTGGACGACGCGATGCTGGCGACCGACGTCGCCGATATGCTGGTCGAGCGTGGCATGCCATTTCGCGAGGCGCATCGCGCCGTCGGCGCCCTGGTGCGGGCTGCCGAGACGCACGGCGTGCCGCTGTCGCAGGTGCCCGCGGCGGTCGCCGGCGCGATTGATGTGCGCCTCGATGACCAGTTGTCGGCGGTGTTCCAGCTCGAACGCTCGGTCGCGGCACGCCGCGTGATCGGGGCGACGGCGCCCGAGGCGGTGCAGCAGCAGCTCGCCGCGGCCCGCGCCGCCCTGGCGCTGCCCTGAGCGGCTGTCCGCGCCGGCTGCCGGCGCAGCGTGCGCACATCACACATCGGGAGGAGTGATGCAGATTCGCCTGAGTGAGGTATTGACGCCGGCGCTGATCGAGCAGCACCGTGGTCACATCCGCGATTTTCTGGCACTCGAGGGGATTCGCGCCGATGACGACCTCGGCGCGACGCTGCTGAACGATCGTCAGATCAAGGAGTTGCTCGAGGAGCTCGCCGCTTCCTGAGGTGGGCCCGCGGGCAGCGGGCGGTGCCCGGGCACCGCCCGTGCCTCGCACAGCTCGCCGGGCCTGGCTGGCACGGCCAAGCGCACGATGGATGGTGCGCGTACCGCGGCATGCCGCACATGCCTGAATGTGCGCGCTGCGGCAGCGCCGCCGCCGCCGTCGAACCGCCGGGCGGAACCGGTATGCGATCAGCGTCACGACGCCGCAGCGCATGCCGCGCGCCCTGTCGCGCCGCAGCCCCGCAGCCCCGCAGCCCCGCTCAGTTGCGCGCGCGGCGCGATGCTGGTATGCTCAGGGCAGACACCGCCATCGACCCCGAGGTGCCTGTGGACCCCACCAAGCGGCGCATTACCACGCTGCCGGTCTATACCGTCGCCGACGGCGATGTGTTCGCGATGCTCCCCGAGGCCGAGCGCACCTGGCTCGAACGCCAGACGGTCTCGGCGGACTATCCGGCCGAGCATCCGTTCTACTCGCCCGATGATGCCGGCGATCGCATCTTCATCCTGCGCCGCGGGCGCGTGCGTCTCTACAAGCTCTCGCCCGAAGGGCGCGCGCTGACGCTGCTGGTCCTCGAGCCGCTGGCGGTGTTCGGCGAGATGGCACTGTGGGAGCATTGGCGGCACGACAGCTTCGCGGAATCGATGACCGAATGCGTCATCGACAGCATCCGCCGCGAGCGGGTGCGAACGATTCTCGATCGTCATCCGCTCGTGGCGATGCGGCTGATGGAGGTGATGAGCAGCCGGATGCACGCGATGGAGCGCAAGTTGGCCGACATCACCTTCAAGAGCGTGCCACAGCGCATCGCCACCGTGCTGCTCAGCCTGGCCGGCGATGATGTCGCGCCCAGTGCGCCGCCGTCGGTCACGCGCTACACCCATCAGCATCTCGCCGAGATGATCGGCTCGTATCGTGAGACGGTCACCAAGGTGATCGGCGAGCTGCGCGAGACCGGCCTGATCCGCATCGAGAATGACACGATCTTCCTGACGAACGTGGCGCGCCTGCAGCAGCTCGCCGGCCGCTGACGCCGCACGGCCGTCCGGAGGCTGCGCCGCGGTGACGCCATGAAGAGCGATGAGCATGGAACCTTGCCCCCTCTCCCCCGTGCCTTCGTGGCTTCGTGTGAGCCCGTCTCCCCCGCCCCCGCCCCCGCCCCTTCGTGCCTTCGTGGCTTCGTGATGCCGCCGTCGGGGCGGACCCGCATCACTCGGCGGCGAGGATGCCGTCCAGCCATCGCGCCAGATCACGGTCGCGCAACGGCCCCAGATGTCGCTCGCGGATCACGCCGTCGCGGTCGATCAGGAACGACACCGGCAGATTCTTCACCAGATAGCGATCAGCGACCAGCCCGTCCGGATCGAGCGCGATCGGCATGTCCAGCGCCTGTTCGGCCACGAACGCACGCACAGTCGCCGGGTCTTCGCGCAGATTGACCGCGACGACCGTCACGCCGCGATCGCGGTAGGCATCGTGCGTTCGCTGCAGCACCGGCATCTCGGCCAGACACGGGCCGCACCAGCTTGCCCAGAAGTTGAGCACCACCACTTGGCCGCGCAGTGCCGCGAGCTCGACGGGCGCGCCGGCCGCACCCTCGAGGCGAATATCGGGTGCCGTACGCCCGATCTCCGGTGCGGCAGCCCCGGGGGCTGCGCACGCAGCGAGCACCCCGAGGCCGATGATGAGCAGACGGCAAACGCTATATCGGATCATTGCTCGATCGTACGCTCCTGGCGATTACCGTACGCTTCCCACGAGCCATCGTAATTGCGCACATTCGGGTAGCCGGGCGCGCTCATCCATTCCAACCAGCGCCCGACCGACAGGCGCGCCTACCCCCGCCCCGGCTTACCAGGGCAGCGGATCCGCGCGGATCTCACGCTCCCACAGCGCATCGATCGCCGCGATCGTCGCGGCGGGCAGCGTCACCGCCGCGGCCGCGAAATTCGCCCGCGCCTGCTCGACGTTGCGCGCCCCCGGGATGACCGTCGCCACCGCCTGGTGGGCCAGCGTGTAGCGCAGCGCCGCCTGCGCCAGCGTGACGCCTGCGGGCACCAACTCGGCGAACGCCTCGACCAGCGCGGCGCGGCGGGCGATCACCTCGGGCGCCCAGCGGCGCCGCAGGTCGGTGAAGCGGGCATCACCGCGGTGATGGCCGCCGAGCCAGCCCGAGTCGAGCGGCACCTTCACGATCAGGCCGGCACCACGCGCCTGGGCCTGCGGAAACGCGGCGCGCGGTTCCTGGAAGAACGCGTTGTACAGCACCTCGATCGCCCGGCTGGCAGTCGTTTCGAGCACGAGCTCGAGCTCGTCGCGCCAGTCGAGCGACACGCCGAAGTGCCGGATGAGGCCTTCCTGCCGCAGCCGCTCGAGCTCTTCGTACTGGCTCGCCAGGCGCCCATCCATGATATCGCGCGGCGGATTGTGCAGCAGCAGGATGTCGACATACTCCGTGCGCAGCCGGCGCAGGCTCCCCTCGAGCGACGGCCGGATGGCGGCGGTGCTGAAGTCGGTGCCCCAGTCGAGCTTGTAGCCCACCTTGGTGCAGATCACGACATCGTGGCGCACGCCGGCCAGCGCCTCGCCGAGCACCGTCTCGCTGCGCCCCTGGCCATAGCCCGGCGCCGTGTCAAAGAACGTGCATCCGGCGGCCAGCGCCTCGGCGACGATCTGGTGCGCCGCGCGCGGATCATCGGCGTGCCAGTCGGGATTGGCGAGTTGCCAGGCGCCCAGCCCGATCTCGCTCACGTGCATGCCCGTATCACCGAATGGGCGCAGCTGCATGTCGGTTCCTCTCATTCATCATCGAACACCCGAGCTTCCGGAACGATCATGGCCAGACATCATGCCGTCGGCTCACCCGACGGCGCGGGGGTAGGGCTTGTGAGCAACTCGAGGATCGCCAGGCCGCGCAGCGCCGCATCGCGATCGGTAGCGCACATCTCGCTGCCCGGCTGCAGCCCGCTGCAGCACGCCGGGCGCTCGGGATGGCCATACAGCCGGCAGCGGTAGGCCGCATCGAGATGGATGCACGGCACACCCGCCGGCTTGCCGTGCGGCATGCCCGGCATCGGCGAACTGATCGATGGGGCGATGCAGCAGGCACCGCACCCCGCACGACACGCGATCACTGCAGCGGCGAGTAGTCGGTGGGCGTCAGCCAGACGCTGGTGATGCGCGTCACCAGCGGGCCGGCGCTCTCGCTGGCCGCCTTGCCGGCACGCCACTCCGGATCGGCGCGAAACGCCAGCCACGCCGCCTCGAGCGCGGCCTGATCGGCTCCAGCCACCAGATAGACCAGATCGCCATCATCGGGGCGTGGCGGCACCCAGAAGCCCACCACCCCGATGCCGTGCCGCGCGAAGCAGCGCAGCGTGAGCTCACGGAAACGCCGGTGCAGCGCGCCAGCACACCCCGGCGCCGCCCAGTAGGTACGCAACTCGTAGATCATCATGCCCCTCCCGCCACCATCCTATCACACCACACCGCACCCGGCGCAGGGTGTACCACCAGGGCGCCAGCCGTGCCAGTGTGCAGTATACTGCGACGGTGTGCCGAACCGGCCTGATGAAGGGGGACATCGATGACGCATTCCGTGATCCGCGCGGGCCTGGTAGGATGTGGCTCGCTGGCGCAGCGCGGCGTCCTGCCACACCTCGCGCAACCCGACGCCCGCGAGCGACTGATCCTCGCGGCGGTCGTCGACGCCGACGGCGAGCGCGCGCGGCGCACCGCCGAGGCCTACGAGGTACCCAACTGGTTCACCAGCGTCGAGGCGATGCTCGCCGGCTGCGACGTCGACGTCGTCCTGGTGCTCACGCCCATCCCGCTGCATTACGCCCACGCTGCGGCGGCGATCGCCGCCGGCAAGCACGTCTACGTCCAGAAGGCGATGACCGCCAGCCTGGCCGACGCCGACGCATTGCTCGCCGCACGGGATCGCGCCGGGGTCCGGCTGGCAGCCGCCCCGGGCTACGAACTGTTCCCCGCCACCGCCGCCATCCGCGCCGAGATCGCCGCCGGCGCGATCGGCCAGGTCGCGGTGAGCTACACCTACACCATGGGGTTCGGCCACGAGCACGAGGGCATCCGCCAGGGCGAGGGCGCGCTGCAGGCGATCGACCCTAGCTGGTACTATCGGCGGGGCGCCGGCCCGCTGCCCGACGTGACGGTCTATGCGCTCCAGTTGGTGACGAGCGTGCTGGGGCCGGTGCGCCGCGTGACGGCGCTGGCCAACCAGTTGATGCCGCTGCGGCGCTGGCGCGACCGCGAGATCGCCATCGAAGTCGCCGACAACCAGGTCGTGCTGCTCGAGCACCACAGCGGCGCGCTGAGCGTGGCAGTCGGCTCGGACTGCCGTGGGGCGCCGGGGGTGCCGTGGGGGGCGGCCACCTTCTTCGGCACCCACGGCTGTCTCGACATCGTCGATGTCGATGGCGCCAGCGGCTACCCGACGCGCTACCGCGTGGCGGGGCGCGAGGTGGCGTTCGGGCTGGATGCCCAGCCGTACCTGCGCGGCGCGCACCTGACGCTCGAGGAGCCGCATGTCTATGCCGACATCATGGAACTGGTCGATGCGATCGGGCAGCAGCGCGCGCCGCGCGCCAGCGGCGAACACGCACGGCATGTGGTCGAGCTGATCGCCGCCGCACACCGCGCCGCCGACACTGGCGCGGCACAGGTGCTCACCACCACATTCGAGGCGGGCAGTTGAGCGCGGCGCACCCGGCATGGTCGGGCAGGGCGGCGGCACACGCTGCCGCCCTGCCCAGAGCCCGATCTCAGAACCCGATATGGATGATCGTCCGGCCCGTACGATCCTGAAAGAAGCCGACGCCGTCCTGGATCAGGCCGACGTAGAAGCCCATGCGCGTCTCTGGCTGACGCACCCGGATGCGCCCGACGACCAGCGCCTCCTCGCCGGGCAGCAGCACGTCCTCGACGAACGGGATGCGCCAGGCCTCGGGTGGGCGCGGCGTGATCGCCCAGCGGTACGGATAGCGCCGCGCGCCACCGCCGCTGTTGGCGTCCCAATCGACGCCGATGCGCCAGAAGCCGCCCGAGCGCGCGGTGAATGCGCCGTCTTCGATCGAGGAGTAGACATCGTCGGTGGTGTATTCGTAGCCCGACGCCGGCCCGTAGGTGCGGATGGGCACATCGCCGTCATTCACCACCCGCATCGTCACGGTGAGCACCTCGCCCAGCATCAGCGCCTGTGGCGCCATGGTGCTGTAGGTGATCGTGGCGCTCGGCTGGCCGCCATCGGCGATCGTGATCTCGCCGCCCCGCTCGACGACGTTGCCGAGCCCATCGCGCACCCGCACCGTGTAGCGGTAGGCACCATCGCCGAGCAGAAACCCGTCGACGGTGCGGCCATTCCAGACGAAGCGCTGGTTGGCCGGCTCGAGCTCCTCGCCGCTGATGAACGGGTAGACGGTGCCGTCGGGACCGGTGACCACCAGATCGACCGTCGTCGTCACCGGCACGCTGAAGGTGATCTCGCTGACATCGTCGATGCCATCGGCATTGGGCGAGATGGTCGTCGGCGCCGCCACCAGGCCATCGATCGAGGGTGGCTGCCGCTCATCGCCGACGATCTCCAGCGGTAGCTCGACCGTCTCGCGGCTGCCGTCGACACCGGTGGCCGCGAGGACCACGCGGTATGTGCCGCCCGGTAGCGCACGGCGCCGGATCACCGGATCATCGGTGGGCGCGGTGCCATCGAACTGCAGCGTGTACGGCTCGCCCGACGGCATGCGCCGCTGGTCGCGCCGCAGGGGGTACGTCGTGCCATCGGCGGCGACCAGCGCCACCGACACCAGCGCCTCGCGGCCGACCACATAGCGGATCGCCAGCGTCTCGCCGGCGCCGCTCGGCTGCAGCACCGGCTGCGACAGCACCACATCCGTGAGCAGGGCGGTGCTGCCGCAGGCGCTCAGCGTCGGCGCCAGCACCATCAGCCATGCGAGCACCAGTCGCCCCGCCGACTGCCGACTGTCCACCGCCGACTGCCCCATCAGCCATGCGAGCACCAGTCGCCACCAACGCGTCATGCTGTCCCTCATGCGTGTTCGTCGGCATGGCTACCATGCCGTCGGCGAAACCAGAGCAGCGCCAGCGCGCCGAGCGCCACACCGAACCACAGCGTCGCGAACCGGATGATGATCGTCGCCGCCGCCGCCGGGCCGCCGGCCAGCGGCACCAGCAGGACGAGCAGCCCGGCGCTCGAGGCCTCGGAGACGCCCAGCCCGCCGGGCAGGAAGGAGACCAGGCCGAACAGCGTCGAGGCGGCGAAGACGAATGTCGCGACGATGACCAGCCGGGCGTCGAGCGGGACGCCGAGGCCGACGAGGACGAACGTGAATGCGAGGCATTCGCCGAACCACGATGCCAGGCTGACGGTGGTGGCGCCGAACAGCGCGCGCCAGCCCAGCAGGGCGCGGGTGCTGTCGTACGCCGCCGCGAGACGCGTGGCGCTGCGCTGCGCCGCCGGGATGGCAGCCAGCCGCGCCAGGCTCCAGGCCACCGCCTGCCGCCACTGGACGAGCGCCAGCCCGCCGAGCGTCAGCAGCACCAGGGCGATGAAGGCCGGCCGCGCGGGCTCGTACAGCGTCAGGCCGACGCTCATCAGCAGCAGCATCGCGATGCCGTCGGTGACGCGCTCGGCTACCACGATCGGCGCCGATGCGCTGATCGCGGTGCCGTTCAGCCGCTTCAGCAACGCTGATTTCAGGACCTCGCCGACCTTCGCCGGCGTCACCGCCATGATCATGCCGCCGGTGAAGATCAGCGCGCTGTCGAGCAGCGTCACGCCGCCGGCCATCGCCAGATGATGCAGATAGCCGTGCCATTTGGCCCAGCGCAGGGCGTAGTTGAGCGCAGTGAGGCCGATCACCAGCGGCAGGACGCCGAGGTCGAATGCTGCCAGGCTCGCCGCGACGGCACGGGCGTCGGCCAGCAGCCCCAGCGCGAGGCTGATCGCCAGGCCCAGTCCGGCGGCGAGCAGCAGATTGCGGCGCATCGTCGGTGACACAGGCCCTCTCAGGTTGCGCCGTGCTCGACGAGCTCGGTGAGCACGCCGGCGACGGCCGTGGGGTGGATGAAGGCGACGCGCGTGCCGTGCAGTCCCGGGCGCCCGACGTCGTCGATCAGGCGGACGCCGCGGCGCCGCAGCGTGGCGAGCGCCGCGTCGAGATCGCTGACCCGGTAGGCGATGTGGTGCATGCCCGGGCCACGTTCGGCCAGGAACCGGCTGAATGCGGCGGCCGGACCGGTGGGTGCGATCAGTTCGATGGCGCTGCCGCCGATCCGCGCGAAGGCGACGCGCATGTGTCGCTCGGGCAGTTCGCTGACCTGCCAGTCGGCGACGTCGAACTGCGCGCGGTAGCCGGCGATGGCTGCCTCGAGATCCGTCACTGCCATGCCGATGTGGTCGATCTCGTGGAACACCCGTGCCCCCTCACTCGCCGCCGCAGTATAGCCGGGCCACTGCGGCGCGTCAATCGCCCCCGCCTGCCCACCAGGGCTGCGCCGTGCTTGAAGCTCTGCCCCTGAGCCCCCGCCGGAGGTGACCTTGGCTGCCCGCACTCACCACACCAGCGCCTGATCCGGGGCGAGCGCATATGGCGCGAACCAGCCGGTGGTATCGGCGAGCGGCAGCACGCTCTCGTGTAGCGTGATGCCGAGGGCCTGCTGCATCCAGGCACGCCGCGCCTGCATGCGCTCCCAGCAGGCCGGCGCCGTCGCCGCCAGCGCCGCCCGCAGCGCCGCATCGGCCAGGACGACGCCATCCTCGGCATTGGCGGTGCAGAATGGTCCGCGGCTGACCGGGATGATGTCCATCTGCAGCACCATGCCCGAGGCCAACATCACGTCGCTCGTGGCGGTGAATGCCGAATGCACCCATTCGTCGAGATGCAGCGCGTGACCGGGATTGACGGCGAAGTCGAACAGCGCCGGGTCGCGCAGCCCGTCGGCGGCGTGAAACACGCTGCGGGCCGGCACGCCGACCGCCAGCGCCTGGTACCAGGCGCGCGTGACGGCGAAGTAGTTCGCCGCAAACGATGGGTAGAACTCGGCCAGCCCGGCCGGCAGGTCGGCGGGCCCGGCGGCGATCGCGCCGGCACGGCAGGTGAGCGCACCGCTCACGCCGAAGGCGCAGGTGAAGCTGTCGCCGAGCTGCGCGCGCCCGGCGCCCGGGCTGGCGAGGCCACGCCGCGCCTTGGCGCCGACGCTGAGCATCCGGTGGCACGAGAGCGGCAGGCCGCGCGCATCCAGCATCCGCTCGAGCATGTCCTCGCGGACGCCCGGCCGCAAGGCCGCCACCACGGCACGGACCCCCGCCGAGGTGATGCCGGCGGCGTACTCGAAGCGCACGATCTGCTCGGGCTCGCAGCGCAACCGCAGACCGTCTGCCGGGTCGATGAACAGCCCGGTGGCATTGCGCACTGCATCGATGGCGCCGCAGCGGGCGCGCAGCGCATCGATCAGGTAGGCCGGCAGCTCGCTGGCCAGCGCGCCACCGGCGATGAGCGCACCGTCGAAGACCTTCCAGCCGACACAGCCGACGCGCTGGCCCGGCCCGATGCCGACATCGGCCAGCAGTCGGTCCAGTGGCCGGCTGGCGTCGCGCGCCTGCCCCGGCAGGCTCAGCTCCTGGAACAGCTCGATCTCGATGCCCAGCGCCGCGTCGGGCAGGTAGCCGAGGCATTCGTTGCCGACCAGCAGGCGCATGCGGCCATCGGCGGCGACCAGCAGCAGCGCTTCTTCGAACCGCGGATCGAACCCGGTGAGATAGGCCAGGTTGGCGCTGTGCTCGCGATCGCCATAGACCACCAGCCAGTCGAGGCCGGCGGCGTGCATGCGTTGCTGCATCGCAGCATGGCGCGCCCGGTAGCAGGCGGGCGAGATCTCCGGCGGCGGTTCGGCGATGCCGTGATCGAGTGGTGACACCGAGGCAAGCTGTGGCATGGCGGGCTCCTTCCGCTGGTGTGGCGCATGGCCTGGGCCCTCATGATTATACTGCGTCGCGATCGCCCGTGCCCTGCATCGCAGCGGCTGGCCCGGCAGCAGGCGCCCCGGCTTGACAACCGCGGGCGCCGCCCGGTATGGTGGGTGCGCCAGCAGGCGGGAGGAGCATTCGATGAAGATCACCGGCATCCGATCACTTGTCGTCAACGCGCGCATGCGCAACTGGATCTTCGTCCAGGTCATCACCGACCAGGACGGCCTGACGGGTTGGGGCGAAGCGACGCTCGAATGGAAGACGCGCGGCGTCGTCGGCGCCATCGAGGACGTCGGGCGGCTGCTCATCGGCGAGGACCCGCGCCGCATCGAGCACCTGTACCAGATGATGTACCGCCAGTATTTCTGGAAGTCGGGCATCGAGGGCATGACGGCGATCAGCGGCATCGAACAGGCGCTATGGGACATCAAGGGCAAGTGGCTGGGGGTGCCGGTGTACGAGTTGCTCGGCGGCCGCGTGCGCGACCGCGTGCGGGTCTATGATCATCTCGGCGGCGGCACGATGGAGAGCATGTACGAGAGCAGCGACCCGGCCGAGTTCGCCGAGCGCGCCCTCAGCGTCACTGCCGCCGGCGCGACGGCCCTGAAGTTCATGGCCGTGCCGCGCACCGAGCCGATCGAGGGGCTGCGCCCGGTGCGCTTCGCCGAGCGCATGGTGCGCGCGGTGCGCGAGGCGGTGGGCGACGGGGTCGATCTGATGGTCGACCTGCACGCCCGGTGCAGCTCGCCGGCGATGGCGCTGCAATACTGCCGTGCGCTCGAGCCCTACGGCCTGTTCTTCTTCGAAGAGCCGTGTCCGACCGAGGACCTCGAGGCGACGGCCCAGGTGACGCGGGCGGCGCGCATGCCGATCGCGACCGGCGAGCGCCTCGTCGGCCGCCACCAGTTCCGCGAGGTGTTCGAGCGCCGCGCCTGCCATGTCATCCAGCCCGATCTGTCGCATTGCGGCGGGCTGTGGGAGGCGCGCAAGATCGCCGCGGCGGCCGAGGCGGTGTCGATCGCCGTCGCGCCACACAACCCGAACGGGCCGATCGCGACGGCGGCGGCCATCCACTTCGCCCTGGCGACGCCGAACTGGGTGATCCAGGAGGCGATCAGCAGCGATGTGCCGTGGCGCAACGAGGTCGTCCGCACGAGCCATCGGCTGGTCGACGGCGCGTATGGCGTCCCCACCGCGCCCGGCCTGGGCATCGAGGTGGACGAACGCGCGGCGGCACGCCATCCCTGGCAGCCCGAGCTGATGCAGCGCTACTTCCATCCCGATGGTGCGGTAGCGGACTGGTGATATCGCCGGCGCGCCTGTCGCGCGGCATAGCGGAGCAGCGCCATGATGACCGAGCGATACCCGTCGGTGCAGTTCGCGGGCGAAAACCACATGATCACGCTGTTCGACGAGCACGGCACGGCATGCGCGTGCGCCAGCCTGTGGCGCGCCAGCTACAGTCCGGCCGGCTGTGGCGCGGCGCTGTTCCTGTGGCATGGCGCGCACCGCGTGCTGCTGAGCGATGCGCCGGCGCTGGCATGCCATGTGCGCGATCGGTTCAATCAGTACTTCGCCGGCTTTGCCGAGCGCGGCTTCGCCACGATCGCGCCGACGGCCGGGCGCGTCACGGTCACCGCCGGCGACCCCACGCCATGGCGTGCGTCGTGGCACAGCGCCGTCGGCACCATCGAGCTGTGGTGGGATGCGATCTTCGAGGCGGCCTTCGAGCGGTTCGACAACACCAGCGGCCCGCAACGCTACGCGGTGAGCGCGGTCATCAGCAACTGCCGCGCCGCCGGCATCATGATCGATGGCCAGCCGCTCGCCGGTGCGATCGGCGTCCCCGCCGGCGCATCGCTCAGCTCGGGGTTCCTCGCCTTCAGCGAGACTTGGTGCGATGCGTGAGCAGGCGGCCGGCCGGCGCACCGAACTGGCCGCAGTCGTACGCCAGGTGGCCACGCACCAGCGTCTGGTGCACCCGCGGGCGCACGCGCCAGCCCAGGTACGGATTGAGCCGATGCCGGTCATGCAGCCGGTCCGGCGTCACGTCCCACGGATCGTCGAGCGCCACGATCGCCAGATCGGCATCATATCCCGGCGCGACCTGCCCCTTGCCCTGCAGGCCAAACCGCTGTGCGACCGCGCCGGCCGTCACCGACGCGAGCCACGGCAGGCCCAGGCCACGCACCAGGACGCCCGCCTCGAGCAGCAGTGGCAGCGTCAGCTCGCAGCCGGCGATGCCGCCCCAGATCGCGAAGACGTCATCGCCCTGCTTCATGTCGGGCGGCGCCGGCGAATGATCCGACGCCACCATCGGCAGGCTGCCGTCGGCCAGCGCGGCCCACAGCGCGGCGCACTCGGCGGCCGGGCGCAGCGGCGGCGCACACTTCGCGGCCGCGCCGATGCGCTCGAGCGCGTCCTCATCGAGCACCAGGTAGTGCGGGCATGTCTCGCAGCTCACATCGATGCCGGCGGCGCGCGCCGCGCTGACCAGCGCCACGCCCCGGCCCGTGCTGACATGCACGATGTGCAGCCGGCACCCGGCATCGGCCGCCAGGTGAATCGCCCGCCCGATCGCCTCCAGTTCGGCGACCGCCGGGCGCGAGTCCAGATATGCGCGGGCGTCGCGCCGGCCGGCATCGCGGGCGCGCTGCGCCAGCGCGGCGGTGATGCCGTCATTCTCGGCGTGCACCGCCACCAGCAGGCCCAGGTGCGCGGCGCGGCGCATGCCGAGGTACAGCGTCGCGTCGTCGGCTGCGGCAAACTCGGGGGTACCGCTGCGCGACATGAACGCCTTCAGCCCGATCACGCCGGCCTCGGCCAGTTCATCGAGCCGATCCAGGTTGTCCGGCGTCAGGCCGCCCCACAGTGCCAGATCGACGTGCGCCACGCCGGCCAGCGCCGCCGCCTTGGCCGCGAACGTGGCCGCATCGAGCGTCGGCGGATTGGCATTCAGCGGCATCTCGAACGCACACGTCGCCCCACCCGCCGCCAGCGCCCGCGTCCCGCTGGCAAAGCCTTCCCAGTGGCCGCGGCCGGGCTCATTGAAGTGCACGTGGGCATCGATCACGCCCGGCAGCACCAGCCTGCCGGTGGCGTCGAGCTCGTGGGGGGCTGCCGCGAGCGCCGGGCCGATCGCCACGATCCGGCCATCGGCAATCGCCACGTCCGCCCGTTCACCATTCGCCAGCGTCCCGCCGCGCACCACCAGATCAACTGCCGTCATCGCGTTCCCTCCCACCGGCACGCCGCTCAGACGTAGAATCCGTCCGCCGGCAGCGGCGCCGTATCCGCCAGCACCACCTGCAGCCGCGCGTCCTGGCGAATGACCCGCCGCACGACCCCCCGGACGTGCCCGGCGTCGGCGCGCCAGCGCACCAGATCACCGACGCGGACATCATAGCGTTCGGGGCCGAGCCGTGCCCCGCGGCACTCGATGACGAACCCCTCATCGCTGCGCTCGTCGACCGGGAGCATCGTGTAGCGCCGGCCATAGCCGCGGCGGTCGATGTCAACGGTCAGCAGCGCGACGCCGCGCGATTCGGCCATGCCCACCTCCCCGTGAATACGCCATGCGCCCATCATACCAGCGTCGGATGGGTGCGGCAAGCAGCCCGGCGCGGGGTGCGCGAGATGCCATGGCGCCGCGCCGCCAGCCGGCCACACCGTCGCATCATGATGCCGCCGGCCCGCTTCTCGTATATACTGGGCGCACACCTGATCGGCTTCGCGGGCGCCCGGCATCCGGCGCATGCCGGGCGGCGAAGCAGCGGTGAACACGCGCTGTACTCACCGGACGTGGCGAGGTTCCGCCCATGCATGTGGCCATCATCTACAATCCGCTGTCCCCCGAATCGACGCGCCTGTCGGCACGACTGGCCGACTGGCTGCGCGCGCGGTA
This sequence comes from Chloroflexota bacterium, assembly GCA_018969485.1. GTDB lineage: Bacteria > Chloroflexota > Chloroflexia > Chloroflexales > Roseiflexaceae > CAIQIY01. The sequence continues at coordinate 42,226 of JAGWYG010000012.1, forward strand.
CGTCCAGGTCTGGCGTGGCGTCTCGCACGAAGGGCGCGAGTTGCCAGCACCCGAGCGCGTCGACCTGATCGTGGCGCTGGGGGGCGACGGCACGGTGCTGCGGGCGGCGCGCCTGGCGATCAACTGGGGCGTGCCGGTCTTGCCGGTGGCGCTCGGCCGGCTCAACTTCATGTCGGAACTGACGCCCGAGACGCTGTACGACGGGCTGGACACCCTGCTGCGCGGTGGTGGCTGGCACGACCGGCGCGCGCTGCTCGAGGCGACGGTCCGCCACCAGGATGGCCGTGCGGCGCCGCCGGTGATCGCGCTCAACGAGGTGCTGGTGGCGCGTGGCGAGGTGAACCGCGTGCTGATCATCGCCGTCGAGATCTATGATGCGCAGGTGACGACCTACCACGCCGACGGCGTGATCGTGGCGACGGCGACCGGTTCGACGGCGTATGCGCTGGCGGCCGGTGGGCCGATCATCGATCCGCGCTCGCAGGCGCTGGTGATGGTGCCGATCGCGGCCCACCTGACGACCATTCCGTCGCTGGTGCTCCACGAAGATGCCCAGGTGACGCTGCGGGTGCGCAGCCGGCATGCGGCGGCGTTCTCGGCAGACGGCCGTGATCCGGTGGCGCTGCACGAGGGGGATCAGGTGGTGGTGCGTCGCGCGGCGGCAGCCTGCACCTTCGCCCGGGTCTTTCCGCCGAGCACCTTCTACGCCCGCCTGCCACAGCGCCTGCGCCGCGATTCGTGACGCCCGCCGCGGGCCGTCACACCGCCGTATGGTCCTTGCTGGTGCGCTTCTGCGACTCCTCCGGCGCGAGGCCGCTGCGGCGCAGGCTGCTCTCGACGATGTCGAGAAACGCGCGGCGATCGGCGCTGCGGATGACCGCCTGCTCGTGTGCCCGCGCCAGTGCGACCGGATACCCGCGGCCACGGGCCGCCTGATCGACCGCCACGGCGTGCACGCGATCGACCAGCGCGGGGTCGCGCGCGACCCACTGCGGGATCTCGATGCGCGCGAGCTCGCGGCCGACGCGCACGTAGAAGAAGTGGATCAGGTGCGGGCCGTAGGCCTCGACGTTGATGCGCGACATCGAGACGAACAGCGGGCCGCGCTGGCCGTCCGCCAGCATCTCGCCCAGCACGTCGGCGTCGGTCAGGCCGTCGCAGCGCTGGCACGACGGCGGCCGCCCGGCGGCGACATCGCTGCAGGCGCGGCAGTTGGCCGGCCGGCCGGCCTCGATGTCGAGATCAGGGCAGAACATCAGCCGGATGCTGCCGACGACTTCGGGAGCCCGCGGCCGGCTGATGTACGACGCCACCGGGATGCCGCGCTGGCGCATCGCATCGAGGAACCGCAGGAACGGCACCAGGAAGCGCTCGCGCACCGCCGGATCGGCGTTGGCCAGCGTCCAGCGCACCAGCGTGCCGTCCTGCAGCGCCAGGCCGGGCGCTGCCGCGAGCGGCTCGGCCCACTCGTCGGCCAGCCCGGCCAGCGCCAGGCTCTCCTCGAGGTCGCGGCGCGCGCTGAGGCAGGCGCCCTCGACGGGGATGCGCCGCAATCCATCGGTGATGTACAGGTCCTCGTCGCGCCAGTACAGCGCCGGCTGGGCCGACAGGCGCGCCAGCGGCTCGTCGCCGTAGCGCAGGAAGACACGGCCGATGTTGATCACGTAGCACTGCGCGACGCCGTGCCGCTCGACATCGATCTGCGAGCCATCGCTGGCGATCAGCGCGTAGGCCGCGATGGCCGGCGCGTCGCGCACGGTGTTCAGCGGCTCGACCGGCCGCGCCAGCAGCCACTCGGCGGTATTGGCGCTGAGATCGACGCCTCGGGCCCACCATGCGGGCTGCGACGACTCGCGCAGCAGGCGCTGCAGCGCCACCATGCGGCGCTCCAGCCGATCGTCGGCGCCGGCGGCCAGCGCGCCGCCCATCGCGCGAATCTGCCGCCCCAGTGCTGTCAGGTCGAGAGCCATGCCCGGCCTCCTGTCGCGGCGTCGATCACCGCCCGGCGGCAGCGGCCGGCAGCCCCGGCGATTGCGCTGTGACCCGGGCGATCCAGCGCGCCGGGTCGCGGATCTCCACGGTCGTCGGCAGATCGGCAGCGCTGCGCCACACCAGGTTGGCGCAGGCGATGCCGCGTGCGGCGACGACGGCGTCGATGAACGCCTGGCCCTGCTGGTACTGGGCGAGCTTGAGATCCATGCCGGTGACGCGATTGACGACGTCGTCGAGCAGCGGCCGATTGAGCCGGCGCGCCGTCACCTGGCGCTCGATGCGGGCATAGGTGGGCAGCAGACGCTGGCCGATAGCGTTCATCGTATGGTTCGAATACCCTTCGATCACCGACATCAGCGCCTGGATCTGATCAAACACCACGCGCTGCTCCGGCGTCAGCAGCCACTCGATCCAGTGCTGGTCGAGCGGCTGGCGCCGCGCGAGCCGCCCGGCGAGCTCCGGCAGCGACTGCGCCAGCGCGCCGAGTTGATCCGACGTCTGGGCGATGAACGTCTGCACCAGATCGGCGAAGTACGGCCGTACCCATGGGAACGCCTCGAACTGGAAGACGTGCGTCGTCTCGTGCAACGCGATCCACAGGCGAAACTCGTCGCCGGGGACATCGAGCGAGCGCACGAGCCGATCGATATTGGGCTCGACGAAGTACAGCGTGCCGCGCGCGGCCGGCTCGGCCGCGAAGATGCCCAGATCGTACTGGCCGAGCACACGGCGCGCCAGGTAGCCGAGCATGGCGCCGAGCTGTGCCGCCACCGCCTGACGGTTGACCTCGAAGAGCAGGGCGTCGAGCGCGCCGCTGCCGTCGGCGCCGCCATGGAGCGCCTCGAGGCTGGCGATGACGCCGCCGAAGGTCTGCAGGTTGGCGTCGATCCAGCCCGCGCGATCGACGACGGCGAGCGCCTCGATCGGCTGGGGCAGGCGCACCCCCATATATTCGGCGACGAGCAACTCGCTGCGCCGCACCATGCCCGCGTAGGCCGCGTGGTGCCGCGCACGGTCGCGCAGCGGCGCTGCACCGTCAACTGCGACGCGCGCCGCAATCCAGCGCGCCCGCTCCCAGTCGACGGTGGCGGATGGCTGCCGACGGTGCAGGGCGGCACGCTGTCGGAGATAGCGGGCGCCGACGTAGCCGGCGAGGCCGAGCGCCGCCGCCACGCCGAGCCAGCCCGTCAGCGAAGATTTGCGTGCCATCAGATGATTCTCCCTCTCGGGGTGCGCCGGACGCGTCACGTCAGCGCCGGTATGCCACCCTGACATCGCCGATGCGGCGCGTGACGCGCTGGGCGTCGAGGTGCTCGAGCACCGCCAGCGCATAGCGTCGCGTGGTCTGGAACTGGTCGCGGACCTGGCCGACGGCGATCTGGCCGTCGGTGCGCAGTTGCTGCCCGATCCACTGCACCATCGCGTGGTAGGCGACCGCAGGCAGGATGATGTCGCCGGGCAGGCGCACCACCTCACCATGGCCGACCAGCCAGGCGAGCAACTCGTCGTCGCCGCCGAACGATGGCGGCGCCCAGGGATTGGCGGCGCTGGCCTGCTGCCACGCGGCCAGTTGCGCGCGCTGGCTGGCGGTGGGCTGTGGGCTGAAGCCGGGCAGCGCCACGACATCGCCCGCCAGCACCAGATGCTGCGCCGCCTCCAGCGCAGCGATGGCGCGCCCGAACGCCTCGTCGGGCCAGCCGGTCTGCTGCCGTAGCACTTCGAGCGGCAGCCCGCGGCGCAGCGGCCACGCCTGGTGGTACCCGTGCGCAGTGGCCACCGCCGCCGCAGCCCAGCGCCGCCAGGCCTCGGCAGCGATCAGCCAGGCGCCACCGCCGCCGAGCTCACGCAGCACGTCGCGCTGCACCAGCGGCCCGATCGCCGCCGCCAGCAGCGCGGCGGTCAGGCCGGTGACGCGGGCCAGTGCCACACGCGACTGCGGCGCCCCATCGGCCAGCGCCTCGCACAACAGGTCTTCGGGCGTGCCGCGCGCCAGCGCCGCCAGCGTCGCGATCACCTCGGGCCGGTGACGGCGGTGCCGCGGCGGATGGGCGGCGAGCACCACGCCGCCGCCCAGCGTCACGCCAGGCGACGGCTGGCGGATGACGAACCGGTCGCCGCGCGACACCGGTGTGGCTCCGGCCAGCCGTAGCTGCACCCAGCCGGCGCTCCCCGGCGCCAGCTGCTCGGCGTCGAGAAGCGTCACCGCCGCCCGGACCTCGGCTGCGCCAACGTAGATGTCGACCGCCATATTCTGCTCGACCGGCCGCCCGGCATCGGCCGCGATGTGCAGGCGCGCATCCACGCGCTCGCTCGGCTGGATCCATCCCGGCGGCGCCAGCATGTCGCCGCGCCGCACCGCGCTGCGCGCCACTCCGGCGACGTTGACCGCCACCCGTGCGCCGGGCAGTGCCTCGGCGACGCTGCGGCGGTGCATCTGCAGCCCGCGCACCCGCCCGCGCAGCCCTGTCGGGGTGAATTCGATCTCGTCGCCGATGCGCAGCGGGCCGTCGAGCAGCGTGCCGGTGACGACGGTGCCGAAGCCGGCGATGCTGAACGCCCGGTCGACCGACAGCCGCGGCGTGCCGTGAGCGCTGCGCTGGACGGCGGCGCGGTCGCATAGCGCGGCGATCGCGCGGCGCAGCGCACCGAGGCCGATGCCCCGTGGCGCAGCGATCTCGACCAGCGGCGCGCCGGCCAGCCCGCTGCCCGCCAGCGCCGTGCCGACATCGTCGCGCACCAGTGCCAGCCAGTCGGGTTCGACCAGATCGACTTTGGTGAGGACGATGATGCCATGCCGGATGCCGAGAACATCCAGAATGGTCAGATGCTCGCGCGTCTGCGGCATCATGCCCTCGTCGGCGGCGATCACCAGCAGCACAGCATCAATGCCACCGACGCCCGCCAGCATGTTGCGGATGAACCGCTCGTGGCCCGGAACATCGACGATGCTCACCTCGCGGCCGTCGTCCAGCGTCAGCCAGGCGAAGCCCAGATCGATCGTCATGCCGCGCGCCCGCTCTTCGGCCAGCCGATCCGGATCGATGCCGGTCAATGCGTGCACGAGCGTCGATTTGCCGTGGTCGACGTGCCCGGCAGTGCCGATGACGATCATGGGCGTCGCTCCAGCCAGCTCATACACGCATTCTATCACGATGAGCCCGCGCCATCCCGGGCGCGCGGGCCCCCAACCCGCATCCTGCGCCATGCCGCCTCCGACGCGCGTACCCGCTGCACGTCCCGGGTGCGCGGGCCTCCGCGAACGGACTGTAGTCGGCATCGGTCGGCACAGCTGCGCGTCCCGGGCGCGCGGGCCCCCAACCCGCATCCTGCGCCATGCCGCCTCCGACGCGCGTACCCGCTGCACGTCCCGGGTGCGCGGGCCTCCGCGAACGGACTGCAGTCGGCATCGGTCGGCACAGCTGCGCGTCCCGGGCGCGCGGGCCGCCGGCCCGTATCCTGCGCCATGCCGACCGTCGGCCTGCATATCCGGTCGCCCACCCGTTCGGCGGTGGGGTTTTCCATAGACGCAGAAGACAAGGCCACCTGCTGCGGCACGCGCGTCCAGGCGTTGCCGGAGGTCCGGCCGGGGCGCGGGCGCCAGGTACCCGCACCAGCTCGGCGCCGGTCAGCGCCGCGACGCCTTCGCCGGTGGCGGTCGCCCACCCGGGCGCGCGGGCCGCCGGCCCGCACGGCGAGGTCGGGCCAGCCCGAGCGCATCACATCCTCACCGCTGCGCCAGCTCCGCCACGGCGCCGCCAGTCGCCCGCACCAGCTCGGCCGCCGTCAGCGCCACGACGTGATAGGGCGTCCCGGCGGCGGCCCAGATCGGCGCCATCCGCAGCAGATCAGCGTCGATGAACGTACGCAGCGGCTGCGGATGGCCGAGCGGCGCCACGCCACCGATGGCGAAGCCGGTATGGCGGCGGACGAACGCCGCGTCGACCCGGGCCACCGGCAGCAGCAGCAGCTGCGACAGCCGCAGCTCGTCGACCCGATTCGCGCCGCTGGCGATCACCAGGATCGGCTCGGCAGCCACACCGGCGCCGAACAGCAGCGACTTGGCGATCTGGGCCAGCGCGCAGCCCAGCGCTGCGGCGGCCTCGGCGGCGGTGCGCGCGCTCGCCGGCAGGCGCACCACCGGACTGGTGATTCCATGCGCCGCGAGCGCCTGTTGTACCCGCAGCACCGATTCGGATGATACCGTCGTCATGACCCCTCGCGTCGCTCACGCGGATCGCAGCGGCGGATCGCACCAGCCGCCGCCCGCCGCCTCGATCACCGCCGCCGCCGCCACCGCCAGATCATCGCGCCAGCGTGCCGCCACCACCTGAACCCCGATCGGCAGGCCGTCGTCGCTCAGGCCGGCCGGCACCGACACCGCCGGCTGGCCGGTCAGGCTGTAGGGCAACGTATACGGAATGCCGCCGCCGGGCGAGCCGAACCGCGCCGCCGGACGCTCCGCCGTCGGCGTCAGGATCAGGTCGACGTGCTGCATGAACTGCGACATGGCGCGGCGGAAGCGATCCCAGACGAACAGGTGGCGTTCGACCGCCATGCTGCTCAGGCGTGCCGGCCCGTCGGGCAGCCACTGCCCGGCATCGAGCGACTCGGGCCGCGCCCAATAGTCGCGGGTGATCGGCCAGGCTTCCTCGATGCGCGGCGGCAGGCGCTGTACCACGTGGGCCCCGGCGGCAGCCAACGCATCGGCGGCGCGGACGCACGCTGCCACCACCGGCGGCGGCGGATCTGCCTCGGCGTGGTGCGTGTACCACGCCACGCGCACGCCGCGCAACGACTGCGCGCGCCAGTCGTCCAGCGGTACGGGGGCGGTCGACGGATCGCTGGCATCGGCGCCGGCGATCACCGCGAGCAGCCGCGCCGCATCGGCCACCGTACGCGCCATCGGCCCGATGACGGTGCGCGGGTCGTTCAGCGCGCTGATGAATGGCGCATGCCCGGTCAGCGGCACGCGCCCGGCGCTCGGCTTGATGCCGACGATGCCACACGCATGGGCCGGCTGGCGGATGCTGCCGCCCGAGTCAGAACCCAGCCCGCCGGCCGAGCAGCGCGCCGCGATCGCCGCCGCCTCGCCCGAACTGCTGCCCTCCGGCGAGTAGCCGAGCGCATGCGGGTTGCGCGTCCGGCCGAACAGCGCATTCTCGATCGCCACGTTGGTCTTGCCCAGCACGACCGCGCCGGCGGCGCGCAGCCGCGCCACCGCCAGCGCATCATCGGCCGGGCGGCGGTCGCGATGACGTTCCTCGCCCATCGTGCACGGCAGCCCCGCCACGTCGATCCAGTCCTTGACGGTCAGCGGGATGCCATGCAGCGGGCCGAGCCAGCCGCCGGCGGCGCACGCCGCGTCGGCGGCCTGCGCTGCCGCCCGCGCCGCGGCATCATCGCGGGCCACAATGGCGTTGATGCGCGGGTTGACCGCCGCAGCGCGCGTCAGATACGCCGCAATGATGTCGGTGGCACGCAGCGTGCCGGCGTGCTGGGCCGCCAGCAACTCTTCGATCGTCAGCCGGGTGATCGCGTCGTCGTTCATCGATCCTCCGTGTGCTCTGGCCGCGCTACGGCCGCCACCGCGCGCGGCACCACCAGGAGTGTAGCACGAGCGCCCATCGCCGGCATGCACATGGTATAATCTGCCGCGGGTCCAGCGACACCGGGGGCGCTCATGCTCGACCAGATCGATCTCGCCCAGCGCATCGACCGATCCGACTACCGCGAGCGTCGCAATCAGCTGCGCGACCGGCTGCAGGCTGCGATGGCCGGCATCCTCGAGGCGCGCGTGCCGGTGGCGGTCGTCGTCGAAGGCTGGGCCGGCACCGCCAAGGTACGCACCATCGGCGTGATGACGCGGCGCCTCGATCCCCGCGGCCTGCGTGTGCACTCGATCGTGCCGCCCGGCGAGGGCGAACAACCCTATCCGTGGCTCTACCGGTTCTGGCGGCTCATCCCCAGCCACGGCCGCGTCAGCTTCTTCGATCGTTCGTGGTATCGCGAAGTGATCGAGGCGCGCGCGCGCCACGGCATGAGCGCCGGCGACGTGCGCGACCGCTGCAGCGACATCGTCACGCTCGAGCGGCAGTGGATCGACGACGGCACGATCATCCTGAAGTTCTGGCTGCACATCAGCCGCCGCGAGCAACGCCGCCGCTTCCAGGCCCTGCTCGCCGATCGCCTGACCGCATGGCAGGTGACCGACGACGACCGCTGGCAGCACCGCAACTACGACCGGGTGGCGCGCGTCGTCGAGGAGATCATCGCCCGCAGCCACACGCCGGCCGCACCGTGGCAGATCGTCGCGGCCACCTGTGCCCGGACGGCGCGTCTCGCCGTCATGGAGACGGTCGTCACCGCATTCGAGCGGCGCCTCGGCATTGATCCCACCGAGCCAGCCATGCCGCTGAGCCTCGATGGCGCCCTGTTCCGCCGCATCAAGGACGAATCGCGTCAGCCGCAGCCGGTGCGGCGGGCCGGCCTCACCGCCGCCGAGCCGACCAGCGTGCCGGTGTTGCGCCACGTCGACCTGAGCCCGCGCGCGGATCCCGCCAGCTACTCGCGGCACCTCGCCGAGTTGCAGGCGCTGCTGCACCTGCTGGGCACCCAGGTCTATCGCCAGCGCCGGCCGGTCGTGCTGGTATTCGAAGGCTGGGACGCCGCCGGCAAGGGCGGCGCGATCCAGCGGGTCACCGAGGAGCTCGATCCGCGCAGCTTCGTCGTGCATGCCATCGCCGCGCCGAGCGGCGAGGATGCGCTGCGCCACTACCTGTACCGCTTCTGGCGGCGCCTGCCGCCCCGCGGGCAGATCGGCATCTTCGATCGCTCGTGGTATGGCCGGGTGCTGGTCGAGCGCGTCGAGGGCTTCGCCCGCGACGATGAATGGCGCCGGGCCTACGACGAGATCAACGAGTTCGAGCATCAGCTCGTCGCGTTTGGCGCGATCATCGCCAAGTTCTGGCTGCACATCAGCGCCGATGAGCAGCTGCGCCGCTTCCAGGAGCGCCAGACCGTCGCCCACAAGAGCTGGAAGCTGACCGATGAGGACTGGCGCAACCGTGAGCGCTGGCCGCAGTACGAAGAGGCTGCCGACGAGATGCTGCGGCGTACCAGCACCGCCGCCGCGCCCTGGACGATCATCGAGTCCGAAGACAAGCGCTACGGCCGGCTCAAGGTGCTGCGCACGCTGGTGCAACGCCTCGAGGGCGAGCTCGGCCGGGTGCAGCTGTGACAGGAGGCCACGATGCGATTGACGCCCGAGAAAGTTCAGCGGATCGCCGAACGCCTGTCGGATGAGCTCGCCGAGCGCGGCTTGCTCGAGTATCGCCCACCCGACGGCCAGCGCGTCGGCGAAGCGCGCACGCTGCGCATCCGCGCCATCGCGGCGGCGCTCAGCGCGGATCTCGCCATCGAGGACGAGATCGACGCCGAGGTCGAGCAGATCCTCGACAGCTACTCGCGCACGCTGCGCGGCACCGAGCGCGATGTGCTCTTTCGCAAACACAAGGAGGAGGTCGCGCGGCGGCGCAGGTACACCCTCTAGCGGCGTTGTGCCAGCAGCTCGACCAGCATCGCCAGCACGTCGGCGCGGTCGGGGCCGCCGAGGGCCAGCGCTAGCTGGGCGTTCAGCAGGCCGTACCGCACGCCGACGTCATAGCGCGCGCCGATCACCTCGAGCGCCAGCAGCCGCTCCTGCGCCGCCAGCCGGCTGAGCGCCGGCGACAGCTGGATGCGCGCGTCGGCCGGCGCCGCGGCGATCATCTCGTCGAGAATACGCATCACTGCGGGGGTGAGGACATGCATGCCGAAGAAGCACAGGTAGTGGCCGGCGCGCAGCCCCGGTACCGCCAGCCGCCCCTCGGCCTCGGTCGGCGTCGGTTTCTCGATGACTTCCTCGACCAGGTAGCGATCGCGCCGGCCGGCGATGCGCCGCCCGCCGATCACACCGTAGTAGGGGAGCAGATGCTCGCGCGACGCCTGGACTGCCGACACGGCACAATGTTCGTGGACGGCGAGCTCGACGAGCTGCTGGGCACAGCTGCGCGCGTCGTCGCTGACGTGCAGATGGTCGCCGACCAGATGCAGGAAGGGCTCGTCGCCGACGAATGCGCTGGCACAGGCCACGGCGTGGCCGTAGCCGCGTGGCTCCGGCTGCTCGATGAAGCGCAGCCGGCCGGCATGCTCCGGCGCGGCGGCGGCATAGGCGGCGGTGTCGCCCGGGCTCACCACGATGCAGACCTCGTCGATGCCGCTCGAGAGCGCCTCGTCGATGATGATCGCCAGCACCGAGCGGGTAGCGCCGCCGCGGTCGATGATCCGCTGCAGCGGCAGGGCGCGCTGGTCGCGCCCGGCGGCGGTGATGACGGCTCTGGTGATGCGCATGGGTTTTCCTCTCGCACTGACGTCGCGCGCGACACGATTATAGCCGATCTGACCTGGCCACGGCGCGGCGCCGTCGCTGGATCGCTGTGGTGAAGGAGCACGATATGACCGGAACCCTGGTGCTGGCGGGTGGTGAAGAGTTCGGCGGGCGGATGCGCGAGGTCGATGAACGGGCGATGCGCGCTGCCGGCGGTGCGCGCGCGGTGATCCGGGTGGTGCCCACCGCCGCCGCGGCCGATGCCGGCCATGAGCGCGCCGGCCGCGCGGCGCTCGAGTGGTTCGCCAGCCTGGGTGCCACCGACGTCGCCATCGTCCCGGTCCTCGACCGCGCCAGTGCCGATGATCCGGCGGTGCTGGCGCCACTGGCCGATGCAGACCTGGTGTATCTGCCCGGTGGTTCGCCCGCGTACCTGGCACAGGCGCTGGTGGGCAGCCGGTGTGCGGCCGTGCTGCGCGCGCGCTACGAGGCCGGGGCGGTACTGGCTGGCAGCAGCGCCGGCGCGATGCTCTTCGGTGAATATGTCTACCACCCCGAGACTGGCCGTACCCTGCGGGGATTGTGCATGCTGCCGAACGTCTGTATCGTGCCGCACTACGACCGCTACGGCCAGCGCTGGATCGCGCGGCTGCGCCAGACGCTGCCCGACGCGCTCCTGCTCGGCATCGACGAGCGGACTGCCGCGCTGGCGACCGGCGACCTCAGCCGCCGGCCGTGGTCGGTGGCCGGTCAGGGATGTCTCACCGTGTATCGCGGCTCGATCGCGGCGCGCTATGTGCCGGGCGCCGAGCTGCGCCTGTGATGGCGCTCACGTCGTCGTCAGTCGCAGCGACGCCAGCGGCAACTGCTCGACCGAGGCGCGCCAGATCTGCCCGGCCGCAATCGGATACGCTGCCGTGAGCGTGCCCGTCGTCACGACATCGCCCTCGCGCAGCCCTGCGCCACCCTGACGCGCCAGCGCGTCGATCAGGAACCCGAGGGCGCGCAGCGGGCTGCCCAGCACGTTCGCCCCCACGCCACGATCGATCACGGCGCCATCGCGGGTCAGCTCGAGCGAGCACTCCCGCAGCATGCGGGGCATCCGCGAGCGCCGGCCGTGCTGCAGATAGTGTTTGGGACCGATGATCAGCCGGGCATGCAGGCCAAAATCGGCGGCGCACTCGGCCGAGGTGAACTGCCAGTTGGGGTAGTGGCAATCGACGATCTCGAACCCGAGCGCCATCCAGATGATCTCGGACAACACCGCCTCTTCGTCGGCCGGATCTGGTCGCGCCGTGCGGATCGAGGCGCCCAGCCCGAACACAATCTCCGGCTCGATGCGTGGCGCCACCAGCTCGCCTGTCGCCAGATCGGCGGTGCCGAACAGCGATTGCGTCACGGTCGTGCTGTAGACCGGCGCCCACAGCGGCCGATCGACGCCATACGCCGGCCACAGCGCCGTATTGGTGAACCCGATCTTCCAGCCCACCGGCTGCTCGCCGCGCCGGCGGCGCAGCGCCGTCAGCCGCTCCAGGACATCATAGGCGTCATCGAGATCAAATGCCCCGCGGCTGGTCGGCCGGGCGGTGATGCGTCGACGGTCGAGGCTGGCCAGCAGTTCATCGGCCAGCTGATGTCGCGCCACCTCATCCATCTGCATGGCTGCTTCCTTCTCACAACGCTGGCTGCCGGCGGGCAGGCGCGCCCGGTCATGCTCCCGCCGTGCGCCTGTGGTACAATTTCGGGCGTCCTCAACGAGTCTGGAGGAGCTATGCGCCGCCTGTCACTCACGACCTGGAGCCTGCATCGCCTGCTGGGCGCCCCCGAGATCGGCCGCGGCCCGGGATCACCGACGACCGCTGCCGAGATGACGCTCGAGCAGGTGCCGGCGCGCATGCGCCAGGCGGGCATCGAGACGCTGGAGATCTGCCATTTCCACCTGACGGGCATCGACGATGCCGCGCTGGCACGCATGCGTGCGGCGTGCGACGCAGCCGGCATCGAGGTGTTCAGCGTCCTGATCGACGCCGGCGACGTGAGCGCCACCGACGCCCGGCGCGCCGACGACGACGAAGCGATGATCGCCGGATGGATCGATGTCGCCGCGCGGCTCGGCGCCAGCCACGTACGGGTGATCGCCGGCGATGCCCCGGCTGACGACCACGCCGCGCGCCAGCGCTCGGTCGCGGCGCTGCAGCGGCTGGCAGCCTACGCGGCGCCGCAGGGTATCCGCGTGCTGACCGAAAACTTCCGCACGCTGGCGGCGACGGCCGAGAGCTGCCGCGCGATCATCGCCGCCGCCAGCGGCACCGTCGGGCTGTGCGCCGACATCGGCAACTTTCCGCTCGCCAGTCGCGTCAGCGAATTCGCTGCGGTGGCGCCGCTCGCCGAGTCGATCCATGTCAAGGCGCACTACTCGGCCGATGGCACGATCGTCGGCAGCGAACTCGAGCAATGCCTGGCCGCCAGCGTCGCGGCCGGGTTCGCCGGCCCATATACGCTGGTGTACGACCGGCCCGGCGACACCTGGTCCGGCATCGACACCCTGCGCGGGATCGTGGCGCATCACTGCGTCGGGTAGCGCGCACCGATCGGTTGGAACAGCTCAACCTGGTTGCCGTCGGGGTCGGTGAAGAATGCGAGCCGGACCACCGGCGCCTCCGGCGGCACCGATCGCGGCTCGATGTGGAACGGCACGCCCTGCGCGTGTAGCTCGGCGTACGCCGCGTCGGTATCGTCGACCTCGAGGGCCAGGTGATGCCAGCCCTGGGTGGCCGGCGCTGCGGGGCCTTCGGCTTCGATCAACTCGACGGTGGTCGTACCGGCATCGAGGAAGATGATGTTCTTGCCGGCAAATCCACCGAGATAGGCCATGCCGAGGATGTCGCTGTAGAAGTGGCGCATCGTGGCGAAATTGGACGTACGCAGGGCGATGTGATGGGTGCCGCGGATCCGCATGCGAGGCTCCTCCTGCTGGTGGGACCAGTGGAACGTCGGGGCTGCGGCGACGGTAGCACGAATGCAGCGCGGCTGTCAAGGGGAATCGATGCAATCAGCACTTCGTGAGGATATTCTGGCGCAGCCGGCGATGCTTGATGCGGCGGCGCAGCGTCACGCCGCGGCCGATGGGCCGCTCGCCGCGGCCGCAGCCCTGCTGTGCCGCCCCGGGTTGCGCCGCATCGTATTCAGCGGGATGGGCAGTTCGCACGCGGCGGCGTATCCGGCGATGCTGCGCCTGTTCGCCGCCGGCCTGCCGGTGCACTGGATCGAACTGGCCGAACTGCTGCACTACGGTGGCACGCTCGATGCCACGACGGCGCTGGTGGTGGTGTCCCAGTCGGGCGAGACGATCGAGGCCCGGCGCCTGCTGGAGCGACTGGCGCCGTCGGTGCCGCTGGTGGCGGTGACCAACGCCGCGGCGAGCACGCTGGCGCGGCGGGCGGCGGTGGTGATCGAGACCTTCGCGGGGGCCGAGTTGGGGGTGGCGACGCGCACCTACACGGCGGCGCTGCTGGCGCTCCATGCGCTGGCGGCGCATGTGCTGGGCGAGGCGTCGTTCCTGACGGCGCTGGCGCCGGCGCTGGCGCGGGTGCACGCCGTCGCGGCGGCCGCACCGGCGTTCGTCGCGGGGCTCGACGACGCGTGGTTCGATGAGGCACCGGTCATCGTGGTGGGGCGCGGCCCGGCGCTGGCGACCGCCCATTCGGGGGCGCTGGTGCTGAAGGAGACGGCGCGGCGCGCCAGCGAGGCCCAGAGCAGCGCCCAGTTCCGCCACGGCCCGCTCGAGATCGCCGATGCGCGGGTGCGCGTGCTGGTGTGCATGCAGCCCGGGCCGACTGCCGCATTCGATCGGGCGCTGGTCGCCGAGATCGCGGGCTACGGCGTGCCGACGCTGACGATTGGGCCGCTGGCGCCGGAGCATGGCGCGTGGCTCCCGATCGCCGATGCGCCGTTCGCCGAATTCGCGGCCATCCTGCCCATTCAGTTACTGGCGTACGCCGCCGCCGAACGTCGCGGTCTGGTGCCCGGGGTGTTTCGCTACATCGGCAAGGTGACCAGCACCGAGTGAGAGCCGGCCAGCGTCGTGCCCGCCGGTCACACCGACGCCGGTCAGGCCGCTGCCATCGGCAGCGCCAGCGCTGCATCTGCGGGACGCGGCGCTTCGTCGGCCCGGCCAGTGCCAGCGCCCGCCGGTCACGTCAGGCGCTGCCATCTGCAGCGCCAGCGCCAGCGCCGCGTCGAGCTCACCGACGCCACCCGGTGCGGCATCGGCCCGGCCAGCACCGTACCCGCCGGTCACACCGGCGCCGGCCAGGCCGCTGCCATCTGCAGCGCCAGCGTACGCGCCAGCGCCAGCGCCGCGTCGAGCTCGCCGACGTCGCCGAAGCCACCCTGTGCGGCTTCGGCCCGGCCACCGCCACGCCCGCCGAACTGCGCGACGACCTGGCGGACGAGTTGGCCACAGTGTGGCACACCACCGCTCGCGGTGACGAGTTGCGGGCCGGGCGTGTCGGTCAGCAGCAGTGCCGTGCCACCGGAGGTGGCGATGAGGCGCGCCAGCGTGCGCAGTTCGTCGACCGGACGGCCGCGCAGCACCTGCGCGACCAGCCAGGGGGGATCGGCAGCCGCGCGCAGCACCAGCGCTTCGCTGGCGAGTGCCCGCTCGAGCGCCATGCTGGCCTGTGTCCGTGCCGCGGCCTCACTCGCGACCAGCCGCTCCAGCGCTGCATCAAGCTCATCGGCCGCCACGCTCAATCGCCCGGCACTGCGCCGCACCAACTCGTGATCGCGGCGCACGGCCGCCCACGCCCGCCCGCCACACAGAAACTCGACCCGCACCACATCGCCGCGCCGCTCCCAGCGCCGCACCAGGCAGGCGCCCACCTCGGCGGTGTGCCGCGGGTGCGTCCCGCCGCACGCCGAATGATCGAAATCGGCGATGCTGACCACCCGGATCGGGCCAGCCACCGTCGGCGGCTTGCGCAACGTGATCGTCGCCAGTTCCTCGGCCGGGACGAAGCGTGCGTGGATCGGCCGCGCCTCGCCGATCACCTGCTGCACCAGGTCTTCCGCCCGGTGTACCTGCCCGCGCTCCAGCGCCGTCGTCGCCAGGTCGATGGTGACGACGCTGCTGCCGAGATGAAAGCTGACGGTGCGCAGCCCGAACTCGCGCTCGAATGCCGCCGACAGCAGGTGCTGCCCGCAGTGCTGGTGCATGTGATCCAGCCGGCGCGCGCCATCGATCGCGCCGGACACCAGGTCGGTGCTGTCGAGCGGCATCGCCAGCGTGTGCCATACGACGCCCGCATCGAGCTGGACATCGAGCACTGCCACGCCATCGATGGTGCCGCGATCGCCCGGCTGCCCGCCACCCTCGGGATAGAAGGCGCTGCGGTCGAGCGCGACCGCCGGGCCGGCCGGCGTCTGGCGCCGGCCAACAATGCGGGCGGTGAATTCCCGGCACCGCGCATCCATCAGATCCATGCGCTCTGTCGTCATGACGTTGCTCCCAGAACAGTCGGGCCCCGCCGCTGCGCGACGGGGCCATGCGGGACAGCCGCACCATGGAGCGCCTGATCAGTTGACGGTCAGCGTGCCCTTCATGCCGCCGGCATAGTGCGCCGGGTAGGTGCACAGGAAGGTGTACGTGCCGGCCGCCGGCGCGGTGAACGTGATGGTCGCCTTGCCGCCCGGGGCAACCATGTTGGTCGCCGCGACGATGTTGGCGTCGCCCGCAGGGACATAGTTCGGCGGGCCGGCATCAAGCGCAGCTTCGTCGACGGTCAGGGCGACGTCGTCGCCGCCGGCGACAAGCACCCAGTTGTGCTGCTGCGCGGCCGACTCGTTGACGAACGTGAGCGAGACGCTCGAACCTGCCGCGACCGACAGGCTCGCCGGCTTGTATGCCAGATTCTCGCCGTCGCTCGATACCGTCAGGCCGCCGCCCGAGTCACCACCCGAACTGCCACCACCACATGCGACGATCAGCAACGCACCAGCGACCAGAAGGCTACCGACCCACAAGCGCGTACGGGAATTCATGTCTGCTCCTTGTGACGTACCAGCGTGTGCGTGAAATTCTGCACACATCGCCATTCTACCCGTGGGTCCGGTTCCTGTCAACACTACGTGAAGGGCATCACAGATGATCGATCATACCATTTTGCGCGCCACAACGGGAACCGCCGACCATACCGCGGTGCAGCACCGGTGGGCGCCACGCTTCAGTGCGGCCGGGGGCGATGCAGCACCAGGCCTTCGAAGACCAACTGCGGGTTGACGTTCTCGCGCAGTTGGCCGTGTGCCTGCGTGAGGCGGACGAGGAACGCGTGCACCGCGCCGATGTGGAATTGTGTGGCAGCACGGGCGGCCTCGGCGGCACGATCGAGGTGTGTCATATGGCGGCCCTGGCCAGCCTGCGCCAGCAGCACGTCGCGCCACCACAGCTGCCAGCGCAGCAGCTCATCAGTGACGGCCGCATGCTCGCCGCGGCGCCAGGCCTGCGCGCGGGCCTCGGCCCACTCCAGGCCGGCATGGCGCGGCAGCGTGCCCAACGCGATCAGCTCGTCAAGCTGTTCGCGCAGCGCCTGCCACGCTGCGGGATCATCGCGCATCTGCAGCGCCCAGCCGACGCGCCCACCGCTCCAGGCCGCCAGCAGGCGGGCCTCGGCGGGCGCCACGCCAGTCGACTGCAACGCCGCGTCGATGGTCGCGCGCGGCACCGGCCGAAGTCGCAGCATGCGGCAGCGCGACACGATGGTCGGCATCAGATCGCCCGTCGTGTTGGCGACCAGGATGATCATGGCATAGGGCGGCGGTTCTTCGAGCGTCTTGAGCAGCGCATTCGCACCGGAATCGTTGAGACGCTCGGCGTCGTGCATGATGAACACCCGCCGCCGGCCCTCATAGGGCTGCAACGCGAGATCGGCGATCCAGCCGCGCACGCTGTCGATCTTCAGATCGCGCTGTCGCGCCGCTTCCTCGGCTTTGAGCCCCTGCCCCTGCTCGGCCAGGCCAGTGCTGCGGACATCAGGGTGATTGCCGTGCGCAATGCGCGTGCAGTCGCGGCACCGGCCGCAGGGCGCGGCTGCGGCACCACAGAGCAACGCCTGCGCCAGGCGCAGCGCGATCGTCGCCTTGCCGATCGCCGGCGGCCCGCAGAGCAGGTACGCGTGGCCGGCCCGCTCGGTCCGCAGCGCGTGTCGCACCATGTCGATCGCCCACTCGTGGCCAATGATACCCCACCGGTCGTCGTCCATGCCTGCCCTCCGCAGCGTGCGTCGACTGCTCCAGCCTATCACATCCGTCGGCCGGCGTCACGAGCGTACGCATCGCCGCATCGCCGCATCGCCGAGGAGAAGAGAGAAGAGAGGAGTGAGGAGTGAGGAGTGAGGAGTGAGGAGTGAGGAGTGAGGAGTGAGGAGTGAGGAGTGAGGAGTGAGGAGTGAGGAGTGAGGAGTGAGGAGTGAGGAG
>JAGWYG010000102.1 GCA_018969485.1 Chloroflexota bacterium
CCATGCGGCGCGCCGGCGCAGCGTCCGCTTCGCCGCCGGGCCCGCCAGCACCATGCGGCAGCGCGATGCGGCGCACCAGCGGCGGCGCGGCAGCGCGACCGCGTGCCAAGCCGACGTCATCGGAGGCATCTCCGGCGACCGACGCGGCCATATCGGGGATGCGGCGCAGCAGCATGACCGCGGCACGGCGCGCGCCCAGGGCCGTCACGCGCATCACGGGGCGCAGCAGCGATGGCAGCCGGGAGATCGCACGATGCGCCATCGGCCGTAGCACCTGCCGGTCGATCGCCGGGCGCCGCAGCAACGACGGCTGCACGCGGCGCGCCAGCGCACCGGCCAGCATGCCGGCGCGTCCGATGAGCGGCCGATTATCGCCGTCACTCACAGCCATCGCCATGCCTCATCGACCCACCCATGCGCTCAGGAGGCCCTGCGGCGCGAATCGGATCAGCCAACCCGCTTGAACCCGTTATGAATGAGCTCGAGCGTCTCGAACGCCACCGCCGCATCGCCCGCCTTGAACTCCGGGCCACTCCACTTCACCGGCAGGCCGCCGATGAAGTCCCAGCGCACCGGCTGTTTGGGTTCGCGGCCGAGCAGCACGATCGAGAAGTTGCGTCGGCTCACCGTGCCGCTGCTGACGGCGGCAAACCACTGCCACAGTTCGGGCGTCGCCAACCCACGCCGCAGCACGACGGCCGCGGCCTGCTTGATGCGTACCGGCAACTGCAAGACATAGCCGTTCTGCCCGCCCTCGATGACCGGCATCGTCTCGATCTCGGTGCTCAGACCGCTGCATTCGTCGAACAGCGCCTCGCTGATGCCCTGCAACTCGATCTGAAACCGGTGGTTCGTGTAGAAGTCGCTCGACGCGACAGATGGTTGCGGCATGCCGCGCGATGCAGCCGCAGCCGATGGCGCCGCGCTCCGTGGCGGCGTCGGGCTGAATCGTCGTCTCATTCGGCATCACCCCATGGCGCAGCGCCCTGCCGGGCCGCCTGCACCTGCCGCAGCGGCGATGCATGCGGCGCGACCGGCAGCCCATCCTCGCCGGCAGCGGCGGCCTCCTCGCGGCTGAGGCGTGGCGCGATCTCGTCGGAGAGCGGCTCGCCGAGCAGGCACATCGCGAGCAGGCGCGCCCGCAGCCGCCCGCCGAACTCGGGCATGGCGCGCGCCAGCCGTGGCTGCGGCGGGATCGCCGGCCGCGTGCCGCAGCGCCGCCGCACGAATGCCACCGTACCGGCGACCGTCGCCGGCAGCGTCAGCGCATGCCCGTTCGCCGGCGACTCACCAGGCATCCGGGTCGCTCCCCAGCATGCGCTCGCGCGCCGCCTCCAGATCATGGCGCCACAGTTGTTCGACCAGATCCGTCAGCGCCTCCAGGTCGACCGGTGGCGGCTCGGCAGGTGGCGGCGCTGCCGCAGGCTGTTCCGGCATCGTTCCCTCACGCTTCGGCCGATTCATTCAACCGTCGATTGATCCGCGCCACCTCGCGCACCCAGTCCTGCCGTTCGAGATGGTCCATCGTCATGATCGCCTCGCGCGACCAGTGGAAGTGGTACGCGATGTAGGCTACCTCCTCGAGGAGGCGCTCGACGGGGTAGCCAATCATTCCCCCACGGGCCGCGTGTCGACGTCGAATGCATGATCGCATTGCGGGCAGACAACTTGCAGCGTGTTCGAGGCGGTCTCGTTGATCCGGCGATACATCTCCTGCAGGTAGGCCAGATCGGCCGAGAACATTCCCTCGATCACGGCGGCGTTGATGCTTGCCACCGTGCCGAGCCGCGTGATCACCCGCGACAGCAGAACGATCACCAGATAGGCCTGATTGGCGCGCACCCGCATATCGCGCATCGGCGCGATCTCGTCCATCGCCGTCGCCATGCGCATCGTCCCCTGGCGATGAACCGTCCCTTCGCCATCGACATAGCCGATCGGCAGCGTGAACTCGAATTCTGTCTTCATCACGTCCTCATGGCGCCATCAGCCGCCGATGCCGCGACACCAGCGACCGATGGCGCCTCGCCGCATCACACCTTGACGCGCTTGAGCCCCTCGTGCACCAGCGTCAGCTCCTCGACCGCCACGCTGTTGTCATCGGCCTTGGTGGTCGGGCCGCTGATCTTCGACGGCCAGGCATTGGTGATGTCCCACTGGGCCGCCAGTTCGTAGTTGCGGTCGTACATGCGGATCGAGCACGCCTTGCGCGCATCGCCCATCTTGCCGTTCACCACGAGATCGCGCCAGTCCCACATGTCCAGCGTATCCGTGATGCCGCGCTTCAGCACCACGTTCTCCCACTTGATCCGCCCGGGGATCTTCTGCACTTCCTCGCGGCCGTTACGCACAACCTTGTGCTCGACGACTTCGCTCTCCGAGCTGATGCCAGAGATCTCCATGAAGTAGCCGACGACGGTGCCCGCGAGGTCCAACTCGTAGTTATATGCAATGAACGGATCGGAATCACGCCCAGTCCGCTTCGCCATGATCAACCTCCTGTGCTACGACGCTTCAACCAGGATCAGCCCATCTGTCCGATGCGGAACACGACGAACTCGGCGGGCTTGACGGGCGAGATGCCGATGTCGATGAACAGCCGGCCGAGATCACGTTCTTCCTGCGGGTTGTTCTCGGCATCGCACTTGACGTAGAACGCCTCGTTCTCGGCCAGGCCAAACAATGCACCGCTGCGCCAGACGGTGGTGAGGAATGCACCGACATCACGGCGCACCTTGGCCCACAGCGTCGGATCGTTCGGCTCGAAGACGACCCACTGCGTGCCACGCTCGATCGACTTCTCGACCATGCAGAACAGCCGGCGGACGTTGACATAGCGCCAGGCAGGGTCGCTCGACAGCGTGCGCGCGCCCCAGACGCGGATGCCACGCCCCGGGAAGGCACGGATGCAGTTCACGCCATTCGGGTTGAGCACATCCTGCTCGCCGGTGGTGACGTTCAGCTCGAGATTGACCGCGCCGCGCAGGATTTCGTTGGCCGGCGCCTTGTGGACGCCCCGCTCGCTGTCGACGCGGGCGTACAGCCCGGCGATGTGGCCCGACGGCGGCAGTTTGACCAGCGCGCCCTGGCCGTCCTGGCCGGCGAGCGGGTTGGCGACCCAGATCCACGGGTAGTACAGCGCGCCGTACTTTGAGTCGTAGCCGGCTTCCTGGACGCGCCAGGCGTTGACCTGCTGCGGCTTGAGGTCGGGCAGGGCGTCGAGGATGGCGACGCGGTCTTTCATCTTCTCGCAGTGTGCCAGCACGGCCAGTTGAACCGCCTTGACCTCATCGCGGCCGATCTTGCCCGACAGATACGACGACATCAGGTCGGGCACGATGACCATGGTGACGTCGTCGAGCGCCTCGAGGCCGGCGATGCCGACGCGCTCGGTGATGTCGCCCTCGAACAGCGCGGCGTTCACCGCCAGCGGTGCGCTGGTGACGGGCGCCAGCGCCGCGGCGATGGTGTAACTGCCGGCGGCCGGGCGACGCTCGGCGATCGGCGCGCTGGTGTCGAGCTCACGCACCTTGACCAGCTTCGACTCGCGGTTGAGCACGTCGACGGCGTTGCGTATGCCGCGACCACGCCCGAGCGACAGGTTCTCGAAACTCTCGCTCGCGTCGCCGGCGCTGATGCTGAGCTTGAACGTCTCCTCGCTGGCCGCATCCTCGACGGTCACCACGACGGCCGCGCCGGTCTGGGCGGTGAACTCGAGCGCTGCCGTGATCTGCGGGTTCTTGCCGCCCACCGTCAGGCTGGTGCGTGGCTGCTCGCGGGCGGGCGGCGGGACGAACGCCGCCGTCGTGGCGACGCTCTGCACGTAGCAGATGCCACCGCCGTTGAGAAAGTAGCCGTACACCGCCAGCGGCAGATAGGCGCCCGCCACAAATCCGCCAAACGCGCCGGTGTACTGCGTCCAGTTTGTCACCAGCACCGGTTCACCCTGATTACCGGCCGGGCGGGTCTCGGTGAAGCCGACGAACGCCGCCACCGAGGTTCCGGCGGCTTCGATCGGGCGGCTACCGCGATCGACCTCCTCGATGTAGACTCCGGGGGAGAGGTACTGTGGAGACATGAGACATTCCTCCTGGCTGAGCTGCGATCATCACTCGAGCGTCACATCGAACCGCGGGAAGGTGATGTCGATCTCGTGACGACGAGACCGGCCGTCGTTCTGCACGACGAGCATATAGCGTCCGGGCTGGCTGATCTGCAGGCGAAACCGCCCGGCGACATCAGAGCGGACCGCCGCGCCGTGGCCTTCGATGGCGATCGACGCGCCGGCGAGCGGCGTGCCGGCGGCGTCGCGAATCGTTCCACCGAACCAGATCGGCTGGCGCTCGTCATCACCGGCCACCGGTTGATCGATCGCACGTCCGGCACCGGCCTCGTTCGCGCCGAGCGCCACCACCGGCGGCATCTTCAGCGGCGGCCCGGCAGGAATGGCCTCGCGTTCGGTCGCGAGAATCACGGTGTACGACAGCGATGGCTTGAGCTGGTTCTCCAGCGCGGTCCAGAACTCTCCGGGGCTCTTGAGGACGCTGTCGGGGCGGGCGACCGAGGTGTGAACGGGCACGGGATGCTCGCGCAGCGCGCCCTGCAGCACCCCGGCCGGCAGCACCGTGAAGCGCACCAGTGTCTGGAGCACGCGCCACAGCAGCCGGTGTTCGTCCTCGACCGCCCGCGTCCATGCGGTCACGAGATAGGTGAGGTCGTACAGCAGCGGCGTGCTGCGCCGCACCATCCGGTCATCGTCCTGGCGTGCAAGCTGCTGGCCCTGCTGCTTGAGCTTCAGGTTCTCGCGGATGTCGAACAGGTAGCAGTTGATGGTGGGCCGCGAGATGCCCGCCGACCACTCGCGGTTGGGCGTATCGAAGCTGATGTCGATCTGCGACGGCGTGATGCCGCCCTCGCGGACGAGCACCTGGCGGATCGTATCGTCGAGATCGCTGATCATGGCCGCTCCATCAGCGCTCATCATCGGCCTGGCGCTGCGCCGGTGCGCCGCGCACCGCCCGCGCGACGGCCTCGGCCTCGCGCTCGTGGGCATCATCGGCGGCGGTCACGGTCAGCGCGGCGCCGGTGGTGCTGCGGGCGATGCCGCTGCGCTGCTGCACGACGTGCGTCATCTCGTGCGCCAGCAGGCCACGATCACTCGGCGCCGAGCCGGCACCGAAGAAGATGTCGCTGCCGACGGTGAAGGCCCGCGCGCCGACCGAGCGGTTGAGCTCGGCGGCGGGCTGGTCGGTGTGGATGCGGACATCGCCCAGATCGGCGCCGAACGTCTGCTCCATGTGCGCCCGCGCGCCACCGTCGAGCGGCGCACCTGCGCCACGCCGCTGGTTGATCTGGTCGCTGGCGCTGCCACTCAGCCGGCCACCGGCCAGCCCGACCTCGGCGCGCTGCACGCGGGTATCGCGCGAGGCCTGCATCAGCTCCTCCTCCTCCGGTTCGCCCGCGCGCTGCAGGTGGTCGGCACGCGCCATCTGCAGCTCGTCGTCGTCGGTGGCGGCGCGCTGCACGCGGGTATCGCGCGAGGCCTGCATCAACTCCTCTTCCTCAGGGCCGGCGCGCTGCACGTGGTCGGCGCGCGCCATCTGCAGCTCGTCATCGGTGGCCGCGCGCTGCAGCATGCCGGCGAAGCGGCGGTTGCCAAGTTGGCGCTGCAGCTGCAGCAGCGGGTGTGCCGCCGGTCGTTCACCGCCGTGGTCGGGCCGCGACCGCGGCCGTCGCTGGAGGCGCGTCTCGTCAGGGGTACGTTCGGCCATGGTCGTCATCCTCCTCGATGGGGCGCATCAGACACCTGCCGGTGCATGCGCCTCGAGCTGCCGGTAGTACTCGCCAAAATCGGCCGGCGTGATCAGCTTGCCCAGCTTCTGGTACTCGCGGCGCAGCGCCAGCACGACATGACGCATCGTGATGACCGATGCGTCCTCGGCGGCGAGAAATGCGGCGAACAGCGCCACGTTACGGATGTTCCCGCCGGCGATGCGAAACCGCCGCGCGAGGAACGCGAGATCGAGATCGGCGCGCGGCGCATCGGCCGGGAAGGCATGCTCCCAGATGCGCTGGCGATCGGCATCTTCGGGAAACGGGAAGTCGATCGCCACGTGCAGCCGCCGGATGAAGGCGTCATCGAGGTTCTTGCGCAGGTTGGTCGAGAGAATCACCACGCCGTCGTACTCTTCCATCTTCTGGAGCAGATAGCCGACCTCGATGTTGGCATAGCGGTCGTGTGCGTCCTTGACCTCGCTGCGCTTGCCGAAGATCGCGTCGGCCTCATCGAAGAACAGGATGGCGTTGGCCTCGCGCGCCGCGGCGAACACCTGATCGAGATTCTTCTCGGTTTCGCCGATATATTTGCTGACCATGCTGGCGAGATCAACCTTGTACAGCTCGAGGCCGAGATCGGCGGCGATGATCTCGGCGGCCATCGTCTTGCCGGTGCCAGACTGGCCGGCGAACAGCACATTGACGCCCTTGCCCATCGCCAGGTGGCGATCGAAGCCCCACGACTCGAGGACGGTGCGCCGCTGGCGCACCTGCAGGCAGATCTCGCGCAGTTGGACGACGTGGTCGGCGGGCAGGACGATGTCGCGCCAGGTGTACGTCGTGGTGATCTTGCGGGCCAGCGCGTTGAGGCGGCCGCTGGATTGGGCGCGACAGGCCGCCTGGAGCACCGCGAGGTCGAGCGGGGCGGCGCCGGCGCGCCAGTGCGCCAGCGCGTGCGCCATGGCTGAGGCGTCGCGGATCTGCCCGGGGGTGAGGCGAAAGGTGCTGGCGAGCGTCCGGAGCGCCGCGTCGTCGGGGGCTGCCGCGCCGAGCCGGCCGCGCCAGACCTGTTCGCGCGCCGAGTAGCTGAGGGCGGGCAATTCGATGCGCCGGAACGTGGCGCGCCGCAGGGCGCCCCGCGACTCCCACGCGCGCTCGATGGCGATGAAGGTGCAGCCGGGCAGGTCGTCGAGCACGTCGAGCAGCGCCGCGCGCCACGCCGGGCGCGCGTCGTCGCCCAGGCAGCGATCGGCGCCGCGCCAGAACACCGCCGCGCCGCGCAGCCGTGCCTCGCGGCCGATGCGCCGCATCACCTGCCACGGATCGTCATCGCGGTCGAGCAGCCGCACGAGGTCGACATCGAGCAGCGGCTGGCGCCACTCGGCGCACAGCGCCGCAGCGACGGCCAGTCGCCCGCTGCCGTAGCTGCCCTGCAACGCCAGCACGGTCCTGCCGCCCTGATCATGGCCGACGCGCCGCAGTTGCGCGATGAGCTCGGCGGGCAGCACCAGTGCGTCGAGGGTGCGCGCCGGCCGGCTGGTCGTCACCGCACCGGCCAGCGGCTCGTCGATCGCCTCGAGGCCGAGTAGCTCGGCGACGATCCGCTCGTCGAGCTTGATCACCTGTGATGGCAGCGTCGGCTGGCGCGCGTTGTCGTCGAGCAGCGTGATGAGTTGGTGGCGCCGCAGCGGCGCCGTGGGCGCGAAGGCGCCGAAGTGCCCCCGCGCCGGCCCGTGGAGCGCGAACAGCTGCAGCGCCAGCGCGACCGTCGGCCGGCGGCGCGTGACGTCGTCCTGGATGTAGGCGTAGAGCTTCTCGTAGCGCGGATCCAGCTCGGGGGCCAGCGCCAGCAGCACGACGTCGCGGGCGAAGTCGTCGAGGGCGAACAGCCGTGCCAGCCGCACCAGCGGCGCATCGGGCTGCGCCAACTGCTCGATCGCGCGCCGCTCGTGGGCCAGCTCGTAGCGCCGCGCCGTCAGCGCCACCGGCAACTCGGGCCAGTCGGCGCCCAGCCGCACTGCCTCGTCGTCGGCGATGTACAGGCCGCGGTAGGCATCATCGGCCGCCGGCCCGTACACCTCGCGGGTGACATCGACGCGCCACGCCAGCAGCCGGCGCAGCCAGGCCAGCAATGCGTCGGCGTACGCATCGCCCGGCAGGCTCGCGCCCGGAGCCGCGCCGCTGTGTCGTGCCTGCCTCATCTGCTCCCTCGAACTGCCCGCGTGCTCGCCATGCCGCCTTGCGGTACCGGTGCGGCCGTCCGCCAGGGGCGCGGTCGTGATGATGTCCGCTTCAGCATAACACGGATGTCAACTGCCGCGCGCCGCCTCACTCCTCGAGCGCGCGCGTCCATCCCGCCGCATCCGCCCCCGGCTTGCGCGCCAGGCGCACCCGGTAGCGCAGCCCCGCCGCATGCTCCTCGGCCACAATCCAGCCGCGCTCGTTCAGGCGCCGCAGCACGCGCGTGCCGTCGTCAGCATCCAGGCCGAGCATGTCATGACACTCGGCGGCATCGAGCGTGCCACGCCGGATCATCATCGCCAGCATGTTGCTCAGGGGTGTCGGCAGCATCGCCGCGCCGCCCAGCGACAGCGCACCGTCAGTCGGATCGGCGTCGATCGCCGTCAGCATCTGCTCCACCATCACGACCTCCTGTCACGCGAGAATGCGTGCGACCACCTGTTTGAACGAGGCAGTGATCGGATGATCCGGATAGCGCAGCACGAAGATCCCGGCGCTCGCCAGCGTCATCATCTCATCGGAATGCGGCAGGACCGCCACCACCTCGGCGCCGTAGATCTCGGCGATCTGTGCGGTGACGTCGCCGAAGTCGAAGCTCTGCGGCACCTTGTTCACCATCAGCAGCAGATCGGGTACCTCGAGCCGCCGCGCGACCTCGACCGTCACGCCGGTGCCCTGGTAGTCCTGCTGGTCGGGGCGCAGGATGATCACCAGCACGTCGGAGATCGCGATCGAGAGCAGCGTCTCTTCGTTGAGGCCGGGATGGGTGTCGATGATCAGGACGTCGAGACGCAGCTCATCGAGCAGGCGCTGGAAGCCGTCGTTGAGCAGGCCGACATCGTATCCTTCGCGCAGGATGCGTGCGATCTCGCTGGTGCGGACGCTCGAGGGCACCAGCAGGATGCGCCCGCTGACGCGCCCGCCGACCCGGCTGGTGACATCCATCGCGGCCTGCTCGATCGCGATCTTGCCCCACAGGTAGTCGTTGAGCGTGTAGACCATGTCGTCTTCCTCGATGCCGAAGAGCACGTGCACGCCGGGGGACTGGATGTCGGTGTCGATGATGCCGACGGTGAGGCCACGGGCAGCCATGAGCGTGGCCAGATTGGCGGTGGAGTTGGACTTGCCGGTACCACCTCGATATGAGTGGATCGACAGGATGCGCGACATCGGTCACTCCTCTCCCTACGGTCATGGCATCGCGCGACACCGGGGCGGGCCGGCGCGGACCCGCTGGAACGGGGGGGGCGGCTCGGCCGTGCCGCCATTCTACCAGACTGGCCCGCGGTGTGGGCGGCGTGCAGGCCAGCCTCGCGGGCGCGTGACAGGCGCAGTTGCCGGTCGTGATGGCGCCGCCCCGGCCAGCCGCAGTGCACGAGAGCGCGGGTCGCGCGCCGGGGGTGCGGCACAGCTCACACGTCGGGCGACAGGCAGCGTCCGTGCGGGGATCGTCTGGATCAGCCTCCGCCGGGCGTCGCTGGAGCGCCGCGCCACGTGGGCTCCGGCGTGCATGCCGCCGCCGCGATGCCGGGATCGGGCGTGGGTGCGGACGGCTGCCAGCACGCCGGCACCGTCCCGGCTGCGCCGCCGCCGAACACTCTCCGTGGCTGTGAGGCAGGCGTGGTATACTGCCGGGGTCATCGAAGCACAACCGGGGAGGCATGCCATGCATCATATCCGGTCGACCGCCAGCGTCGGCATCCTGTTGGTCATGCTGGTGTCTGCCGCCCATGTGGCTGCCGACGAACTGCCCACACCCGAGCCGCGCATCGTCGGCGGCGTCGAGGCCGCGCCGGGCGAGATCCCGTGGCAGGTGGCGGTCTACCCGGCCGGCTATCTGTGTGGCGGCAGCCTGGTCGATGCGGGCTACGTCATCACGGCAGCCCACTGCGTCGTCAACGACGCCGGCGCGCCGATCAGCCCGTCGCAGATCACCATCGTCGCCGGCGAATACACGCGTGGCGCGAGCGAGGGCGACGAGCAGACGCGCAGCGTGAGCGCGCTCTACGTGCATCCGTCGTATGAGCCCGACACCTACAACAACGACATCGCGCTGCTGCGCCTGGCCAGCCCGGTCACGCTCAACGCGCGCGTCGCCACCATCGCGCCGGCGCGCGATGCCTCGCTCGGCGACGCCGGCGCGACGGCGCTGGTGTCGGGCTGGGGCACGACCAGCTCGGGCGGCGACACGGCGGAGACGCTGCGCAAGGTGACGATGCCGATCGTCTCGAACGCGACCTGTGCCGGATCGTATGGTTCCGGCAGCATCACCGCCAACATGCTGTGCGCCGGCCTGGCCGCCGGCGGCGTCGATTCGTGCCAGGGCGACAGCGGCGGCCCGCTGGCGGTGCAGCGCAGCGGCAGCTGGTACCTCACCGGCGTGGTCAGCTGGGGTACCGGCTGCGCCGACCCCAATTACTACGGCGTCTACACGCGCGTCTCGCGCTTCATCAGCTGGCTCGACGGCTATCTGCCAGACGCCACCACACCGGGCCTGACGGTGAACTATGCCGCCGGCGCGCCGTGCAGCAGCTTCCTGGTCGAGGGCAGCGGCTACACCGCCGGCGCGACGGTCCAGGCCAGCATCAACGGCATGGCGCTCGGCAGTGCGGTGGTAGAGGGCGACGGCACGCTGCAGCTGCTGCTCGAGAGCGACTGCGCCGCCGACGCCGGCGGCTACCGGGTGAGCATCAGCGACGCCGACAGCAGTGCCACCGGGCGGGCGGCGACGGCGGCCCATGCGGCCTATCAGCTGGTGACCAGCGGGCCGAATGCGGTGGTGCGCGCCGCCCCGGCCGGCGCACCGGCGCCGGTGCCAGTGCCGGCGTCGGTCGTGCCATTGCGCGTGCTGTATCTGCCGGTGGTGCGTCGCTGAGCGACCAACGACGAAGGAGTGACGTATGACCCGACGGCCTGTAGTCCTCGTCACCGGCGGCGCCAGCGGCATCGGCCGCGCGTGCGTCGAGCGCTTCGCCCGCGATGGCGCCGAGGTGGTGATCATCGACCTGCCGGGAGCTGCCGCGGCCGCCGGCGACACCGGCGCGCGGTTCGTCGCCGCCGATCTGAGCGATGCCGCGCAGACCAGCGCCGCGGCCACGGCGGTGCTGGCGCAGGTCGGCCAGGTCGACGTCCTGATCAACAACGCCGGCTTCCAGTTCATCGAGCCGCTGCCGACGTTCCCGCTCGAGCGCTGGCAGGCGATGCTCGGCGTGATGCTCACCGCCCCGTTCCTGCTGACGCAGGCCTGCTGGCCCGGCATGGTCGCCGCCGGCCGCGGCCGCATCATCAACATCGGCTCGGTCCACAGCCTGCGCGCCTCGCCGTTCAAGGTCGGCTACATCGCCGCCAAACACGGCCTGCTCGGCCTGACGCGCACCGCGGCGCTCGAGGGCGGCCCGCACGGCATCACCGTCAACCTGATCGCGCCGGCCTACGTGCGCACCCCGCTGGTCGAGCGCCAGATCGCCGACCAGGCGCGCACCCGCGATCTGCCCGAAGCCGAGGTCGTGAGCCGTGTGATGCTCGAACCGGTGGCGATCAAGCGCCTGGTCGAACCGGCCGAAGTGGCCGGGCTGGCGGCGTTCCTGTGCTCGGCCGGGGCCGACGCCATCACCGGCTCGGTCTATGAGATCGCGCTCGGGGGTACCGCGCGCTGAGCCGGGGGCGGGATTGCACCCTCCCGCCCGCTGTGCTATGCTCGGCGCGCGGCACGCGGGCCGCACGAACTGGGGTTTCCTATGGAGCGCAGGCACCTCTGGTGGCCGATCGCACTCGGCATCATCCTCGCGGCGACGCTCGCCGGCTGCGGCGAGTACCGCTATCGCGCCATGGCCTCGATCGACGAGCCAATCATGGCGCCCGATTTCACGCTGACCGACGTCGACGGTGCGCCGTTCGCGCTCAACGCGCAGCGCGGCAGCATCGTGCTGCTGTTCTTCGGCTTCACCAGTTGCCCCGATGTCTGCCCGACCACGCTGGCCGAGCTGGCAGCGGTGCGCAAGAATCTGGGCGCCGATGCCGAGCGGGTGCGCACGGTGGTCATCACCGTCGATCCCGAGCGCGACACCGCCGCGCAGCTGAAGCGCTACGTCCAGGTGTTTGATCCGGCAGCCATCGGCCTGCTGGCCGACCGGCCGACGCTCGAGGCGGTCTTCCGCGACTATGGCGTGGTGGCCCAGCGGCGCGATCTGCCGGATTCGGCGCTGGGATACACCATCGATCACACATCGGCGGTGTATGTCATCGATGCCGCCGGTCAGTGGGTCGGGCTGTTCGGCTACGGCGCCCCGGTGAGCGACATCACGGCGGATCTGCAGCATCTGCTCGCCGCCCGCTGAGCTGCGCCGCGGCGACCGACGGAGGAGACGTGCGATGAGTGATGCGGTGACGGCGCTGCGCATCGGCTACATCGGTGGCGGCAGCCGGGCCTGGGCGCCGATGCTGATGAACGACCTGGCGCAGGAGCCGCGTCTCGGCGGCGAGGTACGGCTGTACGACATCGACCGGACCGCCGCGGAGCGCAACGCCCGGCTGGGCGCGTGGCTGCAGCATCAGCCGGGCGTGGTCTCGCGCTGGGCCTATCGTGTCGTCGATCAACTGGCCGATGCGCTGCGCGGTGCGGACATCGTCGTCGTCTCGATCCAGCCCGGCAGCCTCGGGCAGATGGGCCACGAACTGGCGGTCGCCGAGCGGGCCGGGCTGTTCTTTCCGGTCGGCGACACGACCGGCGCGCCGGGGCTGACGCGTGGCCTGCGCGCGGTGCTGAGCTACGCCGGGTTCGCCGCGGCGATCGCCGAGCACTGCCCGTCGGCGTGGGTGATCAACTACACCAACCCGATGTCGGTGTGCACCCGCACGCTGACGCGCGTCGCGCCGGGCCTCAAGGTGTTTGGCTGCTGCCACGAGGTGTTCGGCACGCAGCAGTTGCTGGCGCGGCTTGCGCAGCGCTGGTATGGGCTGCCCGCGGTGCCGGCGCGGCACGAGATCGCGGTGAACGTCCTGGGCATCAATCACTTCACCTGGATCGACCGCGCCAGCTACCGTGGCCACGATCTGCTCGCCCGGCTGCGCGAGCATCTCGAGGAGCCAGGTGTGCTGCGCTTCTACGATGCTGCCGAGATTCGCAGCCGTGACGACTGGTTCAACGACGAGCACCGCATCAAGTTCGAGCTGTTCCGGCGCTTCGGCGTCCTGGCCGCTGCCGGCGACCGACACCTCGCCGAGTTCGTGCCGGGGTTCATCGGCTCGCCCGACGAACTGTTCCGCTGGGGCGTCATCCGCACGCCGATCAGCTACCGGCAGGCGCGCTACCACGACGCGGCGGCGCAGGTCGAGCGGCTGCTCACCGGCGCGCAGCCGTTCGCGCTGCGCGACAGCGGCGAGGAGGCGGTCCAGCAGATTGCGGCGCTGGTCGGGCATGGCGAACTGGTGACCAACGTCAATCTGGCGAACGTCGGGCAGATCAGCAACCTGCCGCTGGGGGCGGTCGTCGAGACGAACGCCTGGTTCGGCCGTGACCGGGTGGTGCCGCTGGCCGCCGGCGCGCTGCCGCCCGGCGTGGCCGCCCTGGTGGCGCGGCACGTCGCCGTGCAGGAGTTGATCGTCGAGGCGGCGCTGACGCGTGACCGCGGGCTGGCGTTCCAGGCGCTGTGCGCTGATCCGACGACGGCGCTGCCGCTGGATCGCGCCTGGGCCTTGTTCGAGGCATTGGGCCTGCCGCCCGGGTGGTGAGCCGTCGCGCCCGCGGCGACATCGGGCCTGCCGCCCGGCTGATGAGCATCGGAGGTTCGCGTGCAGGATCCGGTCGCGCTGCTCGAGGCGATGCTGCGCATTCCGAGCGTCTCGGGCGACGAGGCGGCGCTGGCGCAGTTTCTGGTGGCACAGCTGTGCGACCTCGGGTTTCACGGCTTCGTCGATGACGCCGGCAACGCGGTGGGCGTCGTCGGGTACGGCGCCGAGGTGGTGCTGCTGGGGCACATCGACACGGTGCCGGGCGTCGTGCCGGTGCGCATCACCGACGGCCGGCTCTACGGCCGCGGTGCCGTCGACGCCAAGGGCCCATACGCGACATTCATCATGGCCGTCGCGCGGCTGATCGCCAGCGATGCGCTCGACCGGCGCTACGTCGTGATCGGGGCCGTCGAGGAAGAGGCCGCCTCATCGCGTGGCGCCCACCACGCCGCCGCGTGCTACCAGCCGGTGGCCTGCGTCATCGGCGAGCCGAGCGGCTGGGATCAGTTGACGCTCGGCTATAAAGGGCGGCTGCTGATCGACGCCACCTGGCACCAGCCGGGCGCGCACACCGCCGGGCCCACGCCGGCGGTCGCCGAGCGGGCCGTGGCGTACTGGTGCGCGGTGCGGGAGCACTGCAGCGCATGGAATGCGTCGGCCGGCAGCGCCCTGTTCGATCAACTGCTGCCGACGCTGCGTCAGATCAACACCAGCAGCGACGGCCTGACCGACCAGGTGACCGCCACGATCGGCATTCGT
>JAGWYG010000192.1 GCA_018969485.1 Chloroflexota bacterium
AGGGCCGCCTGGCAGATGGTCAGCAGGATGGTCAGATCCTCGCCGCTCAGCGCCGCCGCGGCATCCCGCCGTGGTGCCGGCTCGACGACGCCGGTGAGCTCGACGCCATGGCGCTGCGCCGTGCGGCGCAACGCCGACACCTGCCCGTGGTCGGCGATGGCGATGCCCGGCAGCAGCCGCTGTCGTACCACCCTGCGCCACGCACGCAGCCGCATCAGTCGGCTGAACGCCTCGGGCTGATCACACGTCAGGACCAGCGCCGGCTCGACAGTGACGCGCAGCAGGTGCGCATCGCGCCACACACGCCATGCCGGCGGCCACGGGCCAGGCAGATGCACGGTGAGTCGCTGTACCAGCGCACGGTGTGCCGCCACACTGTCGGCGATCGCGCGCGCGCCCGGCGCCGTGATCGCCAGACCGTCGTCGTCGAGCGCGATGGCACTCCCCGCGACCGCCAGCGCTGCGGCCTCGGCATCGACGAGCGCGTACGGGATGTGCAGATGCGCCCTCTCGGTGAAACGCCAGCCCGCCGCGGCGGACGCGGCGCGTCCGTGCGTCACCGCTATGCTCGTGGCATCGCCCGGATCGACCTGCGCCACGCGCGCCACCATGCCCTCGTGCTGCACGACGATACCCAGCCAGCCGAGCGGCCCATCGAGCGCAGCGCGCCAGACCGCTGCCGCGCGCGCCGTGCGCCATGGCAGCCGCTTCACCACCCGGCCAGCATGCGTGTATGCATCAGCGAGCGGCCCGAACACATCGTGCAGTCGCTGCGATGTCGTTTCGGCATCGACCCACCGGGCAGCCGGCAGCGCCATGGCCCAGCTCACCAGCCGGCGCCGCACCGCTCCCCAGATGACACCGTCGTCGTTCAGCATATGCGGCAACAGCCGCGAATCCGCCGCCGCATGATTCAGCCACGCCGCCATCAGCACCTGCCAGCGCTCGGCGGAGCTGCTTCGCCACCAGCGTGGCAGTGCCCCCCCCGCGGTCAGCGCATCGCCTTGCCGCACGACGACGCCAAGCTCAAGACACAACGGCAGCAGCCATTGCCAGAATGCACCCCAGGTATCCCCGGGTACGCCATCAAGCACCGCACGCAGGCGACGCAGTGCGGGTGCGTCCATCCGCCCCGTCGGCCGCAGCGTCAGCGGCGTCCGGCTGGCCTCGAGCGCCAGCGCCAGCACGGCGCGCAGCGCAAACGGTTCGGCGACGGCGACTACCTCGCCGGCGTCGGGCCATGACAGCGACTGCGGAATGAGCCGCCGCACCTCCGGCGGCATGACCCACCGCGGCGGATGCCGTGGCTGTGGCGGCCGCAGGACCAGCCACCCATGCAGGACCAGCGCCTCGAGTGGCGACTGGGGCACTGGCTGGTGCAGCAGCGCCGACATCGGCCGGATGCCGCCCCAGCGTTCGGTTTCGCCCGCCGCGCGGAGGCCGCGGTGCAGCGTCGCCAGGTGCTGCGCCAGGTGCTGCGTGTCGCATGGCAGCGCATGAAAGGTGCTGCGGATGACGGCGATCGGCCTGACAGCGTCGCTGATGCGCTGTGCCAGCTGCTCATGGGTACATCCCCGCGGAACGCTGATGCGCCGCGCACGCGCAATGGCACGCAGAAGCGTTGGCGGTGCCTCGAGTAACCATGATCGCCAGATGTTCATCGCTGCATCGTTCCCTTCAATGGCGCAGCACGCGTGCGCGCTCGCGCGCCATCCACCGCCGCCACAAGCATGTCGTACCACCGTCTGGCACGGCACCATCTCCCATCATAGCGTAAGAGGCTGCGGCTGCGCTGCTCCGGCCGGACCTCGCCTGCTGGTGCCGCAGCCGGTGGCAGGTGACCTCGATGGCCCTATGGCATGCATCCATCACCCCTGACGATGCATGCCGCTA
Organism: Chloroflexota bacterium; assembly: GCA_018969485.1. Lineage (GTDB taxonomy): Bacteria > Chloroflexota > Chloroflexia > Chloroflexales > Roseiflexaceae > CAIQIY01. The sequence continues at coordinate 1,894 of JAGWYG010000192.1, forward strand.
TGCTTCCATGGCCTCAATCGGCGTTTGACGCATCCGTGGAGCGCTGCTATGCTGCTGGCAGATGACACGCCACGCTCTGCGGGCCGGTCATATGCGAGCGAATCAGAGCGCTCGTTGGCTGATGCACGATCCCGCTTGACAGGCAACTGGAAACGTGCTAACCTGATCGCGGGTGAGGTATGATGCACTCAACTGGTCAATGTTGCGACGCACGCACCGATGTGCCAGTCGGATCGACCAGCCGCTTTGTGCATTGGGAAGCCAAATGCTCACGGTACCTTGACAACTTGGGGTGGAATTAACGACCCCGCTTCAAAGGGGTTTGAAACTCAAAAAATCTCTTTCTTGTGGACATCTGTCCTCCGCAGTGGAATTAACGACCCCGCTTCAAAGGGGTTTGAAACAA
>JAGWYG010000103.1 GCA_018969485.1 Chloroflexota bacterium
TGGCGCGGCTGCGCCAGATGGGCCTGTTCAGCGACGCCTCCGACGACTTCACCGTACAGCGCATCCACCCGCCCTACGCCCGGGCCGCGGCCGACAGAGAGGAATGAGCCATGGATCGCTGTCTCCCGATTTCCGCCGATCTGGCGGCACGCCGGCCAGCCATCCGCGGCGGCACACCCCGCCCGGCCGGGAGGATGCGCGATCCGCGCGGCGCGCAGGGGAAGGAGCCGCGATGAAGCTGGCGTTGCCGAAGAGCCTGGCGGGGTACGGCTTCGACAAGGTGCTGCCGGTCGAGCTGAACGATGTCGACGCCGGTCACGTGCTGCCCTCGCTGTTCTTCCTGGTGGTGAGCGAGGGGCGCACGCGCGCGCGCCGGCCGAACGATCCGCGCGCGCTGTCGCAGTACCTCGACGCCATGGCGCGCCACCCCGACCTGCAGGGGTTCGCCGATGCCGCCGGGCGCCGCAGCCTCGAGCGGCTGGTGCGCGGCACGCTGGTCACCATGGGCACGTCCGGCCGCGCGCACCGCGACGAGCAGATCCTGTCGCTGGTGCCGTACTCGCTGCTCAGCTACCGCAGCGGCTTCCCGTACGAGGAGCGCCGCGCGCGCAGCGTCGATCGGGTGCTGTACCACACGCTGCTGCGCGCCGCCGGCTCCGGCAGCGCGCTGCGCACGCTGTTCGCGCAGGCCTTCGGCGCCGGACTGCTGCTCGGCAATCCGCCGACGCTCGATGGCCGCTACGACGGCACCACGCCGCTCGACCTGCTGACGCGCCTGTCGCTGCTCTTCATCGACGGCCTCAAGCCGACGCCCTGCGGCTCCGCGCGCAGCACGGTGCTGCCGGGCGCCAGCCCGGCGTGGTTCGACGCCATCGGCCACGACCTGTTCGCCTGGCTGCGGGTGTACGCGCCGCGCATGCCGCGCCAGGCGCTCATCCGTCACCTGGTCACGCTGATCAACCTCGAGATGTTCCTGTTCAGCCGCACCGTCACCGCCGCGGTGACAGCGCTGACGCGCCAGCCCGAACAGCTGCCGCCGGCGCTGCAGCAGCCGTTCGCCGGCGGCGCGCCGCCGCTGTACCTCGACTTCACCGCCGTGCCGCACGGCGCCAGCCAGCGCCTGGCGCAGCAGGCGGTGCGCCGCGACATCGAGCAGGCGCGCGAGTTCTTCGGCGCCAGCCAGCGCCTGCGCCTGCTGGATCGCTACTGGGACAAACTGGCCGGGAGCCCGCGCACCGCAGCGCCGCTGGCGCAGCTCTACGCGGGGGAGCCGCACGGCCCGGCGTACCTGCAGGCGCTGCTGCGCCTCGAGGCGCATCCCGCCACCACGGAGGCTGTCGACGCCCGCGCCGAGCAGGACATCGACAGCATCCTCGACGGCCTGGCCGGGGACGACGCCGCGGCGCGCGCGCTGTGGGCCGAGCGCACCGCCGCGCGCGGCGCCGCGCCGCTCGAACGCCTCGTGCGGCTGGTGGTCGAGGCGCAGGAGGGTAAAGCGATGACAGCCGCCATGCTATGGTTCGCCGACACCGGCGGGATCGAGCGCGCCGACGGCATCCTGCAGGGGACGCGCGCGGCGCGCACCACCTGGCGCTACGAGCCGGGCAACGATCTGCTGGCGGTGCTGCTGCAGCTGGTGGCGGCGCGGCGCCACCACGATGCCGGCCTGGCGCCGCACGCGCCGCTCGCGCCGCTGCGGCTGCGCGACGTGCTGGCATGGCTGACGCAGCGCTTCGGCATCCTGATCGACCGGCCGCCGCCCGACGCCGACGGCGCCGAGCATCACGCCGCGGCGCGCGACAACCTGCGCGCCATGCTGGCGCGGCTGCGCCAGATGGGCCTGTTCAGCGACGCCTCCGACGACTTCACCGTACAGCGCATCCACCCGCCCTACGCCCGGGCCGCGGCCGACAGAGAGGAATGAGCCATGGATCACAGCGTGTCGACCCTCCTCGCCAGCGAAATCGTGCAGGCGTTCGCCATGACCGCCGACGGCCACTGTGCGCGCGTCGATTACCTGAGCCGCGAGCTCGCCGAGGCGCTGTGCGCCAGCATCGCCGCACGACAGAGCAGCGCGCCCATCGCCTGTCACGTCCTGGTCGCGCGTGGTGATGCGTCTGCGTCGCGCTGGGCGATCACCAGCGACCGCGCCATCGAGCTGCGCAACCGCAAGGCGGTCCGGCTGTGCCTGTTCGTCCCGAGCGATCTGATCGACGCCGCGGTGAGCTCGCTGGCCAACGCCTTCGCGCTCCTCGATGGCCGTGACCTGCAGCGTCGCGCGGCCGACCGGCTGCTCGCCGGGTTGCCGCGCCAGGCCCAGACGCTGGTGCGCGCGATCCTGCGCCAAGTGCGTGCGCCGCTGCTGCTCGAGCCGAGCCGGCGGCTCGACATCCTCGCCGCCGCCGCCCGCCACGCCGACGCGGGCACCAGCGCCAGGCTCGGCGGCGAGCTATGGCGCATCGGCCTGATCGCCGACGCCGGCGATGACTTCGCGACGCGCCTCGAGCGCAACCGCACGATGGTGCGTGGCCTGGCGCATCCGCGCCGGCTCCATGCCAGCGTCGACGAGCGGCTGCGTACCCTCAAGCTCGCGCCGGACAGCGAGCGCACGCTCGCCGACGCCCTGCGCGGCCGCGTCCTGAGCGATGTCGTCAGTTGGTCGAAGGCGCTGGCCGATGGCGCCGGGCCGACGCTCGAGCGCTGGCAGCTGCGCGATGAGCCCAGCGACCTGCAGCAGGTGGTCATCAAGCCATTCCGCGATCGGCTCGGCCGGGTCGAGAGCTTCTGCAAGCTCACCCAGCCCGACGGCGCCGGCGGCGCGCTGTACGTGCCCAGCACCCCGAAAGCCGGCATCGTCGTCGCCTGGAGCACCGAGCCGCCCAACCCGGCACAGGTCCACGCCTGGCGCCTGGAGTTTGTCGCCGATGGCGAGCCGCTCGATCTGCCCGCCAGCATCGTGCCGGGCGCCAGGCGCCGCGCCACGGTCCGCGTCGCTCCGGCCGGCGACGTACGCCCGGCCGCGGCGCGCATCCGCGTGGTCGCGCTCGATTCATCGCACGAATCGCTGCTCGGCCTGCTCGACCGCCCCGACCCCGAGAGCGAGGAGTTCTTCTTCGCCGACGATTCCACGCCGGACGACCACGATGAGCCACCACCAGACGATGAGCGCAAGACGCGTGGCAGCGTCGAGGTGCCATGCCTGCCGCTCGGGCGGCTGGCGGCGCTGTTCGACGAGGCCGAGCTCGCCCCGCAGACGCCGCTGTGGCGCGACGATAACACCGGCTTCAGCGTGATGCTCACGCCACGGCGCACCGTCGCCGTCGAGCTCAGCCCGCTGCTGGTGAGCCTGCAGCACCAGATCCTGAAGGAGCCGCGCGCTGCCGGCTTCGCGCTCTCCCACGGCAGCCGCAGCGCGGGCATACCGCGTCGGCGAATCCTGCCGCCGCAGCTGGCGCACGATGAGCGCTGGAACGCATTCTGGCGCGCCCGCGAGACCTTCTTCCGCCAGGTCGCCCGCACGCAGCGCGTCATCGAGGCGCTCGACTGGGGGCAGGATGAGGCACGGCAGGCGGTGCTGCGGTATGCGTCCAGCTACCGCGCGTTGCTGGACGCGCTGCGTCAGGCCGGGGCCCACGACCAGCTTGCCGAGGCACTGGCGCTCGACACCGTGCTGCTGCAGCCCGATGATGCCGATCACACCGATCTCGCGCTGCTGGTCCTGCCGATCCATCCGCTCCGCGCGCTCTGGCTGGCAGCGCACGCCGAGCTGCTGCGCTTCTGGGAGGGCCGGCTCGCCGACGTGGAGCGCTCGGCGCGCCGCGAGTGCCTCGCGCTGGACGCGGTCCATCAGCTCGTCGCCACCAACGTGCCCGCCTTCATCGTGCATCCCGATGCCAGCGTTCCGCTGATGTTCTACCACAACCTCGACTTCTTCCACGGGGTGATGCTGCCGGCGGCGCTGCGCGATCCTCAGCGCCGGCTCGCCGAGATCGCCCGGATCGTCGGCCGGCCCGCACCCGAGGCTGGCGAGCAGGTGGCAGCCAGCCGCATGCTGGCCCGCCACATCGAAGCGTTCCGCCGCTTGCATCCCTACGCGCGGCACCTCGAGATCAGCGTCGTCAACCTCGACCAGGGGCGGCTGGTGACCGACGCGTTCGAGCAGGTGCTGACGGGCGATCTCGGTGATGCCGAGAGCGAGGAGCGCGACGAGCGCAACGCGTCCGAGGCGCCACCGGCGCTGCACCTGGCGATCTACACCGAGCGGCCGAGCTCGCAGGTGCCGGCTGGCCTCGAGCGGCTGCGCACGGCGCTGAATGCCCATGGCGCAGCCCGCGCCGCGGATCCGTTCACACCGCTGATCGCGGTCTCGTTGCGCGCCATGAGCCAGCTCGGCACGCCTGGGCAGCCGGCGGCACACCTCAGCGTGCTGGCCGATCTGCTGCAGCCCGAGATCGTCACGCTCGATGCCGCCGCCCGCGAAGCCGACACCGGCACCATCAGCGTCTTCGGCCTGCTGGCGCACCACGAGAGCCACTTCGACCCTGCCACGCTCACCTGGCATCAGCGCATCGTGAGCGGTCGCGAGGGCCGCGGCGATCCACATCCGGTGAGCCGCCAGTTCAGCGACGGAATGTCACAGGGCCACCAGGCCTGGCTGGGCGCCGTCGGCGCGCTGCTCGGCGGTGGCATGCCGGCGGTGCGCGCCAGCCTGCGCGACGGGCAGCGCGACGTGCTCGAGCAGCTCCATCGCACCAGCCACTGGGTGATCGCCTACGATCGCTACCTCGGCATCGAGTATCTCGATTCGCCGGCCGAACCACACCTCCGCGAGCTGGCCGAGCGCCATATCATCGACTATCGCCCGACGTTCCACGACCAGATCGGGCATCGCCTGCTGATCACCACGGCCTGGCGCGACGAGATCGAGACCCACCTCGCGACGATGCTGCGCGAGTTTGGCCTCGGCGACCTTGACGCGACGCAGGTCGAGGCGCTGCTCGGCCGGGTCAAGCGCGTGTCGGGCCGGCTGGCGCTGCACCTCACCTCGGAGGCGGCCGACCAGACCCACACGCTGGCGCTGGGGATCGCGGCGGGCTGGCTCCAGCGCACCAATCGCCTCGATGGGGCGATCCTGCTGCCGTTCGAGTCGATCGTGCAGATTGCGCTGCCGGCTGAGGACCTGGCCGGCGTCGCCGCACGCTACAGCGATGTGTTGCTGGTGACGCTGCGCCGCGGCATCATCGAGCTGCGGCTGGTGAGCGTGGCGGTGCAGCCGGCGGGGGCGGTGGCCGAGGCACTGGTGCCTGGCATCCGGCTGCGCGCCGAACAGAGCGCCCAGCTGCTGCGCACCCAGTTCTTCAGCAAGCGCCTCGATACGCCGATCCAGCGCGCCGGGCTGGCGACGGTGCTGCGCTTCGGCGTCCAGCGCGCACGCCGCCATGGTACGCTGTCGGATGACGCGGCACGCGGTGCGCTTGAGCTGCTCGAGCGCATCGGGCGCGATGAGCTCGACGTGCGCATCAGCTGCGAGGGCCTGATCGTCAGCACGGCGCCGGTGACGCCGCAGCGCTGGCGCGTCGGCGAGGAGGAGTTTCACCACTTCTCGCTCCACGAGGTCCTGGCGTCCGAATCTGCCCCGGCTGCGCCGCGCCGCATGCCGCGCCCGGCAGCGCCGATCATCAGCGCCGATGAACTGGCCTCGCTGGCCGCGCCCACGCCGCCGGACGCGCCCGAGCCCGCGCCCACACCGCCGGACGCGCCCGAGCCCGCGCCCACACCGCCGGACGCGCCCGAGCCCGCGCCCACGCCGCCGGACGCGCCAGACAGCGCCGGCACCGGCGAGCCGCTCGTCATCACGCTCGGTCACGGCCTGCGCGGCGACGTCGCCTGGCGACCGGCGACGCGCAGCAGCCCGCACTGCTTCATCCTGGGCATCCCCGGGCAGGGCAAATCGGTGACGACGCTGCGCATCCTCAACGAGCTGGCACGGCAGCGCGTTCCGGCGCTGGTGATCGACTTTCACGGCCAGTTCGGTGATCCGGCCGGCTCGTACGCCCGGCTCACCAGTGGTTCGATCAACGATGCTGCCGAAGGGTTGCCGTTTTCGCCATTCGAACTCGATGCCGGCCAGCAGGGCACCGACCAGCAGGACGAGCAGAGTTTCGCCATCGCCGAGATCATCGCCAATATCACCGACCTGGGCCCGCGCCAGCGAGACGAGCTGTTCAAGGCGATCCGCAGCGCCTACACCGTGCGGCCCAACCCGACGCCGACCGATGTGTTGCGCATCCTCGAGCGTCAGGAGCAGCTACGGCGCGGCGACGGCGTCATCGCCCGCTGTCGGCCCATCCTCGAGATGCGGCTATTCCGGCCAGGCAACGACGCCGGACCGCAGTTCATCGAAGCGCTGCGCGCCGGCATGGTGCTCGATCTGCACAAATTGCGCATCGAGCAGGTGCAACTGGCAGCCGGCGCCTTCGCGCTGCGCCGCGTGCTGCGCGACATGTTTCACTGGGGCGTCACCGATCACATCCGGCTCGCGATCGTGCTCGACGAGGCACACCGGCTGGGCCGTGATCCGAGCCTGCTCAAGCTGATGAAGGAGGGCCGCAAATACGGCATCGCCGTCGTCGTCGCCAGTCAGAGCATGAATGACATGCCGCCGGACGTGCTGGCGAACGCCGGCACCCGCATCCTGTTCCGCACAAACTACCCCGAGTCCCAGAAGGTCGCACGCTACATCCGGGTGCCGGGGATGAACGTCCAGGAGCGTATCGAGGGGCTGGGGGTCGGTCAGGCATTCATCCAGACGCCCGACATGCAGCAGGGGATGGTGTGCCAGATGTACCGCGAGGAGTAACGGGCATCGCCGATGCGGGCCGGCAGGTGCCGACGGCCGCACCGGCCAGGTGCGGCACCGCGCCAGCCGCGCCTGCGCGCATGACTGGCTGGAAGCACGGGGCGTTCGGGGGAGAAGAAAGCAACACGGGATGGGAGCTTGCCCCCGCCCCCGTCCCTTCGTGCCTTCGTGTGAGCCCGTCCCCCGCCCCCGTCCCTTCGTGTGAGCCCGCGGACAGCGGGCGCCGGCACATCATGCGCCGGTGCCATCGACACCAAGACGCACCGCATCAGCGCGCAGCGCGGCGATGACTTCCGTGATCAGCGCATCCAGCTCAAGATCGAGCAACTCGGCACCACGCACAATATCCTCGCGATGCACTGCACGGGCGAACGCCTTATCCTTCATCTTGCGCCGCACCGCCGGAGCGTCCACCTCGTGGATGCTGCGGTTGGGCCGCACCATCGCCACCGCGATGATGAAACTCGACAGCTCATCCACCGCCGCCAGCACACGCTCCAGCGCCGTCTGCCGCTCGATGCCCGTATAGTCGGCGTGCGACAGGATAGCCCGGCACACATCAGTCGACCAGCCGGTGCGCCGCAGCATGGTCGTGCCGACGTAGGGATGCATCATCAGCGGCGCAGTCTCCGGCACCGTGTCGATGATCAGCCGGGCCGACGCCGTCGCCAGCGCTCCGGCATCCGGCATCATCGGATAGCGTTCGTAATCCAGATCGTGCAGGATGCCGACGGCGCGCCATAGATCCACGTCCTCGCCGTAGCGCTCCGCAAAGTGATGCATCGACGCCGCGACTGCCAGGCAATGCTTGCGGAGTTGCTCCGAACTCACCCACTCACGCAGCAGCGCTTCGGCCTGTTGAGTGTACCCCATCGATGATATCTCCCACAGCATCCGCACGCCCTCAGCGGGCACGGACGCGCCACGCGTGATACAGCAGGATCGAACCAGCCACCGCCACGTTCAGCGAGGCAATCTCGCCACGCATCGGCAGGCGCACCAGATAATCGCAGCGCTCGCGCGTCAGCCGCGCGAGGCCGGCGCCCTCGGCGCCGAGCACCAGCGCCAGCGGACCATCGAGGTCCACCGCATCGTAGTCACGCGCCTCGGGGTCGTCTTCGACGCCGGCGACCCACACGCCGGCGCGCTGCAGTTGCTGGATCGTCTGGACGACATTCGTCACCTCGGCGATCAGCAGATGCTCGGTCGCGCCGGAAGCCGCATTGACGACGGCCGGCGTGATCTCGGCCGCCCGCCGCCCCGGGGTGATCACGCCATGCACGCCGACGACCTCGGCCGTGCGCAGCAGCGTGCCGATATTCTGCGGGTCCTGCAGGTGGTCGAGCATCAGCAGCAGCGCCGGCTCGGCGCGCTGTGCGGCCCGTGCCAGCATGGCATCGACATCGGCATACGGATACGGGCCACACTCCAGGATCACCCCCTGGTGATTGACCCCATGCACCATGCGCTCCAATTCCCGGCGGTCGACACGCTCGACGACCACACCGACATCGCGCGCCTGCTGCGTCACCGCCGCCAGCGTACCGGCCTCATTGGCGCCGGCAGCGACGGACAACCGCACCAGCGTGCGGCGCTGTGCCCGCAACACCTCGCGGACGGCATTACGACCATACACCAGGTCGTTCATCAGAGATCGCTCCTTCATTGCGCGGCACCCGCCGCATCACAGGCCGAGGGCGCTCTTGATCCGACCGATCAAGCCATCGTCGCGATGGTCGCCCACCTGGCCCGGCTCGAGCGATTTCTCCAGCTCCTGAAACAGTCGACGCTGCTGGTCGTTGAGGCTCGTCGGCACAACGACCCGCGCGATGACGATCTGGTCGCCGCGGCCGCTGCCACGCAGGACCGGGACGCCCCTGGCGCGCAGCCGCGCCGTCGCGCCGGTCTGCGTGCCGGCAGCAAACCGCACCCGCTCGACGCCATCGACGGTCGGCACCTCGAGCTCGGCGCCGAGCGCCGCCTGCGCCACATTCAGCTGCAGCTCGACGATGATGTCGTTGCCGTCGCGCACAAAATACTCGTGCGGCTGGATGTCGAGCGCGATGAACAGATTGCCGTGCGGGCCACCCCGGATGCCCGCCTCACCCTCGCCGGTGATGCGGATCTGCGATGCCCCGTCGACGCCGGCCGGGATGTTCACGCTCAGCTTGCGCGCCTGGCGCGTGCGTCCCTCGCCGCGACACTCGCGGCACGGGATCGCGACGACCTTGCCCTCGCCACGACACTGGTCGCACGTCGTCACCGTGACCATGTTGAAGATCGGCGCGCGCTGGCGGATCTCGCCGAGCCCGTTGCAGCGCGGGCAGGTCACCGCATCGGTGCCCGGCTCGGCGCCGTTGCCACGGCAGCCCGAGCAGGTCTCCAGGCGGCGAAACTCGATCTCGCGCTCGGCGCCGAACACTGCCTCCTCGAACCGCAGGCTGAGCACGTAGCGCAGGTCCGCGCCACGCTGTGGGCCGCGCTGGGAGCCACGCTGCGTGCCGCCGAAGAACGCCTCGAAGATGCTGCCGACCGCATCCTCGCCAGAGAATGGCCCGAAACCCGCGCCGGCGCTGGGGCCGGAATGGCCGAAGCGGTCGTACGTCGCACGCTTCTCGGCGTCCGACAGAACCTCGTAGGCCTCGTTGACCTCGCGAAACTGCACCTCGGCGCCGGCGTCCTTGTTGACGTCGGGATGGTACTGCCGGGCCAGCCGGCGGAACGCCTTGCGGATATCGTCCTGGCTCGCGCTCCGCGCGACGCCGAGCACTTCGTAATAGTCGCGTTTTGCCGTCATGCATCAACCCTGGTGTGTGGGCAGCTATGCGCCGCCGACGGATGGTGCGCCATCGCGGGCGAGTTGGGTGAGCTGCAGTCGCTGCGCCGCAATGGCGAGTTCGGCGGTGCGATTGTGCATCTCGTCGAGATTCTCGTTGTCGAGCGATTGCCGCAACGACCGCACGAGCCGATCGATCAGCGACCGATCGTCGCCGCTGAGCTTGATGGTGCCGCTGCGCAGCTGCCGGTCGACGGCATACAGCAGATTCTCGGCATTGTTGCGCACGACGGCCAGCTCGCGGCGCAGCCGATCCTCCTCGGCATGGCGCTCGGCCTCGTTCACCATCTGCTCGATCTCATGCTGCGACAGCCCCGACGATGCCGTCACCGTGATCTGCTGCCGCGCCCCGGTGGTCTTGTCGATCGCCGAGACGTTCAGGATGCCATTGGCATCGATGTCGAACGTCACCTCGATCTGTGGTACGCCGCGCGGCGCCGGGGGGATCCCGTCCAGCACGAACTTCCCCAGCGACTTGTTGGCGCGCGCTTCGGTGCGCTCGCCCTGCAGCACCTGGATCTCGACGCTCGCCTGGTTGTCGCCAGCAGTCGAGAAGATCTGGCTGTTGCGCGTCGGGATGGTCGTGTTGCGCTCAATCAGTGGCGTCATCACGCCACCCAGCGTCTCGATGCCCAGCGTCAGCGGCGTCACGTCGAGCAGCAGCACATCGGTCACATCGCCCGAGAGCACGCCGGCCTGGATCGCAGCACCGATCGCGACGACCTCGTCGGGATTGACGCCCCGATGCGGATCGCGGTTGAAGAAGCGCTTGACTGCGTCCTGCACTGCCGGCATGCGCGTCTGACCGCCGACGAGCACGACTTCGTCGATGTCGCTGGCGCGCAGTCCGGCATCTGACAATGCCTGGCGGACCGGAATGATCGACTTGTCGATCAGATCCTGCGTCAGCTGCTCGAGCCGGCTGCGCGTCAGGGTGATGTCGAGATGCTTCGGGCCACTCGCGTCGGCCGTGATGAATGGCAGGCTGACGTCGGTCTGGCTGGCCGTCGAGAGCTCCATCTTGGCCTTCTCGGATGCTTCCTTCAGGCGCTGCAGGGCCGCACGATCCCGCCGCAGGTCGATTCCGTGCAGCTTGAGGAACTCACCCGCCAGCCAGTCCATCACCCGGACATCGAAGTCGTCGCCCCCCAGGTGGGTATCGCCATTGGTCGCCTTGACCTCGAAGACGCCATCGCCGAGCTCGAGGATGGAGATGTCGAAGGTGCCACCGCCGAGATCATAGACCGCGATCCGCCAGTCGAGCTCATGCTGCTCGAGACCGTAGGCCAGCGCCGATGCCGTCGGTTCGTTGATGATGCGCAGCACCTCGAGCCCGGCGATGCGCCCGGCATCTTTGGTCGCCTGACGCTGGCTGTCGTTGAAGTACGCCGGCACAGTGATCACCGCCTGGGTGACCGGCTCGCCAAGATAGGCTTCGGCATCGGCTTTGAGCTTCTGCAGCACCATCGCCGAGATCTCCTGCGGCGAATACTCGCGGCCGGCCATGCTGACGCGACAGTCGCCATTGCTGGCTTCGCCCAGCCGGTATGGCACCATCGCCCGATCGCGCTGGACGGTCGGGTCGTTCAGCTTACGACCCATGAACCGCTTGACCGAGAAGATCGTGTTCTCGGGATTGGCCACCGCCTGACGCTTGGCGATGTGGCCGACGAGGCGCTCGCCATGCTTGTTGATGGCGACGACCGAAGGGGTGAGTCGGCTGCCCTCTGCATTCGCGATCACGACGGGCTCGCCACCTTCCATCACCGCGATGACCGAGTTGGTGGTGCCAAGATCAATGCCGATGACTTTCCCCATTGTTTACTCACCTGTGTTCGATGCGGCCACAATCCCGGAATGAGCGTCAGGCCTTGCCGACCTTGACGAGCGATGGCCGCAGGACGCGATCGCGGATCATGAAGCCGCGCTGCAGCTCGGCGATGACAAGCTCGGCCTGGCCTGGTGCGTCCTCGTAGATCACCGCTTCGTGGCGCGTGGGGTCGAATGGCGCGCCGAGCGCGGCGATCGGCGTGACGCCCTCGCTCTCGAGCAGGGCGTTCAATTTCTGCGGGATCAGCTTGAAGCCGCTGAACCAGGCGGTGCCGCTGATCTCGGGCGTGGTGTTGCCGATGGCGCGCTCAAGATCATCGATGATCGGCAGGACTTTCAGCAGCACGGCTGCGCCGGCAGACTTGAGCAGATCGGACCGCTCCTGATCGGTGCGCCGCTTGAAGTTCTTGTAGTCGGCCATCGCCCGCAGATAGCTGTCCTTGTATTCGGCAAGCTCGCGCTCGAGCTCGCTGATGCGCTGCAGCGCCTGCTCGCCACTGATGACGTCGGCCGTTCCGGCGCGTGCGTCGGCCGACGCGCTGCGATCGCCCTGGGCTGCGTCGGTCTGATCATTCAAATCGGTCGCCATCGCATGCTACTCCTGATTACGTTGCGCGGTCAGTACCGCGTGCTCTCACCATTGTAAAACACCCCGAGCAGGTCGCTCATGACATTGGCGATGTAGCGCACTGCCGAGATCGCCCGCGGATATGCCATGCGCGTCGGGCCGATGACGCCGACGATGCCGGCAACTTCGCCATCGATGCCATAGCGCGTCAGGACGACGCTGTATTCGCGCATGTCGTCATGCCCGTGTTCTCCGCCGATGACGACCTGGACGCCATCGCTGGCGAGCGCACGTGGGATCAATGGGCCGATGCCGCGCCCGCGCTGCAGGATCTCGACGATCTGACGGATCCGCGCAACCTTGGCGAACTCCGGCTGGCTCAGCACTTCCATCAGGCCGTCGCTGTGGATGCCACCGTTGAGTTGGTCTTCGAACCATTCCATCGATCGGATGACGACGTCGGCGACGTGCGCCTCAAACGCGTCGCTCCCCTCGCGCTCCTGCACCGAATCCCGGATGCGCTCGACGGTGGTGTCGGCCCAGCGGTCATTGAGCCGCGCCGCCAGCCGGCTGAGCTCGTCCTGCGGCCGCACACCGTCGCATGCGATGGTCTGCTGCCGGATCGTCCCGTCGAAGAGTACCAGCACGAGCAGGACGGTCGTCTCGTGGATGCTGATCAGCTCGAGATGCTTGAACCGCGCCTGGTAGGCGCGCGGCGCCGTGACGACCGACGCGTTCTGCGCGGTGCGCGCGAGGACCGCCCCGGCGAGCTGGATCCACTGATCGAGCTCGGTGCGAACCTGGTGGAACTGATGTCGGATCATGCGCTGCTCGGTCAGCGTCAACGCGGTTCGGTCCATCAGGTTCTCGACAAAGAACCGGTAGCCGGCATCGGTCGGTACGCGTCCGGCTGATGTGTGCAGGTGCGTCAGATAGCCGAGCTCCTCAAGCGCCGCGAGTTCGTTCCGGATGGTGGCGCTGGAGACCGCCAGACCGTACTTGCGAACCAGTAGCTCTGATGAGATCGGCACTGATCCGTCGATGTACTCCTGAATGACTAGCTTCAGGATGAGACGCCGCCGCTCGCTCAACTCGCCGTTCATCGCTCGCGCTCCGCATGCTGCTCGCTCGTCGCTCGTGTCACGCTTCCTTCTGGCCAGACGGTTGGCACTCACAGGGCGTGAGTGCCAGGAGCAATCGGCCAAACAGAAGCGTGCGTCCTGCACGCCCGCAACGATTGTAACATAAGGTCACGTCCCGGTGCAACGCGGGGGATCAGCGGGGGCGATTGCATCGTGCAATGCACGGCAGGGCGGCAGCAGTCGCGCGCTGACAGAGCGCGGTCGGGGCGCATCTGCGGGGCTGCACCGGCACCGTCGCGGGATCGGCGATGCCGGTTCGACGGTGTAGCAGGCCCGGCCGCGATATGGGGGAACGTTCGCCGCGGTACTGCTGGCACGATTCGCCATCGTCGCCACGGCGCGGGCCGCTCAATGATCACCCGGCGTGCACCTCGACAGCCGCCTCGTACGGTGATGCGGCACGCCCGCCTGCTGTAGGCCTCATCTCAATTGTGTTGGCCAGCTGTCAGTGGTGCCATAGCGCTTGGATAGTACTCATCAAGACGATCCGGACGAGTGGATTGTGCTCAGCCACGTCATTGCTGTGCACTATTCTGTGAATATGCTCAATTATGCATTTTTCGGCAATTCTGCACTCGAATTAGTTGAAAATCCAATACTTGAGCGTTTACGACGTTCTTGACTGAGATAATGCTTTATTCCTTCATGTATATCATGTGGAACAATTTCTCCAAGTTCCTCGAGGTTGATTACACTGTCAGCGTTGGCACGCTCGGCCATGGCCGAGAACGTCCGCTCCCACAATGTTCGGATCGTACGTGCGTTACCATCGAACTGGTGTTGTCCAATGTACTCCCTTAACTGAACAATCGCTTCATCAGATACTAATATTTTGTATTTATGAGCATACGATTGATATATTTGAACCATTTCATCAGAATTATACGGAGCAAAGTGAATAATATGACCAATTCTACTTCTCAGGCCAGGATTTGCATCAAGTAGTTGATCCATCAAATCGCTATATCCAGCCAATATTACTATTGTCGAGTGGCGATGATTTTCC
>JAGWYG010000193.1 GCA_018969485.1 Chloroflexota bacterium
CCAGACGTCCTTGCGCAGGGTGAATTGCAGCGCCAGCGTGGATCCGGGCGGCGGGAGCGGCAAATGTGTGCTGCGCCACCACGTGGCGCGCGAGATTGTCTCGCCGTCGTCGCTGAGCAGCAGCGCGCGATGGCGGCCGTCCTTGCCGAGCGGTTCGGCGCGCACCAGGCGCAGGCCGGCGGCGGCCAGCAGCGGCCGCGGGTTGCCGGCGCCGAACGGCGCAAGCTGCTCGAGTTGTTCGGCGAGCGGCAGCGCAGCGTCGCGCCACGCTACGTGGAAAACTTCCTGTTCCTGTACGCGCGCGTCGCGCGCGTCGGCCTGTTGCTCGGCCACGGCTGCGCTCAGGCGCATCGAGAATGCGGCGATGTTTTCGCTGCGAATCCCGAAGCCGGCGGCCATCGGATGTCCGCCGCCGCCCATGGTCAGGTCGGCTGCGGATTCGATGGCGGCGTGGATGTCCACGCCGGCGACGCTGCGCGCCGACGCTCGCCCGATGCCGTTCTCCTGCACGGCGATCAGAATCGCGGGCTTGCCGTAGCGTTCGGCCACGCCCGATGCCACCACGCCGATGATGCTGGCCGGCCAGTCGCGCGCGTGCAGCACCAGCGCCGCGGACTGGGCCAGCGTCGGATCGCGTTCGATCTGCTCGGCCACGGCCGCTTCGACGACCTTCTGCAATGCGCGGCGTTCGACGTTCAGTTGTTCGATCTGCGCGGCCAGCTCGGCGGCGCGCGCTTCGTCGTCGGTGGTGAGTAGTTCGACGGACAGCGCTGCGTGCGCCAGGCGGCCGGCGGCGTTGAGGCGCGGGCCGATCTGAAAAGACACGCTGTCGGCGTCGAGCGTGCGCGGATCGAGGCCAGCGGAGCGCAGCAGCGCCAGCACGCCTGGCCGCCGCGAGCGCCGCAGTTCCATCAGCCCGCGCTGCAGCAGGAAGCGCGTGTCGCCGCGCTGCACGGCGATGTCGGCGACGATGCCGAGCGCCGCCAGGTCCAGCAGCGGCTGCGCTGCGTCGGGACCGGCCAGCGCCTCGATGAGCTTCCATGCCGCACCGACGCCGGGGAGCTGGCCGAGCGGATGAGCGGCGGGCAGCAGCTTGGGATTGACCACGGCGCAGGCGGACGGCAGGTGAAATTCGCCGTTCGCGCTGCGCTCCGGGTCGTGGTGGTCGCTGACGACGACTTCGAGGCCGAGCGAGGCGGCGAAGTCGATTTCGGCGAAGTCGGTGATGCCGCAGTCGCAGGTGAGGAGGACGCGCACGCCTGCTTCGGCGGCGCTGCGCAGGCCGGCGTAATTGAGGCCGTGGCTGGCAACTGCGCGGTCGGGGATGGTGAAGTCGACGTGCGCGCCGAGGCCGCGCAGTCCGAGCAGCAGCACGCTGGTGGCGGTCTGTCCATCGACGTCGAAATCGCCCCAGATGCGGATGTGCTCGCCCTGCTCGACGGCGCGCCGCAGTCGTTCGACGGCGTGCGCCATGCCGGGCATCTCCAGCGGCGGCGCCGGCGTGTAGCACGCCGGATCGAGAAACGCGCGCGCCGACTCGACGTCCCGACAGCCGCGCGCCCACAGCACTTCCCCGATCAGCGGGTGCACGCCGAGCGCGGCGGAAAGGGCGGCGGAGGTGTTGAAGGGTAGGACGTCGGGCATTCCAACGGAGGGCTAGGCGATCGTCAGCAGCACCTGGCCCTGCTCTACGGCCTGGCGAGGCTGGACCTTGATCGAGGTGATCGTGCCATCGCGTGATGCCTTGAGTTCGTTTTCCATTTTCATGGACTCGAGGATCAGCACCACCTGGCCCTTCTTGACGACGTCGCCTTCGGCTGCCGGGACGGCCACAATCAGGCCGGGCATCGGGGACTTCATCTGGAACTCGCCGCTGGTGGAGGTGAATGCGCCGGCCGCCTCGGCCAGGCGCTTGGCGCGTTCGTCCGCTACCTGCACGTGATACAGCACGCCGTTGATCAGCACGCGATACTCGCCGTCCGTCTCTTCGACGAGCGCCTCGTACGATTTGTTGTCGATGAGCATCGAATACAGGCCGGCGTCGTCGATCGGTCGAAGGTCGAGCCCCTGCGGCACGTCGTCGAGCACCACCTCGTTGTCGCGGTTGATGTCGATCTTGTACGTCTTCTCACCGATGGTGGTCAGGTAGCGCATAGCGCAGATTTTACAGTTCAGATTCAAATTCAAAATCTAAAATCTGCAACTACTGTAACAATTCAGGGCTGATGGAAAAAATCCCGCAAAACGCGGCATCCCCGCCCCCGAGGGGCGGGGA
>JAGWYG010000104.1 GCA_018969485.1 Chloroflexota bacterium
CCCCCGTCCCTTCGTGTCTTCGTGTCTTCGTGTGAGATCGCGGCCCCCGCCCCCTGCCCCTTCGTGCCTTCGTGTCTTCGTGTGAGCCATCGACAGCCCGGCTCTGCCAGCGCGATTGCGCCGGCCTGCGGTTCATCGGCCATCGTGGTACACTCCCACCTGGCTGCACACGTCCGTGCGTGGCCGGGCGGATGCTGCGCCGGGGAGCAGGTGACGTATGATCCGACGACGTGCAGGGGTACGGATGGCGCTCTGGGGAGCGGCCGGGATGATCACGGCATGCGTCCGCCTGCCGCCCGTGCCAGCATCACCCGTGCCAGCATCACCCGTGCCAGCATCACCTGTGCCAGCATCACCCGTGCCAGCATCACCCGTGCCAGCATCACCCGTGCCAGCATCACCCGTGCCACGACCGCAGCCGGCAGATGCGACGACCGGGATCGCGCTGGCCAGCGCATCGCTGCCAGCAGACGATGAATCACCAGCAGTGCCAGTGTTGCTGGCGCGCGTCGATCTGCTGCGCCACCGCCTGCGCGTCCACTACGCGCCACACGCGCCACAGACGCTCTCGGCGTGGCACGCCAGCCTCGGGGCTGCGCTGGTCGTGAACGGCGGGTTCTTCACGCCAGAATGGCGCAGCACGGCGCTGGTCGTCAGCGATGGGACACCGTCTGAATCGAGCTATGTGGGGTTTGGCGGCATGCTCGCCGTCGACGCGCGTGGCGACGTCACAGTGCGCGCGTTGGCCGAGACGCCCTACGACGCCAGCGAGCCGCTGGAGCAGGCCGTGCAATCATTCCCGATGCTGGTGCTGCCGGGCGGGCGCATCGCCGACCTGCGCAGCGATGCCCTGGTGGCGCGGCGCACGGCGGTGGCGCTCGACCGCGCCGGTCAGCTCTGGTTCATCATCACGCCGCTGACCGGCACGACGCTGATGCGTTTCGCCACCTGGCTCGCCAGCGGCGATCTCGCGATCGATGTCGCGCTCAATCTCGACGGTGGCTCATCCACCGGCATGCTCGCCGGGCCGGTGGATGAGCCCTCCGGCATGCCGGCATTCATCCGGCTGCCGACGGTGATCAGCGTCGCGCCCCGTGACGGCCCCACGCCATGAGCAGCCGGCGCACGGCGGATCAGGCGTCCAGCCGGCTCAGTTCGGCCTCGAGCGCCGCCTGAACCGCCTGCGGGCTCGCCTGACCCTTGGTCGCCTTCATCACCTGACCGATGAGAAACTTGATCGCCGCGAGCTTGCCGCCGCGATACTCCGCCACCGCTTTGGGGTTGTTGGCGAGCGCTTCACGCGCCAGCCCGGCGAGCAGATCGCCGGCGCCGATCACCGCAAGGCCGCGCTCCCCGACGATCGCGTGCGGCGCGGCGCCGCTCCGGAATGCGATCTCGAAGACCTCTTTGGCCGTCGTCCGCGTGATTGCCCCGCTGCCGACGAGCTGCACCAGCTCGGCGATCGCCGCCGGCGGCATGCGCCGGGCGGCGCTGGACAGCTCCTCGCCAGAATCATTCAGCAGCCGGAGCAGCTCGCCGATGATCCAGACCGCCGCATCACGTGGCGTCGCGCCCGCTGCCTGGCAGGCCGCCGCCGTCGCCTCGAAGTAATCAGCCCGGCCACGATCAGCGGTGAGCGTCTCGGCGTCCGACGCCCCAATGCCGGCGATCGCCGCGAAGCGGGCACGCCGTTCATCGGGGAGCTCGGGCAGGCGCGTCGCGCATCGGGCGATCACCGCCTCATCGACCCGCAGCGGCGGAATGTCGGGATCGGGGAAGTAGCGGTAATCGGCCGATCCCTCCTTCGTCCGCTGCGCCTCGGTCACCCCACGCGCCTCATCCCAGCCGCGGGTCTCCTGCCGCACGCGAACGCCATCGCGCAGCAGCACCGCCTGTCGCTCGATCTCGTACTGCAGGGCGCGCTCCAGGGCGCGAAACGAATTCATGTTCTTGATCTCGACCTTGGCGCCAAACTCGCGCTGGCCGGCCGGGCGCAGCGAGACGTTGGCATCGCAGCGCAGGGCGCCCCGCTCCATGTCGCCGGTGCTCACGCCGATCCACACCAGGATCTGGCGCAGCTTCTGGAAGTAGCGCCGCGCTTCTTCGGGCGATGCGATCTCCGGCTCCGAGACGATCTCCATCAGCGGAACGCCGGCGCGGTTGAAGTCGACGTATGAGGCGCCGTCGTCGCCATGGGCGAGCTTGCCGGTGTCCTCTTCGATGTGCACGCGCGTCAGGCCGATGCGCCGCGGCCCGGCATCGCCAGCGAGATCGACCCAGCCCCCGACGCACAGCGGATCATCGTACTGGCTCCGCTGGTAGCCCGACGGCAGATCGGCGTAGAAATAGTTCTTGCGGCTGATGATCGTGTCATGCTGGATTCGGCTGCCGAGCGCCAATCCGGTCGCGATCGCGTGCTCGATGGCCTGGCGATTGATCACCGGCAGCGCGCCGGGCAGGCCGAGACACGTCGGGCAGACGTGGGTGTTCGGCGCGGCCTCGGCGTAGTCGGCGCTACAGCCACAGAACATCTTCGAGCGCGTGAGGATCTGGGCATGAACCTCGAGCCCGATCGTCACCAGATAACCAGTCATCGGCGGTTCCTCCGTGTCAGCGTGAACCAGGCGAATCGAAGCGCCGCTTGAGCAGCCACGACGCGGGCATGCCGATGACGACCACGACCGGCAGCGTCGCTGCGGCGCCGAGGAGCGTGGCCAGGCCGAGCCATAGCACGACGTAGGTGAAGGGATCGCGCGCGACGATCGTGCCGCTGGCGTCACGGCAATGAACTTCATAGGCGGTCGAGCGGTGCTCGCCATACCGGTCGCGCGAAGTCGTCTCGCGTTCGTGGCGGATGGGGTCGGTTCCGGCTGGGCAGACCCAGCGCCCGGTGATGGCAATGGCTGGCTCGGTGTGGGCGGTGAGCACGCCGGCGAATGCGCTGGCCGGCAGCATGCAGCCGCCGATCGCCACGATCAGCACCAGCCAGAGGGTACAGCCCGTCACCATCGGACGCGTTCGACGATCCATCCATGCGACTCCTGGCAGCGATGGCGCTGCACCTGCGCGTGCGATGTGGTGCGGCCGGCGGCGCAGTGCCCTATTATAGCGTATCGCGCATGCCCGGTGATGCCCTGCGGGCGCGTCGGCTGGGGAGCTGTGCCGTCTGGCGCGATGATGGGTGCCGAGGAATGATGGATGCACTGACAGAGCAGTCGCTCGTGGTGGCGCTGTGCGGCCAGCACTTCATGCTGCGCACGCGCCCCGGTTTCGCCGGCTGGGACGTCGTGACGCCGACGATGGCGCTGCTGGCCGATGCGCTGCCGCAGCCTCGCGGGCGGCGGGTGGGCGTGCTGGGCGCCGGGAATGGCGCGCTGGCCCTGGCGCTCGCTGGTGCTGGCGCGACCGTGTGGGCCTACACGCCGCATGTCGTCGCGACAGCGGTGCTCGACGCAGCAGCCCGGGCGCTGGCAGCCGATGTCACGGTGCTGCGCACGACGACGCCGGACGCCTGGCCAGCTGACCTGGATGTGGTCCTGATCGATATCCCGCCACGACGTCGCGAGACCCAACGCTGGCTGGCACTGGCGGCACTGCTGCTCGCGCCGGATGGCCACTGCCTGGTGGCCGGCGCGAATGATGCCGGCATCCAGCCGGCGCTGCGCGATGCTACGGCCCTGTTTGGCGCCGCGACGCCGCTGGGGCTGCGGCGGCGCTGCCGGGTGGCGCGGTTTGATGCGGCCGGCGCGCGGCCGGCGCTGCCAGGCTGGCTTCACGAGCCCGGCATCGCACCGGGCAGCCTGCACCGCTGGTCGGCCAGGCTGGGCGATGTGGCGCTGTCGATCTGCAGCCAGCCGGGGGTGTTCGCCGACGATCACCTCGACGATGCGACCCGCATGCTGGCGGAGCTAGTGCTGGCGCAACCGCGCCTCGATGGCCTGGCGGCGGCCGATCTGGGGTGTGGCAATGGCGTGCTGGCGACGGTCGCGGCGCTCTGCGGCGCACAGGTGACACTGCTCGATGTCAGCTGGCCGGCACTCGAGGCGGCTCGCGCGACCTTGCTGGCGAATGGCTGCGTGGGGCGCGTGCTGGCGAGCGACGGATTTGCTGCGCTGCCCGGCGAGCACTTCGCCCTGATCCTGCTCAATCCACCATTTCACACCGATCAGCAGACCGACACCGGCCTTGCGCCGCAGCTGTTCCGGGCGAGCCGTGCCCACCTGGCGCCGGATGGGCGGCTGCTGGTGGTCGCGAACGCGTTTCTGCCATATGGCGCGGCGCTGCGCGCATGCTTCGGCCGGGTGACGGTGCCGCGGCAGGATCGGCGGTACCGCGTGTTTGAGGCACGGCCGTGACGCCGCTGCTGTGGCATCGATCGGCCGCCGCCCTCTGTGGCCGCGTCGCTGGGAGCAGCGGCGCGCGTCACGCGGGCGTCGCCCGTGGCGGCCCGAGCGCAATATGCCCGGCAAATTCCACATCGCTCCAGCCCAGCCCCTCCTCGATCCACCACGTCGCGCCGGCGGCCTGCAGGGCGCCGAGCCGGGCCACCGCCGCCGCGCGCGGCCCCGAGGTGTCGCCGCTGGCGATGATGTCGAATGGCGCAGCCGCAGCGCGCTGGCTGCGGACATACGCGACTGCCGCCACGAACTGCTCGTGGCTGAGCCATGTCCGCTGGATCGCATCAATCGACTTGAGCGCCAGGCCATCCCAGCGTGCGGCCCGCTCCAGCGGTGCGCGATGCGGCCACCCCCCGGCGATCCAGATGGGCGGCCTCGGGCGCTGCAGCGGCGCCGGCCCGCCGCTGGGCCCGATCAGGGCGTCGCGCCAGTGCTGATCAAGCTGCCCCAGCGCCTCATCGAGCCGGCGCGCCCGCGCACGCCCCTCGGCCAGGCCCAGCGCCGCGAAGTCGGCTGCCCGATGCCCCAATCCGACCCCGACGACCAGCCGCCCGCCGCTGCGCCGATCGAGCTCCGCCAGACGCCGCGCGGCGTCGTGAGGGTCGTGGCGCGCCAGCGCCAGCACCATCGTCCCGATGCGCACATGCCGTGTGCTGCCCGCGATGGCCTCCAGCGCACACCACACGTCGAGACCGTCGCTGACATCCCAGACGAACACTCCGTCCCAGCCGCAGGCCTCGGCCTGCTGTGCCAGCTGTGCCAGCGTGGCGGGCGCGGCGTACGCGCCAGTCGTCGGAACGTCGAGACCATAGCGCATGATGGCCATCCTCTCAGGCATGCAAAACACCGACAGCCGCCTTCGCGATGAAGGCGACTGTCGGTCGATTGGTGGAGCAGAGGGGGATCGAACCCCTGACCTCAACACTGCCAGCGTTGCGCTCTCCCAGCTGAGCTACTGCCCCGAGTTGTGTGGTGGAGGTGAGGAGGCTCGAACTCCTGACCTCGACAGTGCGATTGTCGCGCTCTCCCAGCTGAGCTACACCCCCACGCGCCGTACTATAGCACGGTGCGGCGCGGCTGTCAAACCGCGCCCCAACGTCACTTCGATTCGCGATACGTCACGTGCCGCCGCAGGGTCGGATCGTAGCGCCGCAGCTCAAGGCGACTCGGATCGTTCTTGCGGTTCTTCATCGTGGTGTAGGTGTGGCTGCTCTCGGTGCTGCGCAGCTTGATGACGATGCGGTTGCCCTTCTTCGAGGCCATGAGCGCGTCCCTCCCGGCAATCGGTACGAAGCCAGGCGGCCGAACGGCCGCCGCTGCTCCGCATTGTAGCAGTGGTCGGCAGAAATGACAAGCGCACGTCCGCGCCGCACTCCGTCCGGGCCGGCACATCAGCCGGCGCGCCGCGATGCGTCAGCCCAGCAGGCCGGCGCTGCGCAGCGCCAGGCGGGCATCGGCGACGCCCAGCACCCGCCGCGCGTCGATGCCCTGAGCCAGCGCTGCCCGGACATTCGCCGGGTTATCATCGAGGAACAGAATCGCATCAGGCGGCACGCCGAGCGCGCGGATCACGTGCTGGTAGATGGTCGGATCGGGTTTGATCAGACCGAGATGGTGCGACAGGAATTGCTGCACGAACCACCGGCCGAGGCCGAGCTCGCCCGACAGGCGCGGCCAGTGCACGGCATTGTTGTTCGACAGGCACGCGACCACGAGATCGTCGGGCAGCGCGGCGATCAGTTCGGCCGCGCCGGGCAGCACGCGATTGGGCCAGCCGGCGAAATCGGCCAGGAATGCCGCCGGCCCGACCGGCAGGCGCAGCTCGGCGCACATCGCCCGGGCGAACGACTCCGGCGAGCGTCGCCCCATCTCGAACTCGCGAAATGCCGCCGAGCCGAGCAGATGCCCGAACAACGCCTGGTGCGAGTCCAATCCGGCCCAGGCGATCGTCTGCGACGCGCCAGCGACCTCGACCAGCACTCCCCCGAGATCGAACAGCACCACCGACGGTCGTCGCGTCATCGCATCGCCTCCTGATCACATGCGCCGCCTCTATGGTACCATAGCCGTCCGGGTCTCTGATCTGCCGGAGTTGCCAGGAGGAGTCGATGAGCCATCGCATCACCAGCCTCGGCGAGGTTGTGATCGATTTCCTGCCGATCGTCGAGGACGGACGGACCGTCGGGTTTCGCATGTATCCGGGGGGATCGCCGATGAACGTGGCGCTGGGCGTCGCCCGTCTGGGGCACCCCGCCGGATTCGCGGGCGCGCTCTCGCGTGATTACTTCGGCCGGAGCGTGCGCGCATTCCTGGATGCTGAAGGGGTCGACATCCGGTTTCTGGTCGACCTCGATGCGCCGAGCACGCTCAGCTTCGTGGCCGTCGAGCGTGGCGAACCGGCATACACCTTCTATGGCGCCGGCGCCGCCGATGCCCGGTTCGTCCCGACGCTGGTGGACGCACGTCTCATCGAACAGAGCGCAGTGATTCACGTCGGTTCGGTGGCGATCATTCGACAGCCAACCGCCGACACCCTGCTGTGGTTGTGCGGCCAGGCCGCCGGGCGGCGACTGATCTCGTTCGACCCCAATATCCGCGCGGCGCTGGTCGACGACGACGCCGGATATCGCCGACGCATCGAGCAGCTGTTCGGCCTCGCCGATGTAGTCAAGCTGAGCACCGTCGATCTGGCCTGGATCATGCCGGACGCCGCGCCCGACCAGGCGGCGCGGCAGATCCTGGCCCAGGGCGCCGGCATGGTGGTCATCACCGACGGCGAGCACGGGCTCGCGGCGTGGCGCGCCGGCGCCGCAGCGGTCCGGGTGCCGGCGCGTCCGGTGCGCGTCGTCGACACGATCGGCGCCGGCGATACCGTCGATGCGGCGTTGCTGGTGGCGCTCGCCGATCGGGCGGCGCTGACGCGGGCGGCGCTGCGGGCGCTCGATGATGACCATCTGGCGGCGTGTCTGCACTTCGCCGCGGCTGCGGCCGCGATCACCTGCAGCCGCGCTGGCGCCGATCTGCCACGGCGCGCCGAGATCGCCACGCCTCACTGAACGACCACATCGTGTGATACAATCAGGATGTCGGGTGAAGCGGATTGATCCGGCGCGAGGAGGCGGTTGTGCGCGACGACATCACCAACATTGCAATCGACGACTACCTGGCGAGCCTGATGCCACCGCGCCCCGCACCGCTGGCCGAGCTCGAGCGTGAGGGCTATCAGAAGGGCTGGCCGCTGGTCGGCCCGGTCGAGGGTCAGCTGCTGTATCTGCTGGCGCTGATGAGCGGTGCGCGCGAGGCGCTCGAAATCGGCACTGCGACCGGCTATGCCGCCACCTGGCTGCTGCGGGCCATTGCACCCGCCGGCGGGCGGCTCACCGCCATCGAGCGCGATCCGGCGCGCATCGCGCTGGCGCGCGCCTGGGTGAGCCGCGCCGGCTTCGGCGAGCAGTTCACCATTCACCAGGGCGAATGGTTCAGCGAGCTTGGCCAGCTTGCCGGGCCGTATGATCTGGTGTTCCTCGATATCCTGCGCCATCTTTCGGGCGAGGGCGAGGCGCTGCGCGCGCTGGCGCTGTGCGTGCCGCTGCTGCGCCCGGGCGGGTTGCTGATCGCCGACAACGTGCTGTGTAACGCGCTGGTGCTCGAAGATGACGCCGCGCCGACGGTGCGCGGCATTCAGGAGTTCAACCGCGCGATCATGACTCACCCCGAACTCGAGTCGGTGATCGTGCCGCTGCGCGACGGCGTCGGTATCTGTCGGCGGCGCGAGCGCTGAGCAGCGCCTCACTCGCCGGTCGCTGGCGGTGCGCTCCGCACGAACGCCAGCGCCACGATGTGCGCGCCCCACAGGCAGAGCGCCGTCGCGCCCGCCGTGCCGGCCGCACGCCACCAATCGTCGAGCGCGAGCAGCGTCGTGATGTACCGCGGTGCCGCGACCACGCCATGCACCACCAGCGCCGCGAGCAGCGGGGCGGGCAGCAGGAACATGGCCTTGCTGATGGTGCCGTACCGCCGCGTGCCGTCGAGCGCAAACCACACGACCAGGCCGATGAGGGCGTGTGCGGCGGCGCCTGGCAGTGCCGCCGGCATCCATGCTGGCGCCACGACGGTCTCGCGCCATAGCCCGGCGCCGCTGCCGAGGCCGTCGAGCACGACGTGATAGCCGATGAGGATCAGGTAGGTCAGCAGCGCCAGCGCGTAGCGCGGAACCCAGGCCAGACGCCTCGCGAGTGCCGCGATGCCGATAGCAGGAACCAGCGCGATCCACGCGCCCAGCATCACGATGGTCGGAATACTGGCTCCATCGGCGGCGAGGCCGTACTGGAATCCGTAGAGGCGCTGCCAGAGCAAGCTGGGCAGCACCATGGCGTGCGATGCGATGAGGATCAGCAGATACGACGCAGTGCGCCAGCGGATGCCAGCGATGATCGCAATCGCATACGCGCACAGCGTCAGTACGACGATGCCAGTCTCCATCGCGGCTCCTCGGACTTACATGCGCTTGCTACAGGGTAATCAGTCGCTCTCGTGCGGCACCAGGCGCCCGCGCTGCCAACTGAACAACCGCTCGGTGATCCGGGACGGACTCGCCAGCGCGTCGAGCTGGATCTGCTGCGTCACGGTCTGGGCAAACTCGGCATCGGCATCGCCGAACCCGATGAGCAGGTCGCGATGGGGGATGCCGATCACCAGGGTGCCGGTGACGCGTCGAGTCCAGGTTTCGATGATGTCGCCCAGCAGGATTCGCGCCGCATCGCATCCGTCGCCAGTATTGAACATGAATAGCCGCCGCGGCGAATCGCCGACCGAGATCGCCTGAACCTGCGCCGTGCGCCGGCGCAGGTTGGCGATCGCGTGCCGATGCACCTCGCTGACATCGACCCCCCAGGCGTCGAGCTGCACCTCGTTGATGTACACCACGCTGCGCGCCTCGCGAATCGCGTAGGTGATGACCAGTTCGCCCGGGAAGTCCTGGTAGGCCAGCATCGGCACGCGCCGCTCGCGGACGCCCACCAGGATATCGGCTGGCTTGAGCATCGGCAGCAGACGCGGTGCGATCGCCGTGAACTCGCGCTCCGATCGCTCCGGCACGTCTGAGGTCAGGACGGTGACCAGCGCGCTGACGATGGTGTCGAGCTCGTCGGGACGGGCGGCGTACGCCTGGTAGAAGCGCCCGAGCTCGGTGCTCACCGCACGTGTGCCCGCCCGCGCGCGTATGACGCGACCATCGGTGGTCACGTCGGCCAGCACATCGTCGTGCAGCGTCAGGCGCCGCACCAGGTATTGGGCGAACGCCGTGGCGTCCAGGACATCCGGCCGCTGCATGGCCATCACGCCCACCTCTCATCACTAGGCTTGTTGCAGTCTACCGCGTGATGGCGAACTGGTCAAGCGCCGATGATGGCGCCTGCTCGTGGCAGTCGGGAGTGGTGCATGGCTGATGCTGCTGTCAGCGAGGTTTTTTCGACATATATATATGTCATCTGTGTCATATATATGATTGGAGGATATCATCGTCGTACGAAGTATTATCGTCTTCGTCTGAGATAAACAGTTGATATGATGCATTTATATCATTTAGGCGATTCATTCAGCCCAATCACGACTAATTCTCTCATAATGGTGTACAGCGATGCCAGTACCGGACATCTGTGCGATTCCACCGACGAAATGCGCATCGCGCCGCGCCAATCGATATGCTGATGGCATGGCGGTCGATAGACATCGCTGATGCATCTGCGGCACCACTGGTGCGGCGCCACGGCCAGGACATAGCGCCGCGACGCACAGCGACCGGAGCGCATGGCACGTGGTTTTGGTCGAGTGTGTTGCCGCGATCGCCATACGAGTGACTGCCTACGGCCCGCGCACCAGCCCCGGGCTGAGCCGCCAGGGCGCCATCAATGTCAACGATCCCTCGGATGCGTTCCGGGTGAATCGCCAACCTCGCCGGATGCGCTCAATGAACCAGTCGCAGGAGTGCACGCCGCCCGACGGGTTAGCCGTTCCCTCGGATCCGCGCAAGCACGCCATGCCTGGGTGCGGCTGCACACGCTGCACACAGATGGCCTGGCCAGTGGACACCGAACCGCACGCGCGATTGCACCATGGGCTGTCGTAATCAGAAACACCGTCGTGCGGCCCCGCCACACATGATGCGTCTTCTCCTGGCGAGTCGCCCCTGCTGCGCGCACTCTGCCACATCAATGCATGCCGCCCGTCCCGAGGGCGTGCCTCAACGCGCCACAGGCCGTGAGCGAGGCTAACTCAGCCGAGGGGGTGACGCCGTGTGGCACACGACTGGCAGCCTGGCGTGCGTGGCGCGCCGCCCCGTGTGGTGAGCCAGGCGCGGCACGGCCACGGCGTGACACATGCCCAGGTGGCAGTGGAGCAGCAACGCAGCAGGCTGCGCGCGCGTGACATGGCCGATACTGTCATCGCTATGCACGCCCTGCTCACCCGGCGCCCGCTGGCTGGGCAGAGATCATCGCGCAGAGTGACCGCTCCCTGATGATGGTGAGTGCCAACCGGCCCTGACGACGCGATGACCTGGCATTGTGGTTCGTGGCGCCCGCCATCGCGGCCGACCACCAGCGTCGGGATCGCGCCTGTGCGATCAGCAAAGGGCACGGGCAACTGGAACGGTGCATGCTGGAATGGGCGGCTGGCGATCACGCTTAGCGGGACTGGCCCGGCGCCACCCCTTGCAGGGGTGAACGCCACATCATGAGCACCGGTACGACGACGGTCGTGGCACGTCGCGGCAGCCCGGAGCCCGGTCTGCCAACAGTCCGAGATGCTCCGGCGACTGCTCCAGGGCGTCTCCAGCGGCTCACACGACGTGCGGGATGCCGCATTGGAGCAACCGCGCCATCACATGCATACGGGGTATGTACCGCAGGAACCCGCCGCGCTGCGCGCTGGCGTGCTGTTCTGGTGGCAATAGTATCGGAAGGAAGGCGCCCTGGGGCGCCTGTCTGAGCCCTCGCGCGCAGGCCTTGCCGGCTAGAACCGGTCTGATGTGGCAAGTGTTCGCTACGTAGCCCGCACACCGTAACACAACAGTAACCCACCCGCCGAGGACGGCAGGCAGCGCTGTGCTAGCCAACCGATGACACGGCCCACCTTCCTGATGCCAGTACCAGGAAATCCATAGCTTGGGAGAAATCGCTCGCACGCAACAACACGCAGCCCTGCCGACTCGAAAAGAGTAGTCATTTCTTCGGCATTCATTGGCTCCTGCCAACCATACAGCTTCATGGTTTGCTCTTGTGCCATCCGGTGCCTGTTCCAGCGCGTATCGGCTGGTACAATGATGACAACGTGGTCGGCCAGCCTGGCATGAACATCTACGAGCGCTTTACGCTCAACTTGGCCAAAATGCTCAAGAACGCCAGCTGATACCACCAAGTCATAGTGTCCCTGATGCTCAAAGAAGTCTTCACGATTCCAGGTAACGCGCGCAGAATCATGAAATAGTTTTCGTGAGATTTCAATCGCTGATTCAGATCTATCGATCAACGTGACATGTGCTGCCTGTCCATCGCGCAACATTACATAGCTCAGGCTGCCAGTACCTGCACCAAGTTCGACTGTTCGCAGACCGTTGCACCGTATATGGCGAGACAGTTGATTGTAAATTACCAGGCTGACGTCGTTTGGTTGTTCGTGAGATTGCCTACTGGCTATTTTGGATGACCAGAGATTCTCCCATGTTTCGTTTTCGGGGACATTATGTTCTTTGGTCACCAGCCCACCTTTTTCCCGTTCGCAAGGATAAGAGCCTCTGAAAGCGCTTTGAACATCCACGCTTGAGACCATCGGACGTAGGGGGTACGAATAGTCCATGTTCCATTGAGTATGCGCCACTGCTGATAGTAGAAATGACCTGATCGACTATCCTGCATATGTGCAATCGTCCACTCGATGGCCTGTTTCCAGTATATGTCAAGATATGGAAATCGTTCTTTTAATCTCCCAAAACAGATTATCGTCTCTGCACACCCATGAATATCAACTAATCTGTCGTTTGGAAACATCCAGGTCTCGCCATTCGGACCGACAAACAACCTAATATATGCATCGACGCCACGCTTTAAACAATCTTCAAGTTCTTCACTCGGGTGCAGAGAGTGAATACGATCAATGCTACGCAGAACAAAACCTGTATGATATGAATCGATTACATGACCAGATTTACCAGCTTCAGCACCTTGGTAGTAGAAAGTCCCGTCAGGATTGACGTTTTCGAGACAGTAGCGTACGATTCGCAGGCTTTCATCAATCATATCTGAGTTATCATACGTTTTGCCAATGAGCATCATTTTTTCGGCTAGAAACAAATTTCCATTGATTACCCAAGCCTTGTCTACAGCAGTATATCCATAGCAGGCACGATCTGCACCAAGACCAGGGTGGCGATATAAACTGTGAGATAGAGCATCCACAATCATTCGAACAACTTGTCGCGAATTCTCATCCTCAAACATGTTTCCCCATCGCCAAAAAGCGTCAGCACAGATGGATGACACCGAAGCTATGGGTGTATTCGCTGGTACTCGATTGCTAGAGCTTTGCCAGTCAAACGGAACTCCCCAGCAGTACTGAGGATATCCTGAAGAAGTGTTTTCCAACAGCCACTGCAGACAGTTCTGAGATCGCTTTTGATATACTTCATCTTCATAAATAGTGAAGAGATTGAGATAACCCTCTGCGATGAGCCCCATCGCTTTCGCATGTGCGAGACGAGGAGGCTGCAAAACGCGCAACCAGAAGTCCGGAAAGTACTTGGCTGATACAAAGTAAGGTTTACGCGCTATCTTCCCCAGAATACTCTGCCAGCGAAGCAACATCAACGGAAACGGCATGCTCAGGAGCGAGTATTTGTCATAGCCCTTATAATCAGTTGAGTGAAGATATATCTCCAGCTTCTGGATTGCAGATGATACGGTATTCGTCAAACTCATATCTTCACAATACTCCAACACGTCTTGCTGATGCAAATGGACACACGCTTTTCGAAGACAGCGGAATGACGAGCACATCCCGCCCTGAACAGGATTGGGCATACTCGCGGTCACGCGCTGTCATGAAGCGTGCCACGATAGCCCTGCTTGCCAGGAAGTTCAATTGAGGCCGAATGGCACAGGCGGTAGCGAACAGTCTACTGCTGCTGATGCTTGGGGTACTGACAGTTGAGGCTGTGTCCCTCACGATTCCTGCCGAGTCGCCCGTGCCCGGCTACCCGTCATACGCCCATCTGCAACCGCATGCCGCCGAGCCATCGTTTCGCACACTCGGCGTATGGACGGGCGACACCCCGCCGTTGTGCCCGCATGGCGCCGGCGTCTGCGTGACCTCAGATGCGGCGTCCGCATTATACGTTCAGGCAATGCACGTTGTCAACAACATCGCGCGATTCGGGTGTGGCGTAACGTTTCGGGAGGTGGTAGGAGAGGTGCAGCGAAGCCATATCACCCCCGGAGGATGCTGATGAGCCGCCCGATCACGACCACCCGTTGGCAGCAGTTGACCCAGGACGTCACGACGGAGATGCGCGCTTGAACCAGATGCGGGCGCGCATGATCGAGGATCGCGCCCTGGCGGGCAGTGCCGCCGATTGGGCCGCAACCCCTGCTGCGGAGGTTCCCCGATGCTCGGCGTGCGACCACCCGCTGGAGGAGCGCGGGGCCAACTCCCGCACGCTCCAGACCCACGGCGGCCAAGCGCTCACCATGGAGCGCGCCTACGGGGTCTGCCCGGCCTG
>JAGWYG010000013.1 GCA_018969485.1 Chloroflexota bacterium
GCGGCGCCGCTGGTGATGCTCTGGCGGGCCAGCGTCACGCCGTGGGCCACGTCGCCGGCGATGTCGGCGGCGAGCAATGCCGCCGCGGCGTTGAGCAGCACCACATCGCGGCGTGGCCCGGTCTCGTCGCCCACCAGGATAGCGCGCACGATCGCCGCATTCGTCGCCACGTCGCCGCCGCGCAGCGCCGCGATGCCGGCGGGGCGCAGGCCCAGCGCGGCGAGATCCACCTGCAGCGGGATCGGCTCCTGGCCGCGCACCACCTCGAGCATCAGGTTGTCGTCGCTGAGCGTCAACTCGTCCATGCCGCCGTGCCCGTGCACCACCAGCGCATGCTGCGCCTCAAGGCGCACCAGCGTCCGCGCGATCACCGGCACCAGTGCTGCCTGCGGCACGCCGATCACCTGATGCTGGGCGCGCGCCGGATTGCACAGCGGCCCCAGAAGGTTGAACGCCGTGCGGATACCGATCTCGCGACGCACCGGACCGGCGAAGCGCAGCGCCGGATGAAAGCGCGGCGCCAGCATGAACCCGATGCCCGCCCCGGCCAGGCAGCGCGCGACGCCGGCAGCGTCCAGATCGATCCGCACCCCCAGGCCCTCGAGGACATCGGCCGAGCCGCACACGCTCGACATCGCACGGTTGCCGTGCTTGGCCACGCGGGCACCGGCCCCCGCCGCCACGAACGCCGCGGCCGTCGAGATGTTGAAGGTTCCCGAATGATCCCCGCCGGTGCCGCAGGTATCGAGCAGCGGGGCAGTGCCGTCGACCGGCACCGCGTGCGCCCGCATCACCTCCGCCAGCCCGGCCAGTTCGTCCTCGGTCTCGCCCTTGAGCGCCAGCGCCGTCAGAAACGCGCCGATCTGCCCGGGCGTCGCCACGCCGGTCATCATCTCCTCCATCACGGCCGCCGCACGTTCGCGCGGCAGATCGCCGCGGCGCGTGACGTCGATGATCGCCTCGCGAATCGCCATGCCATGCTCCTTGTTCACCACAACCCGATCGCCGGCCACCATTCTACCGCCGGTCAGCGTATGCCGGCGGCGATGCCGAGCATGCCGAGCGCGACCAGCGCCGCGCCGGCCAGCCAGCCGATCGGGCGCAGCATGGCTGGCGCGAGCGTGCGGCGCAGTCGCGCGACGGCGGTGGTGAGGCCGAGCCACCACAACGCCGAGCCGGCACACACGCCGCCAACCAGCGCCAGCGCACCGGCGGGCGTAGCGGCAGCCTGCGGATCGATGGCGGCGAACATCGCGGCGAACGACGCGATCGTCAGCGGATTGGTCAGCGTCAGGCCGAAGGTGGTGAGCACTGCGCCGAGCAGCGCGGCCGGTGCGGCCGCCGGCTGCAGCGCGGCAGGGGGCGTACGCAGGCTGCGCGCGCCGATCACTACCAGCGCCAGGCCGCCGAGCAGTTGCAGCCAGCGCGCCTGGCTGGCCAGCAGCGATGCCAGCGAGCCGAGGCCGAGCGCGCCGATGGCGCCGTAGAGCGCGTCGGCCAGCGCCGCGCCCATCCCGGCAGCCAGCCCCGCGCGCTGACCCTGTTCCAGCGTGCGCCGAATCACCAGCAGGCCGATCGGCCCGACCGGGGCAGCGATCGCCAGGCCGATCAGCATGCTGCGTCCCAGGAGTTCCAGCGTCATCATGGCTGCTCCATACCTGCCTACACCGCCCCGTGATCGTGATCGTAGCACAACCCCAGCAACTCCAGCGCCCGGGCATGGCTGATGCCATGGTCGCGGGCGGCGGTCAGGCGGATCAGGCGCGCCACGACGTCGTCGCGCGCCTCGTCGTCGAGCGGGCGCTCCAGTTCGAGGAACGCCGCCTCCGGCAATCCGGCCAGCGCCGTGCGCACCACGGCCGCAGCGCGTGGCACCCAGCCCAGGCGCTCGCGCCAGTAGCGCACGTTGCTCCTGCCGCACCCGGTACAGGCCAGCGCCGGCACGCGCAGCGGCATGTCGTAAGGCGGCAACGCGCCGGCATACGCCCGATTGCCGGCATCGACCGCCGCCTGCCCATGGTGCCCGTGCGCGAGCGCCAGCCGGTACGCCCGCATCGTCGTGTCGGCATGCACGCCGCTGCCATCGACCTCGGTGTTCGCCGAGAACGGGCTCCGGTCGAAGACGAAGCCGGTGCGCGACAGGATGCGATAGAAGCCCGCGTCCATGTCGCGGTAGCGGTTGACGAAGAGCTCGCCGTCGTCCAGCGTGCCCAGCGTGACGCGCATGGCGGTGCGGATCTCGGGCATGCGCGCCGGGTAGAGCGCGATCAGGCGCCGATAGATCGCCTCGAGCAGCGAGCTCAGCCCGATCGTGCCATTGCGCTCGCCGATGCCCAGGATCGCGAGGTCGGGCACCATGCGGATGCCCAGACGCTGCGCCAGCAGCAGCGTATCGACGTACATCCGGTCGGCATTCCCGATGTCGTTGTGGATGTGGCACTCGAGAAACGCGAATGTGATGCCAAGCTCGCGCAGGACGGCGATGCGCTGGCCGAGCTCGCCGATGGTGGCGACGCCGACGGTGTCCGGGATGCCGATACCATCGACGGTGGTGCCGGTCGCAGCGAGGTGGTGCTGGAGCGCCGCATAGAATGCCCGGTAGTCGTCCAGCGTGGTACGGAAGGCATCTTCGGTGCTGATGCGCACCGTCGTGAAGCCGGCAGCGCGGGCCGCGACGATCGTTGCGCCGGCCTGGTGAGCCAGTTCGCCGATGGTGCGCCGGGTCGTCGCCTGCTTGATCGGGCTGGTGCCGATGTACAGGTGCAGCCGCCGGAACCCGGCCGCCCGGGCGGCGGCCAGATCATCGGGGTGGCAGCGGGCATGCGCCGCGAACGTGGGCCGCAGGCGGGCCGCCGCCGCGCGCTCCAGCAGTTGACGATTGGCCTGCTGGCCATACGGATTCGCCGGCCAGGCCGGTAGCTCGACGACGCCGACGCCGAGCGCATCGAGATGGCACAGCGTCTGCCAGACATCGTCATCGCTCAGCGCAAACCCTTGCAGCGTGCCGTCGCGGCACTCGCCCACCGCCTGGAGCGACTCGCGGATGCTGAAGACGCCGAAGCCCTGGGCGCGCAGGTAGTCGAACAGGCCGAACAGCTCGCAGGCTTCGCGGAATCGCTCCTCGGCGGGATTGTCGTGCTGCAGGAATGCCGGTGGCGCTGCATGCATCGCCGACACGCTCATCGGGCGACCTCCTGTGCGGCTGTGCCCAGCGCCGCGATCACCGCCGCCGTGACTGCGCCGGTCGTCGCCGTGCCGCCCAGGTCGGGGGTCAGCGGTCCATGGTGGCGCACCCACGCCAGCGCGCGCTCGATCTGCCGGGCCGCGGTGGCCAGCGCCGGCGCCGCCGCGTGCTGCTGCGCCAGGTGCTCCAGCATCCACGCAGCACACCCGATCGCCGCCAGCGGATTGGCCCGGCCGCGGCCGGCGATGTCGGGTGCCGCACCATGGACTGGTTCGAACAGCGCGTGATGGGCGCCCAGGTTGGCCGAACGCGCCATGCCGAGGCCGCCCGCGTGGTGGCAGGCGACGTCGGACAGGATGTCGCCGAACAGGTTGGTGGTCACCAGGACGTCGAACCGCGCGGGGTGTGCGACCAGTTGCAGCGCGGCGGTGTCGACCAGCAGTTCGTCGACGCGTACGTCGGGGTAGTCGGCCGCGACCTGAAGCGCTGTCTGGCGAAACAGGCCGCAGGTGGCGCGCAGGATGTTGGCCTTGTGGACGATGGTGACGCGCGGCTGTGGCCGGCTGCGCTGCCGCGCCAGGCGGAACGCGACGTGGGCGATGTGCGCACTGGCCTGGCGCGTGATCACGCGCTCGGCGATCGCCGTCGCGCCGTCGTCGCTGACGCGCTCGCGGCCGGCATACAGCCCTTCGGTGTTCTCGCGCACCACCACGAGATCGGCGTTGGCCGAACGCACTGGCCGCAGATTGGCGCCGAGGCCCAGTTGCTGGCGTAGCGCGACGATCGGACTGCGGTAGCCGGCGACAGGCGCACTCGGCGAGGCGACTGCACCGAACAGGATTGCCGACGCGCTGCGGGCCGCCGCCAGCGTGTCCGCCGGCAGCGCATCGCCAGCCCGCCGGAATGCCTCCCAGCCGGCCGCCGCTTCGTGAAACCGCAGCGGCGCGGCGGTGGCCTGCATCACCGCCAGGGCTGCCGCAACCACCTCCGGGCCGATGCCGTCGCCCGGGATCACGAGGATGTCGATCACGGCGCCGCCTGCCCCGGGAAGCGGCCATGGCGTCGTACATACGCCACGATCCCGCCGGCCTCCCATACCTCGCGGACGAATGCCGGCGGCGGCGGCAGCGCGATCAGCCCGCCGGCCGTGTGCAACTGGCCGGTGGCGATGTCGAGCGTCGCTGCCGTGCCATCGGCCACCTCGGCCGGCAGATCGGCTTCGAACAGCGGAATCCCCAGGTTCAGCGCGTTGCGGTAGAAGATGCGCGCGAATGACGGTGCGATGATCGCACCGATGCCCACCAGCTGCAGCGCCAGCGGCGCATATTCGCGCGACGAACCGCAGCCGAAGTTGGCGCCGGCCACGATCAGGTCGCCGGGCTGAACCGTCGCCGCAAATTCGGGCCGCGCCTCGATGAAGGGGTAGTTGCGCAATGCTGCCTCGTCCGGCAGCATGTAGGGCGCGTAGCGCCCCGGGACGATCTGGTCGGTGTTGATGTTCGGGCCGAATCGCCAGATGCGGGCCATGGTTTACCTCACGTGCCGACGCCATCGGCGCCGGGTGATCCTGCAACAGCAATGTGCTGCCGGCGCCGTCACGCCAGCACCTCGGCGGGGTGTGCGATGTAGCCGGCGAGCGCGGTCGCGGCAGCGACCTCGGGCGACCCGAGATAGATCCGGGCGTCGGGTGAGCCCATGCGGCCGCGGAAGTTGCGATTGCCGGTGAACAGGCAGACTTCGCCCGGCGCCAGCACGCCCATGTGGCGGCCGATGCATGCGCCGCACCCCGGCGTGCCGATGGTGGCGCCGGCATCGAGCAGCGCGCCCAGCGTGCCATCAGCGGTGGCGCGCCGCAGGGCTTCGGCCGAGGCGGGTACCACCAGCAGGCGCACGCCCGGCGCGATCCGCCGGCCACGCAGCACCTGCGCCGCTGCGGCGAGATGCTCGTGGTGGCCATTGGTGCAGGTGCCCAGATACACCACGTCGACGGCCACCCGGCCGAGCTCGTGCAGATCGACGACGTGATCGACCTGGTGCGGCACGCTGATCTGCGGGCCGAGGCGCGTCAGATCCACGGTGACGGTCTGGACGTACGTCGCGGCCGGGTCGACTGCCAGCCAGCCGGGGGCCTGGAGCCTCCGCGCGTCGGCGTGTGCCTGCCAGCCGGGCCCTGCAGCCGGCACCAGGCCCGCCTTCGCGCCGACCTCGATCGAGAGCGTCGCCAGCGTCATCCGCTCGGCGATGCTGAGCGCACCGAGGCCGTGCCACTCCACCGCGCGGTAGGTCGCGCCGTCGGCGCCGATGCGCCGTGCGACTGCCAGCCCGAGATCCTTGGCGCTCACGCCCGCCGCCAGTTGGCCCTGCGCCAGCACGCGCACCGTCTCGGGGACGCGCAGCCAGGTGCGGCCGGTCGCCAGCGTCAGCGCCATGTCGGTGGTGCCCATGCCGGTGCCGAATGCCGCGACGGCGCCGTATCCGGTGCTGTGCGAATCGCTGCCTACGATCACCATGCCCGGCCGCGCCAGGCCATGCTCCACCAGGACGGGATGCGAGATGCCCTGTCCGACATCGAAGAAGTACCGGATGCCCTGCTGCCGCACCCAGGCGCGCAGATTGGCCTGGTGCCCGGCCGTCTGTACCGTCGCCGCCGGCGCCACGTGATCGATCACGACGGCAATGCGCGTCGCATCCCAGACCCGCTCGGCCCCGATCTCGTGATGCAGGACCTTGATGATGCTCGGCGAGATGCTGTCGTGCATCATCGCCAGGTCGACATCGACGACGACCTGCTCGCCGGCGCGGACCGCCCGGCCCGCGCCGCGGCTCAGGATCTGCTCTGCCAGTGTCTGTCCCATGCTGTCTCCTGCCGTACAACACAACAAAGCCCGCCCCACCATCCGGTGGAGCGGGCTTGCCCTGGGCTGTCGGGGACAAGCGAGCCTACCCAGACGGTGCGTCCGGTGTTGCGCTGCGCTTATCCTGCTTCACAACCAGCGTGTTCATCAGTGCCTCATCCCTGCGACCGCCGCGTTATACCATGCCTCAGCGTCGCTGTCAACGTCGGCGCACCAGCACGACGAGCGAGCGCCCGGCGACGGTGATGTCCGGCGCGTGCAGCCGGGGTGCCGTGTGCAGCTCGACGATGTCGTCGGGTGCACTGGCGGCGGTAGTGATGACGCGCTGCCATTCGCTGGCCTGGCCGACCTGGACGATGAATTGCGCATCGTCGGCGCCGCCGTTGATCATCACATACAGGTCATCGTCGTCGAGCGCCCGGCCATCGAGATAATACGCCAGCACCGCCGCGTCTGGCCCCAGGTCAAGCTGGGCATCCTGGCCGAACCACCGCACATCGTCGCGCCAGAACCGGCTGCGCGCGATCGAGGGGTGTGCCCGGCGAAAGGCGATCATCATGCAAAAAAAGCGGTGCGTGTCGCGATTACGCTCCAGCGCCGACCAGTCGAGCCAGGTGAGTTCGTTGTCCTGGTTGTAGGGGTTGTTGTTGCCCTGCTGCGTGTGCATGAACTCGTCGCCGGCGACGATCAGCGGTACGCCGTTGGCGAGCATCAGCAGGGCGCAGAAGTTCCGGATCTGGCGGCGGCGCAGCATGAGCACCTGCTCGGGCGCGCCGACGTCGCCCTCCCAGCCGCAGTTCCAGCTGCGGTTGTCGTCGCTGCCGTCGGCATTGCGCTCGCCGTTGGCATGGTTGTGTTTGTGGTTGTACGACACCAGGTCGTACATGCAGAATCCATCATGCGCTGTGATGAAGTTGACGCTCTGATACGGGCGATAGGCATCCTCGAGCGTATCAGGGAACAGGTCATCGCTGCCGTACAGGCGGCGCATCAGGTGTGGCACCAGGCCCCGATCCCCCCGCACGAACGACCGCACGTCGTCGCGGAATTGCCCATTCCACTGCAGCCAAGTCTGGCCGGGGAACCCCCGGCCGAGCTGATAGCTGGCGATATCCCAGGCCTCGGCGACCAGTCGTACGTCGCTGTTGTGGCCGAGCAGGCTGATCTCGGCGATCAGCGAGGGGTCGTTCTGGTTGATGGTGCCATCGCTCTCGCGGGTGAAGATCGACGCCAGATCGAAGCGGAACCCATCGACCCCCATGGTGCCGGCCCAGAAGCGCAGACTGTCGAGGATCATGCCACGGACGGCAGCGTGCCCGGTGCGCAGCGTATTTCCGGTGCCAGTGTCATTCACATACGTCACGCCGTCGTCGCCGAGCAGATAGTAGCTGCGGTTGTCGATGCCGCGAAAACTGTACGTCGGCCCGCCGGCGCCGCCCTCGCTGGTGTGGTTATACACCACATCGAGCCAGACTTCGATGTCGGCCGCATGGAATGCGGTCACCATGCGGTGAAACTCCTCGAGCGGATCATCGGCGGCATACTGGCGGTGAGGCGAGAAGAAATTGAGCGTCATGTAGCCCCAGTAACTGCCCTCCTGCGGGTCGGCCTGGTGCACCGGCAGCAATTCGACGATCGTGACCCCCAGATCGCGGAGATACGGGATTTTCTCGATCAGGCCGGCGAACGTTCCGCGGTGCTCGGGGCTGACGCCGGCGTTGGCGCGCATGGTGAAGCCACGGACGTGCAGTTCGTAGATGACTGCGTCGGCGGTGTGGCGCGGGCGCCGCCCGATGGGGCGCAGCAGCGTCTGGCGGGGCGTCGGCAGGACGCCGAGCGGCGCGCGGCCATCGGTCGCGCCGCGGCGGGCGCAGGCCTGGCGGCTGTAGCCGGGTGGGAAGTAGACTTCGGGGGCATACGGATCGAGCAGGATCTTCTGGGGGTCAAAGCGGTGGCCTGCGGCCGGATCGTCGGGCCCGGCGATGCGATACGCGTAATAGCACGCGTCGCGCACGGCCGCCCCGGCGACCCAGCAGTGCCATACCCGGCCCGTCTTGTTGGCCAGGCGATCGAACTCGACCTGGTGTACCGGATGCACGGGATCATCGGCGGCATACAGCAGCAGTGTCACGCCGGTGGCGTGGCGCGAGTACAGCGCAAAATTGAAGGCCTGATACTCGGCGACCCAGGTCACGCCGAGCGGCGACGGCGCGCCCTCACGGCGCTCCCACGCCTCGATGGTGCGCAGCAAGCCATGGCGGTGATGCATCGGTGCTCCGTTCCAGGCCGCTGGCATACGATTGCCCGGCGGCCATCACCCTGCTTGCCCATGTGGCGTTCGTGCGAGCACCACGCGGGCGCCCGGCGCCAGCAGCATGCTGCCGGCGTCGGTCTCCAGCTCGAGTGGCTGCACGCCGGCGACGTGGCTGATCGTGATCGATTCGCGTGACACGTCGATGTCGAGCGTCTGCGCCGCGATTGGCACGCCGCGGACGGCCAGCGCGGCGAGCTGTGGTGGCAGCGCTGGCTGCACCACGATACGCCCGCGATGGGCTGCGGGCGACAGGCCCAGCATGCCCTCGACCACCCCCTGCAGGTACAACGCTGCGCTCCACAGTTGTACAAAGCACAATCCTTCGGGGATGAGCTCCTTGAACATCCCCGGCGCGCCGTGCCTGGTGGTGCCGGCGATGGCCTGCAACAGCCGCAGGCCCAGTGCTGCGCGCCCGTGGCGGAACGCTGCCAGCGCCAGCAGGCCGGTCGGCAGCGTCCAGACCTGCTCATCGGTCATGCGCGTGTGGACCAGCCCCGCCGGCACCAGCCAGTCGCGCTCGATGCGCGCCAGGGCGCGGGCAGCGTGTTCGGCCGTCGCGAGCCCGAGCTGCAGCGGCAGCACCACCGTCCAGTGGCCGGCCAGCGTGACGCGGCCATCGAGCTGCATCGAGTCGCCGTAGCAAGCCTCGTCATCGAGCCACCAGTCGCGGTCGAATGCTGCGCGCATGCGCTCGGCCGTCGCGCGGTAGTCGGCAGCGGGCTCGCCCAGCGCCGCCGCCAGCCCGGCGAGCGCCGCATACCCGGCGACCGCGTAGCAGGCGCTGTCGAGCTTGCGGGTGCCCATGCCCAGGCGCTCGACCATCCCGTCACCATGCGGATACCCCGACGGGTCCGACCAGGCGGCCAGCATGGCGCACATGCCTTCGCGGCACACC
The DNA here is from genome assembly GCA_018969485.1 of Chloroflexota bacterium. Classification (GTDB taxonomy): domain Bacteria; phylum Chloroflexota; class Chloroflexia; order Chloroflexales; family Roseiflexaceae; genus CAIQIY01. Next base: position 9,249 of record JAGWYG010000013.1, read on the forward strand.
GGAAACAGGCGCCGCGCCAGCGCGAGATCACCGGTCCAGCGCAGATAGTCCCACACGGCGATGGTGAACTGCGGCGTCTCCTGGATGTTGCCGCCATGGAACACCCGGCCGTTGGTGGTGAGCTCGTGGGGCACGCGGCCGCAGGCGCGCCCCGCATGGTCGCCGAGGCGCTCCAGCGCGCTGCGCATCACGTCGGCGGCACCGCCGACGACGGCGCCGACCACCGAGTAGGTGGTGTCGCAGCCGAACAACTGGGGGTATTCGGGCAGGCCGGCCAGCAGGTATGCGCCCAGGTCGGGGTAGTCGGCGCCGAGGTGCAGCAGATTGGCGCGAGCCAGCGCGACGTCCCGCGCCAGCGCCGCCGGCGCCGTCACGCGCAGGCCAGAGTCGCGACAGGCGGCGTACTCGGCGGTGCGCGCCGCCAGCACGCTGGCGGGATCGGCGAGCGCCTGGCGCAACGCCGCGACGGCCGCCGCGGCGCCGTTGGTCGTCGCCGCAAGCGCGAAGGCGAGCGTCATCGTGGCTCCGGGGGGCACGGTGATGGCGCAGCGCAGCGTCAGTTCGGGCCCGGCGCCGTGCGCCAGCGTGCCGGGGTGATCGGCGCCGAGCGCGACGCCGTGCCGGGGCGCGCTGGCGTCGCAGACCACTGCCACACCATCGTGATGCTGCAATTCGGGCGCGCCGGGCTGCAGGCCGCTGAACCATGCGCCCTCGAAGGTGATGCGGCAGTGCAGGTCGATCGTGCCATGCCACGGCCGTGCGTCGGCGTTGTGCAGCCGCACCTGCGACAGCCACGTCGCCGTATCCGGCGCCAGCGCATCGCTGCGCTCGAAGTCCAGCCGGCCGCAGCGGCCGCGCCAGCACACCAGCGCCAGCGCCTCCTCGACGCGCACGGCAGTGAGCGGCACCGGAGCGCCGTCGGCGTCACACACGCCGATGCCCGGTGCGTCGGCCACGCGGTACGGATGCACCCACCAGCCACCCATGCGCCCGGGCAGATGGGCGTCGCCGATCGGCCGCGTCACGCCATCGACATGGCCCAGCAGGTAGCCGTGCCGATTGGTCAGCGCATACGGCGCCGCCGCCAGATCCACCGCCGAGGTGGCATCCCGCCACGGCCCATACGCCAGCGCGCGGTGCACAAGCTGCATCGGCCCGGCACTCATCGCAGCGTCTGACGCTGAAACTGCCGCTGCGCGATGCCGATGGCACGATCGAACGCGCCCGCCGGCCGCTCGATCACCCGCCCGTGCCCCGGTGCGATGCGCGCCGGCCGGAGTGCCGCCAGCCGCCGCGCACTCACCAGCGCGCTCGGCCGATCCCAGGTGAACCACGCCGACACCGGCATCGTCCAGCGGAATGTGCCAGCGACCCCCAGCCCGCCGATGCCGAGGGTGTACAGCGCGTCGCCGGCGAGCAGCGTGTTGTTGCGCACATCGAAGAACGCCAGATGCCCCGGCGTGTGCCCCGGCGTCGCCACCGCCTTCAACGAACCGATCATCTCGCCATCGCGCAGCAGGGTCGTCGGCGTCACCGCTGAGCCGCGCCCGATGCCCGGGATCGGCCGGTCGGGCTCGTTGGGGTCGAGGCTGTCATCGCCGGCCAGCAGCCGGGCCTCGCGCGTGCCGATGGCGATCGGCACATCGGGTAGCAGCGCGTGCAGTTCGGCCAGCCCGCCGGTGTGATCCCAGTGGGCATGCGTCAGGACGATGCGGGTGATCTCGCTGCCGGCCGCCCGTGCCGCCGCGATGAGCTGTGCCCCCGAGCCGGCCGTGCAGGTGTCGACGAGGGTCATCCCGTCCGATTCGCGCACCAGGTAACAGTTGAACATTCGCAATCGCGAACAGCGGATGAGCCGATCACCGACCTGCTGGATCTGCATGGTGCTCCCCGAACGCAACGCCAGAACGCGCAGCGGCGGCGGCCGGCCGTGTGGCGGCACGACGGCGGGCAGGGCCGCTGGTGCCGCCCATTGTACACCGTGTGCGTCACAGGCGTGTCAGATTCTGGCGGTCCTGACGCGTGCCTGCGCCTGACATCGACGACGTCCCGGAGCGGGGCGATCGCACGGCCACGACTGGGCGGCGCGGCGGCGGGCTGCACTGCGGCGCCGGGCGGCCTGCCCGGGCGCGTGGCAGGCCCGTCACAGCGGGGCATCGCTCGCGCGGCTGCATCCGGCATGTCGCCTGGTATTGACAATTTGTCGCAACCCGCATAGACTCTGGAGCAGTGGCCGGGGCATTGCCGTGCCCCGCCAGGGCGCGGTGCGGGCGCCCGGTCGCCACGCTGCCGCCGCAGTGCGGCAGGGCCCAGGCTGCGGCAGCGGGCGGCGGCTGCGGCGTAGCGGCACGATGACTCACAACAAGGAGTTGACCCATGGTTGGCAAAGAGCCGCAGTTCACCGTCATCACCGGTGCGCTGCTCATCATGATCAGCCTGCTCAGCGGTGTCCTCAGTGGATTCGCCAGCGTCACCATCTTCATCCCGGCAATCATCGGTGCGCTGCTGCTGGCGCTCGGCTGGCTGGCGCTCACGCCCGCGCGCACGCGGACGATGATGCATCTCGTGGCGGTGCTGGCGCTGTTCGGCATGCTTGGTTCGCTCAACGTCGTGCCGGCGCTGATCGATCTTGCCGCGGGCACCGCGCCATCGAGCATGGTCTCGGTCGTGGCGCGCAGCAGCATGCTGCTGCTGTGTGGCGGACTGCTCGCCGTCTGCATCGCATCGTTCGTCCGCGCGCGGCGCATGCGCGCCGGCGGCTGAGGCGCGCGCCCGCCGCCTGGCCAGCCCGCGCGGCGCAGCGCGGGCGGCGGGCATCGTGTGCCAGCCTGCCGCGCCAGCCGGGGGCGCCCCCGTGAGCCGTGGCGTCGCGGCCGGGCGTGCCGGCGCCGAAGCCAGGGGCCGCCCGGCCACACGCCGGCCGCTCACCAGTTGGTGAACGCCCCGTCCACAGCGCGCAAGTGCGGCGGCTCAGTCATGCGGAACGGATGCCGTCGGGCCGCGGCGCGATCGAACTCGATCCCCAGCCCGGGGCGATCACCCGGCAGCAGATAGCCGTCCTGCCATTCCGGCTGCAGCGGCACGACGTCGGTCAGCACGGTTCCCGGGCGGGCCGGCTGTTCCTGCACCGCCATGTTCGGCGTCGCCAGATTCAGCTGGAGGCAGGCCGCCGTCGACACCGGGCCCAGCGGATTGTGGGTCGCCAGCTTGATTGAATGTGTCTCGCACCAGCCGGCGATCTTGCGCGCCTCGGTGAACCCGCCGACGATGCACAGATCGACGCGGGCGTAGTCGATCAGCTCATCCTCGATCAGCTGGCGGAACTCCCACTTCGAGGCGAACTGCTCGCCGGCGGCCAGCGGCACGTGCGTGCGCGGGCGCAAGGTCTTGAACGAATCCGGATTCTCGCTGCGCAACGGATCCTCGATGAAGAACGGCCGCAGCGGCTCGACCTCACGACATAACCAGATAGCGTCCGGCAGATCGAGGCGCGTATGCACGTCGAGCGTGATCTCGATCGCATCGCCGAGCGCCTCGCGCACCGCCTGCATCTGGCGCACCGCCGCGCGCACCGCCCGCGACGGGTGCAGCAGGTCGCCTTGCTGCGGCAATCCCCAGCGGACGAACTTCCAGCCGGCGGCGGCGCTGGCCAGACACGACTCGACCAGCGGCGCGACGTCGTCGGGGTCGCCGGCGGCCTGGTTGTGCGGATAGCACACCACGCGATCGCGCACCCGGCCGCCGAGCAGCTGATAGATCGGCACGCCGAGCGCCTTGCCCTTGATATCCCACAGGGCGATGTCGATCGCCGAGATCGCGGCGGTGAGGATGCGTTGTGCCGGGAAGAAGCCGCCGCGGGCGAGGACCTGCCACAGATGCTCGGTGCGGAAGGGGTCCTGGCCGATGAGCAGTGGCGTGAAGTGTTCGATCGCACCGATCACCGCACGCTCGCGGCCGGTGATGCCCGCCTCGCCGACGCCCGAGATGCCCTCGTCGGTGTCGACGACGACGAACAGGAAATTGCGCTGGCCACCCCAGACCGGCAGCGCTTCGATTCCGGTGATGCGCATCACGTCACCTCCCTGCGGTACTGTCCGGGTCACACGAGATCGGCGGCACGCAGCAGGCGGCCGTCGGGCGAATCGTCCGTCGGATCATTGGTAGTCGCGGCCGGCGGCAACGGCACCGGCCCGGCGCACAATGGGTCGCCGGTCGCGGCCATCCAGTCGGCCAGCCGGGCGCGCAGCGCCGCCGCGACGCCGGCGAAGCGCGGATCATCGATCAGGTTCTGCATCTCGTTGGGATCGAACAGCAGATCATAGAGCTGCTCGGCGGCGGCGGGCCGTTCGCGCCAGCCCGAGTGCAGCAGCACGTCCTTGCTCGGGCTGTCGTCGACATTGGGCAGCACCGGGCTGAGCGGCTCGAAGCGGCGGATGTACGTGTAGCGGCGCGTGCGCACCGCCCGTTGCGGCTCATAGGCGGCGTGGTAGGTCACCTCGGCGAAGATCGCGTCGTTGATCTCGTGGGTGCGGCCATCGACGAGCGGGAGCAGCGAGCGGCCCTGCAGCCACGCCGGGTGCGCGCAGCCGGCCACATCGCACAGCGTGGGGAAGATGTCGATGTGTGACACCAGCGCGTCACAGATCTGGCCGCCGGCGAACCCGCCCGGCCCGTGCATGATCAGCGACACGCCGATGCCATGGCTGGTCAGGTTGCACTTCATCAGCGGCATCGCCAGGCCGTGATCTGTCGTCAGCAGCACCAGCGTCTGGCCGCGGGCGCCCGATGCATCGAGCGCTGCCAGCACGGCGTCGATGCCGGCGTCGAGCTGCTGCACCATAGCGGCGTACCCCGCCATGTCGCGACGCGTCTCGGGGGTATCGGGCAGCGGCGCCGGAACGCGCAGCGCGTGGGGCGGCGGCCCGGCATCCGGAAAGGGGCGGTGCGTCTCGACGAAGCCGACCGACAGGAAGAACGGCTGCGGCGCAGCGGCGAGGAATGCCGCCACGCGTTCGGCGAGGGCCATCGCCGGCGCCACCGGGCTCACGATCTGCTGATAGCCGAGCGTGTGCGGCTCGAGTGCCTCGTGCTGCACGCCGGCCAGCGCGGTGACATAGCCCGCAGCGCGCAGCGTGTGCGCCAGGTGCTGCCGGGGATCATGCAGCGCGAACCCGCGGTGCGCCAGGCCGAGCATGCCCGCCGAGTGTGGCGCCTGGCCGGTGAGCAGCGCCGCCCGGCTCGGCGAGCAGGTCGGCGCGGCGCTGAACGCCTGGCGGAAGACGACGCCGGCGCCGGCCAGCCGGGCGATGGCGGGCGTCGCCAGCGCGTGGCCGTAGGCCGCCGTGTAGCGCCCGGTATCATGCGAGTGGATGTACAGGATGTTCGGCTGCGGCCGGGCGCTCACAGCCGCACCTCGAACCGCTGGCGCATCGCCTCGATGACCTCGTCCGGCACAGCATGCACGCTCGCCCCGTCGTGCCGGTTCTCGACGATCAGCGCGAACACGGTGTAGCCGTGCCCGCTGGCCAGCGCCTGGTAGGGTTCGAGCTCCCACGCCTGACTGAAGGTATTGGCCACCGCGATGCGCGGCACGCCGAGATCCATCGCCGTGTGCACCTGGCTGATGCACCACTGGTGTGCCGCAGCGATCTGCGCCGCATCGAACTGGTACACGCCGTCGCGCACAAAGAACGCATCAGCCTCGAATGCCGCGCAGCCGAGTGCGGCAGCGCAGCGGCTCTTGCCGGCACCGGGCAGGCCACGCAGCAGATACACCACCCGTTCCATCGACATCCTCCCGCGTTTTCCGGTCCATATCCTGCGGCAGTCATCTCAGTCATCGAACTCCCAGCCGCGCTGGCTGGCCAGCCCGCGCAGCGCCCGCGCGAGTTGATCGATCTGCTTGATCAGCAGCCGCACCTTCATCGCCGCGCCGTCGTCACTCTCGACCCACCGCACCAGATCGCCGTCGACGTGCGCCCGCGCCAGCCGGTCGGTCTCATCGAGCATCTGGTCGAGCGAGCGGATGCGGAAGACCCGCGCCTTGTTCTTCGGCTGGTTCTCGAGCGTCGTCTCAAAGGAGCCCTCGACGGCCTGGTCGCCGTCGGGCGCCCAGGCCTCATCGGCGTCGGCGGCATCATCGGGCCCGGCCTCGCCGCGCTCGGCGCCGCCGAGCGCCGCACCACGCAGCATGCCGGCGTCCGGCGTCACGCTGTGCAGCTCGCGCATCATCTCGGCGTGGGTATCGACGCCCTGCTGCACCGCCGCCAGCGCCTGATCCAGCGAGAGCGTCGGGTTGGCGGCGAAGAAACTGGCGAGGCGGCTGATCTCGGCGGCCGACATGCCCTCATCGACGGCAGCGCGCGCCAGCTCGAGCTGCGTACGCGGGTTGGGCACGCGCCGCAGGTGATGCGCCTGGGTGACGGTCAACTCCTCGCGGCGCAGATACTGCTGGATCGCCTCGGGCAGTTCGAGCAGGCCCAGGTAGCGCCGCACAGTCCGCCCGGTGAGGCCGACCAACGAGCCGACCTGATCGTCGAGCGCAGATTCGTCGGAGCGCGTCGCCAGATCGGCGCGCAGACGGGCGAAGGCGCGCGCCTGCTCGAGATCGTTCAGCGGGCGCCGCTGCAGATTTTCGGCCAACTGCTGCACCAGCGTCTGCTCGCCGGCCTCGAGGACGACGCACGGCACGCTGCTCAGCCCCAGTTCGAGCGCCGCCACGCGCCGCCGATTGCCGTACACCACCGTGTAGCGGCCGGCATCGCCCGCGACGACGCCAATCGGCTGGAGCAGGCCGTAGTCGGCGATGGTGGCCGCCAGGCCCGAGACGTCGCCCGGGTCTTCGCGCACGCCCGCAGGGTCGGCGTCGAGCAGCATCGGGTCGATGGCGCGCACATGCATGGTGCTGTTTACTCCCTTCTGAAGTGGCATCAGCCCGCATTATACCGTGCATGCCGCGGTTGTGGCGGGTTGCCGCGACGTGATCTCGCGGTGATGCCGCCGATGTGGCGATGATCGGGTCGCGCGGCATGTGGAACGGCGCCCGGGCGGCCGCTGCCGGCCCGGGCATTGTGCCGCGGGCGCCTGTGCTATACTCGGGCCATTCGCCGACACCGGCCAACGCGCCCGGCACGGTGTCCGCCGGCAGAGGAGTGCAGCATGACCATCGACGAGTCGATCGAACACGAACAGCGCTACATCGTGCAGACGTACGTGCGTCCTGGCTTTGTCATCGAGCGTGGCGACGGATGCTACCTGTACGACACCAACGGTCGCCAGTATCTCGACTGTGTCGCCGGCATCGCCGTGAACGCACTGGGATACGGCGACCCCGACGTGACCGCGGCCATCCAGGCGGCCGCCGGCGGAGTCCTGCACCTGTCGAACCTGTATCACTCGAAGCCGGCCGGGGCGCTCGCCCGGATGCTGATCGAGGCGACGCCCGGCCTGGACCGGGTGTTCTTCTGTAACAGCGGCGCCGAGGCGATCGAGGGCGCGATCAAGTTCAGCCGACGCCACGCCCGGGACACCTACGGCCCGGGCAAGCACACGATCGTGGCATTCAGCGGCTCCTTCCACGGCCGCACCATCGGTGCGGTCTCGATCACGGCCCGCGAGAAGTACCGCCAGCCGTTCGAGCCGGTGATGCCGGGCGTGCGCTTCGCGACCTTCAACGACATCGATGGCGCGCTGGCGGCGATCGACGAGACGGTGTGCGCGGTCGTGGTCGAGCCGGTACAGGGCGAAGGCGGGCTGAGCGTCGCCACCGACGCGTTCCTCCAGGCGCTGCGGGCGCGCTGCGACGCGACGGGCGCACTGCTGGTCCTCGACGAGATCCAGTGCGGCGTCGGGCGCACCGGAACGCTCTGGGCGCACGAACCGAGCGGCGTGACGCCCGACATCATGACCGTCGCCAAGCCGCTCGGCGGCGGGCTGCCGATCGGCGCCATCCTGGTGCGCGAGCGCGTCGCGGCGACGATCCACGCCGGCGACCATGGCTCGACGTTCGCCGGCGGGCCCTTCATCGCCACCGTGGCCGGTGCCGTGTTCCGCAAGCTGAGCGCGCCGGGCTTCCTGGCGCACGTCCGCGAGGTCGGTGATTATCTGGGCGAGTCGCTCGACGAACTGTCCGCCAGCCGCGACGACATCGTCGAACTGCGCGGCCGCGGTCTGATGCGCGGCATCCAGATCCGTGGCGACGCCGCCGCAGTCCGCGAGGCCGGGCACCAGCACGGGCTATTGCTGGCGACCGCCGGCGAGGATGTCATCCGGCTGGTGCCGCCGCTGACATTCGCGCGGCAGCAGGTCGACGAGGCCATCGGGCTGCTGCGCACCAGCCTCGACGCGGCGTCCTGACGGTCAGACACCCGGACGGGCCTGCCCGTCCGGGTGTCGTCATGCGGGCGTGGCATCCGGCAGTGCGCCGGGCCGATCGCAGCCGCACCCCGACGGGGCGCGGCCGTGCGTCATTCGTGATCCGGGCCGCCGCGTGCGCCCACCGCCTGCATCGCCACCTCCGGACCAGCATCGCGCTCGACCCAGACGCCGCACTCGCTGCCGCCGACGCTCACGCCCAGATCCACCGTCGTGCCGTCCATGCGCAGCACCGGGTGGTAGTAGCGCGCCACCTCGCGCGCCTCGCCGACGATGTAGTGGCCGATCAGCGAGCGGCGGAAGCGGTCATCGGTGCGGTTGGGGAAGCTGCCGTGGATCAGCTGCCCGTTGAAGAACAGCACATCGCCGGCGCGCATCACCACCGGCGTGGGCTGCATGCCCTCGGCGAGCGGCACCGTGACGTCGGTGAAACTGTTGTGCAGGTCGGCTTCGACCGTGCAGAGCAGCGGCAGCTGATGCGTCCCCGGCACCACCTGCAGGCAGCCGTTGGCCTCATCGCAGTCGTCGAGCGCCATCCAGGCGGCGATGCAGGTGCCCGGATTGACCTTCAGGTAGTACTGATCCTGGTGCAGCGCCTGGCCGCGGGCGCCCGGCGGCTTGAAGTACAGCATCGTCTGCACCGCGAACGGCTCGGTGCCGAGCAGTGCCGTCATCGCCCGTGCCAGGCGCTCATCCAGCAGCCACTGCAGGCTGGGCGCATCCCAGCGGTGCATGTGGATCATGCGCGGGTAGCGCTTCAGCGGATCGTTGCTCGACATATCGATCCCGCCGAAATCGCCCGGATGGGCGCCGCGGGCGCGTAGCTCCATGTAGTGGTCGCGCAGGCTGGCGACCTCGTCATCGCTGAAGAGCCCGGAGATCAGGGTGAAGCCCTGCTCGCGGAAGTGCTGGACCGCATCGAACGACGTCATCGTGCTCCTCCATGGTCGATGGTTTCACCAGAGGCGACCCTGGTCGCCGGGCGCATCGCCGACGCCGGGTTCGCGGTAGGGTATGCCGAGGTGCTGGTACGCGCGCGGCGTCGCGACGCGACCGCGCGGAGTCCGTTGCAGGAAGCCGAGCTGCAGCAGGAATGGCTCGTAGACATCCTCGACCGCGTCGATCTCTTCGGCCAGCGCGGCGGCGAGGGTCGACAGCCCGACGGGCCCGCCACGAAACAGTTCGATGATGCTGCGCAGCAGGCGGCGATCGTTCTCGTCGAGCCCGAGCTCGTCGACCTCGAGGCGCGCCAGCGCCTCGCGGGCCACCTCGTGGGTGATGACGCCACCGCCGACCACCTGGGCATAGTCGCGGACGCGCCGCAGCAGGCGATTGACGATCCTGGGCGTGCCGCGCGCGCGGCGTGCGATCTCGCGGGCGCCATCGTCGCTGGTGGCGATGCCGAAGATGCGTGCGGCCCGCATGACGATCTCGTAGAGCGCATCATCGCCGTAGAACTCGAGACGCAGCACCGAGCCGAAGCGGTCGCGCAGCGGCGAGGTGAGCAGCGCCAGCCGCGTGGTCGCGCCGATGACGGTGAACCGCGGCAGGCTGAGCCGCAGGTTGCGCGCGCTGGGCCCCTTGCCGACCATGATGTCGAGCGCGAAATCCTCCATCGCCGGATACAGCACCTCTTCAATGGCGCGGTTCAGCCGGTGGATCTCGTCGATGAACAGCACGTCATCGGGGCGCAGATTGGTGAGGATGGCCGCAAGATCGCCGGCACGCTCGATCGCCGGCCCCGATGTGAGCCGCAGGTTGACGCCCATCTCGTTGGCCAGCACGCCGGCCAGGCTGGTCTTGCCCAGGCCGGGCGGGCCGTAGAGCAGCGTGTGATCGAGCGGCTCGCCACGGCCCTGCGCCGCGGCGATGGCGATCCGCAGCTGCTCGACGACCTTCTCCTGGCCGATGAACTCGGCGAGCCGCCGTGGCCGCAGGCTCTTCTCGACCAACTGGTCATCATCGCCCGAATTGGGGGCTACCACTCGACTGGCGCTCATGCCGACCCCGATCGATGCCTACTGCCGCCAGTATACCATGCCGGTGCCGGGTCGTGGGATGGTGGGCCGGCGGTGTCGCGGGGCAGCCCGGCGGGCGCCGACGATGCGTGACCTGGCCGCTGAGCTACCGGTGCGCGGCTTGCCCGCGCTGCGCCAGTGTGCTATACTCGGTCGCGTCGCTCGACCCGACGCTGAACGCATCTCGTGAAAGGGCGCGACGTTGCTCGACGCATATGCATTCATCGGCGTATTCTTCATCGCCGCGTTGGTCTTCCCGCTCGTGCCGCTGATCGCCGCCTGGCGTCTCCGGCCGCAGCGCAGCACTCCGATCAAGCGTGACACCTACGAGTGTGGCCTCGAGGTCACCGGCGGCACGCGCGTACAGTTCAAGGTGCAGTACTACATGTACGCGCTCGCGTTCGTGATCTTCGATGTCGAGGTGGTCTTCCTGTACCCATGGGCCGTCGCCTACGGACAGCTAGGCCTGTTCGCCCTCGTCGCGATGTCGGTGTTCATCATCATCCTCGTCTTCGGCCTGGTCTACGAATGGAAGAAGGGCGCCCTGGAGTGGGCGTGAAGGCGGGTGGGGCGATGGCAACCGAAGCACAGCTCGCGGCCGAGCGTCACGGCGTCTTTCTGACGACCGTCACGCGGCTCTACAACTGGGGCCGGCGCTCGTCGGTCTATCCGCTCTCATTCGGCCTGGCCTGCTGCGCCATCGAGATGATGGCCACCGGCATGGCGCGGGTCGATCTGGCGCGGTTCGGCGCCGAGATGTTCCGTGCGTCGCCGCGCCAGGCCGATCTGATGATCGTCGCCGGCACCGTGACGAAGAAGATGGCGCCGCAGGTCGTGCGGCTCTACAACCAGATGCCCGAGCCGCGGTATGTCATCTCGATGGGCGCCTGCGCCACCTCGGGCGGGCCCTTCCGCGACGGCTACAACGTCCTGCGTGGCATCGACCTGCTCATCCCGGTGGATGTCTACGTCCCCGGCTGCCCGCCGCGCCCCGAGGCATTGCTCCATGGCCTGATGACGCTGCAGGCGCAGATCGACGCCCAGCGGCTCGACGCGGTGCGCTGGTACAGCGACCGCGAGGCGCGCGATCATCCGGTTCCGTCGCTCGGGCGTCACGGCCTCGAGCTCGACGGCCAGACGATCGACCCGGTCGGCGGGCTGCCGCTGCTGAGCCCGCTGACCTCGCCCCACGCCGAGGAGCAGCGCTCGGGGCAACTCGAGCACCCGCAGGAGATCCGGCTGTTTCCGATCATGGACGACACCGTCGCGCGCGAGACGCCGTGGCGCGCCCGCGGCGTCGCCCGCGAGATCGCCGCCGACGACCTGAAGCGTGGGGGCGCACATGAGTGACCAGCCTGCCGCCGTGCGGCTGACTGCGGCATTGCCGGCGGCCTGGCGCGACGCGGCGCGGCTCGAGGCGCATGCGGCCGACCTGCCGGCGGTCGCGCGGTTTGTGCGCGACCGGCTCGGCTATGCCATGCTCACCAACCTGACCGCCGTCGATGATCTGGCGCGCGGCGAGATCGAGGTGGTGTATCACGTGGTGTCGCCGGCGGGTGGCGCGCCGCTGGCGTTTCGGGCGCGGACCCCGCGCGCCGCGGCCCGGCTGCCGTCGCTGGTCGCATGCTGGCCGGGCGCCGAGCTCCAGGAGCGCGAGGCGTATGATCTCTTCGGCGTCACGTTCGACGGCCACCCCGACCTGCGGCGCATCTACCTGTGGGACGATTTCGTCGGGCACCCGATGCGCCGTGACTTCCCGCGGCAGGGCGACAAGTACATCGCCGGCGCCGGCGAGGAGTGACGATGAGCGCGCACGAGTCACAGCTGCTCCAGGTGAACATCGGCCCGCAGCACCCCAGCACGCACGGCGTGTTCCGCATGGAAGTCACGCTTGATGGCGAGACAGTCGTCGCGCTGCGGCCGGTGTTCGGCTACCTGCACCGCAATCACGAGCAGCTTGCCGAGGCGTCGAGCTACATCCAGACGATGCCGTACACCGACCGGCTGGATTACTTCAACTCGATGACGAGCAACTACGGCTATGCGCTGGCGGTCGAGCGGCTCGCCGGCATCGAGGTGCCGCAGCGCGCCAGCTATATCCGGGCGCTGATGTCGGAGCTCACCCGCATCCTCAACCACGCCACCGCCATCGGTTTCATGATCAACGACATGGGGGCGTGGCACACCGCCCTGCAGTTCGGCATGCGCGAACGCGAGAAGATCCTCGATCTGTTCGAGATGGCCAGTGGCGCACGGATGATGTGCAATTACTTCCGCTTCGGTGGCGTCGTGCGCGATCTCCCGCCGGAGTTCCTGCCCTATTTCGATCAGCTGATGCGTGGGCTGCCGGCATTCTTCGACGAATTTGAGCAACTGCTCCGCGACAACGAGATCATCGTCGCGCGCTCGAGCGGCATCGGCATCCTGCCGCGCGACGTCGCCGCCGGCTACAGCGTCACTGGCCCGGTGCTGCGTGGGTCGGGCGTGCCATACGACATCCGCCGCGCCGAGCCGTATGGCATCTATGGCGAGCTGGCATTCGACATCCCGGTCGGGTCGGTCGGCGACGTGTATGACCGCACGCTGGTGCGCTTCGCCGAGATGCGCCAGAGCTATCGCATCCTGCAGCAGATCCGCGAGCGCCTGCCCGACACCGGTGGCGGGCACATCAATCCGGCGCTGGCCAACTTCGGCAAGCAGAAAGCATTGCGGCCGCCGGCCGGCGAGGCGTATGCCCGCGTCGAGTCGCCCAAGGGCGAGCTGGGCTTCTATCTGGTGAGTGATGGCTCGACCCAACCCTATCGCTACAAGGTGCGCGCGCCGTCGTTCATCAACCTGACGCCGCTCGGCGCGATGTGCCGCGGGCACCTGCTGGCCGATGTCGTCGTCATCCTGGGCAGCATCGACATCGTGATGGGTGAGGTCGATCGCTGAGCGATCGACGCTGAAAGGGCGGTGAGCGATGTCCAGCGAACAACAACCCGGCGTCATCGTGGTCGATCGCGGCCATCCGGCGACGCGCGACGGACGCGGCCTGGTGCGCGGCATCGGCGTCGTGCTGCGGCATCTGCGCGATGCGTTCGGCCCGCGCCTCGAGCGGCCCGAGCAGACGAGCGGGGTATTCACGGTGCAGTACCCCGAGGAGCGCACGCCGCTGCCCGAGGCGTCGCGCAACTTGCCGATCCTGCTGTTCGACGACGACTCCGGCCATGAGCTGTGCACGTCGTGCTACCAGTGCGAGCGCATCTGCCCGCCACAGGTGATCCACATCACCCAGGCGCGCGATCCGGCCAGCGGCAAGGCGGTGCCGGCGATCGACGAATTCATCCTCGAGTACGACGCATGTATGAGCTGCGGCCTGTGTGCCGAAGTCTGCCCGTTCGACGCGATCAAGATGGATCATGCGTTCGAACTGTCGACGGCGACGCGCGATCCGCTGACCGTCGATCGCGTCGGTCTGGCGCGGCCGGTGTCGTACTATGCGCAGCTCGCGCCGCAGGCGTGGGCCGAGGCGCGCGATGGCGCGATGAAGAAGCTCCAGGGCAGCCGGCGACGGCGTACCGGTACGGTCGGGATGACGCCGGCACGCGCGGCGCCAGCACCCGCCGATGCGCCAGCCGCACCCATCGCTGACGCCGCACCGGCCGGCGAGCCCGCCGGTGGTGAGCCGGTGCCCGCCAGCGACGCGAAGGCGGCGCGGCTCGCCGCCATCCGGGCGCGCAACGCGGCAGCCACCGATGCGCCGGCCCCCGACGCCGCACCAGCCCCGGCCGGCGAGCCCGTCGGTGGTGAGCCGATGCCCGCCGGCGATGCGAAGGCGGCGCGGCTCGCCGCCATCCGGGCGCGCAATGCCGCGCGGCAGCGCGAGGGGGGCGACGCATGAATCGTACCATCGTGATCAGCCAGATCCTCGTCATCGAGCAGGCGCCCGGCTGGCTCGTCGCCGCGCTCAATCACGCCATCATCGCCGGCGTCCTGCTCATCGGCGGTGCCATCACGATGATGCTGCAGGTCTGGGTCGAGCGGCGCCTCATCGCCCGCATGCAGGACCGTCTCGGGCCCAATCGGGTCGGCCCGGAGGGCATCCTGCAATCGATCGCCGACGGCATCAAGATGTTCACCAAAGAAGACATCATCCCGCGCGCGGCCGACCGCTGGGTGCATCTGCTGGCGCCGATCGTCGCGCTCGCACCGATCGCGATGATGCTGGCCGTGCTGCCGTGGGGGCGTGGCCTCGTCGCCGTCGATCTCGAGGTCGGCGTGCTGTACATCGCGGCCGTCTCATCGATCTCGGGCGTCGGGCTGATGATGGCGGGCTGGGGATCGCGCAACACCTTCGCGCTGCTCGGTGCGATGCGTTCGATCGCGCAGCTCATCGCCTACGAGATTCCGTTGATCATCGCGCTGCTCGGCATCGTGCTGCTGACCGGCGGCATGTCGCTGGCGCGCATGCCCGAGCTGCAGGCCGGCATTCCGCTGTTCGGCAGCAGCATCCCCGGCGCGCCCGATCTCGGGCTCGGCTGGTTCATCTTCACGCCCGTCGGCCTGCTCGGCGGCATCATCTTCTTCATCTGCGCCCTCGCCGAAGGCGAGCGCACGCCGTTCGACATCCCCGAAGCCGACTCCGAGATCGTCGCCGGATACATGACCGAATACAGCGGCATGAAGTTCGCCGTGTTCTACATTGCGCAATATCTGCTGAACTTCGCGCTGGCCGTGCTGAGCGCCGTGGTCTTTCTGGGCGGCTGGCAGGGGCCGGGCGTCGCCTGGCTCGCCGATGCCGGCCTGGGCGCCGCGGCCAGTCTGCTCTCGCTGCTCTGGCTGCTGCTCAAGGCCTGGGGCCTCTTCATGCTGATGGTCGTCATTCGGGCCGCCGTACCGCGGCTGCGCGTCGATCAGCTGATGAGCTTCGCGTGGAAGTACCTGCTGCCGCTGGCGCTGGTCAACGTCGCCAGCGCCGCACTGTGGGTCGGGCTGACGGAATGGAGCAGCATCGAATGGGGCAACCTGCTGCCGGTCGACGGGCTGGCGCCCTGGCAGCGGATCGGCGTGGCAGCATTGGTCACCGCCGTCATCAATCTCGGCGCGACGCGCTGGGTCCTGCGCATCAACCGTGCGCCCGCGGCGGCGCCTGTCGTGGTGCCGGCATGAGCGCAGCGGCGGGCTGGGGCAACCGCGCACCAGCACGGCCGGCAGGCGGCCGTGCGGCACACACAGAGCAATCGGGGCCATCATGGTCACAGTGATCTTCATCGCGATCGCGAGCCTGATCATCGCAAGTGCCGTCCTGGTCGTCATCTCGCGCGAGATCGTGCGTGCAGCACTCTGGCTGATCGCGACCTTCTTCGCCGTCGGTGCGCTGTATCTGCTGCTCGAAGCCGAGTTCATCGGCGTCGCGCAGGTCCTGGTCTATGTCGGTGCCGTCTCGATCCTGATCCTGTTCGCCATCATGCTCACGCGGCAGCACGAACGGCACGAGCCGGCGTGGCGCGCAGGCCCATGGTGGATCGCCCTGGCCGGCGTCATCGGGCTCGCCGCCGTGCTGATCACGACGATCGGCGCCGTCCCCTGGCGGCTCACCGACGACGACCTGCCGGTGTCGCGCGCGCCACAGCTGGGCACCGCACTGATGCGCGAATACCTGCTGCCGTTCCAGCTCGCCGCCATCGTGCTGCTCGTCGCGCTGATCGGCGCCGTCGTGATCGCCATGGAAGAGCGGCGGCGGCGTACTCCGACGCTGGCCGACGACATCGCGGCCCAACGTGGCGCGGCTGACCGCGCCGAGGATGGAACGCCATGAGCATGATCGATGCCGTGCCGCTGAGCTGGGTCCTGACGCTGGCGGCGATCCTGTTCTGCATCGGGCTGTTCGGCGTCATCGTCCGGCGCAGCCTGATCGGCGTCCTGTTCGGCGTCGAACTGATGCTCAACGCGGTCAACATCAACCTCATCGCGTTCTGGCGCTACCTCGAGCCCAACCTGGTCGCGGGGCAGGTCTTCGCGCTGTTCATCATCACCATCGCCGCAGCCGAAGCGGCGGTCGGGCTGGCGATGGTGATCGCGGTCTATCGCACGCGGCGCACCATCGTGGCCGACGACATGCGCAACTTGCAGGGGTGATCCATGAATCTCGCCCTCGACCATGCCTGGCTGATCGCGGCGCTCCCGGCTGCGGCGAGCCTGCTGATCCAGCTGATGCCATCGCGCGCCGAACGCTGGGCCGGCCCGCTGGCGGTCGGCGCCGGCGCGCTCGCGGCGCTGCTGGCGCTGCTGGCGGCGCTGGCCGTGGCGGGTGGCGCGACGGCTGCGGGCTCCTTGCGCTGGGCGCCCGCCGCCGACGGCGTCATCGCGCTGGGGTATCGCATCGATGGGCTGGCCGCCGCGCTGATCGCGATGGTCGCGCCGGTGTCGGCAGTCATTCAGCTGTTCGCCATCGGCTACATGGCCCACGACCCGCGCCAGGCGCGGTTCTTCGGCTTCACCACGCTGTTCAGCGCCGCCATGCTCACCGCGGTCATCGCCGACAATCTGCTGCTCCTGTTCATCGCCTGGGAAGTGATGGGACTGTGCTCGTATCTGCTGATCGGCTTCTGGTACGAGCGCGATGGTGCCGCCATGCGCCCGGCGCCACGCGAAGCCGCGATCAAGGCATTCCTGATCACACGGGTCGGCGATGTCCTGTTCCTGCTCGGCATCGCGCTGCTGTGGCACGAGACGGGCAGCCTGCACTTCGGCACGGCGCCGGGGCAGCTGTTCGCGCCGGAGGCGCTGGCGCACCTGGCGGCGACGCCGGCGCTGCCCGGCATCCCGGCAGCGTCGCTGGCAGCGCTGCTGCTCTTCGCCGGAACAGTCGGCAAGTCGGCGCAGTTCCCGCTGCACGTCTGGCTGCCCGATGCGATGGCGGGCCCGACGCCGGTGTCGGCGCTGATCCATGCGGCGACGATGGTGGCTGCGGGGGTCTTTCTGGTGGCGCGCACGTATCCGATCTTCGCAGCGAGCAGCATCCTGCCGTGGGTCGCCGCGATCGGTGCGCTCACCGCCGTCGGCGCCGCGCTGGTCGCGCTGGTCCAGACTGACCTGAAGCGCGTGCTGGCGTATTCGACGATCTCGCAGCTGGGATTCATGGTGGCGGCGCTGGGCATCGGCGCCTGGGGTGCGGCGATCTTCCACCTGATCACGCATGCCTGCTTCAAGGCCCTGCTGTTCCTCGGCGCCGGCGCGATCATCCATGCGATGGAGCAGGCGGTGGGGCATGACGGGCCGACGCAGGACATCCGGGCGATGGGTGGATTGCGGCGGCATATGCCGCTGACGTTCGTCACGTATCTGCTCGGGGCGGCGGCGCTGGCCGGCCTGCCGCCGCTGGCCGGGTTCTGGAGCAAGGACGAGATCGTGGCCCATGCGCTGACTCACGGTGCATGGGGCGTGGCGGCTGCGCTGCTGGCGGCGTCGCTGCTGACGGCGGCCTACCTCACGCGCCAGGTCTGGCTGGTGTTCTTCGGCAGCTTCCGTGGTGGCGCAACGGTGCCCCACGACGCGACCGGCGCGATGCGGCTGCCGCTGGTGCTGCTGGCGGCGGCGGCGGTGCTGGTGGGCGGGATCAACCTGCCGTGGCAGCACGGCCTGAGCGACCTGATCGGCGCGGAGGTCGGCGCGTTCCACCCCGGCATCGCGGCGCTGGCGACGCTGGTGGCGCTGGCGGGTGGCGGGCTGGGCTGGGCGCTGCGCGGCATCGCCACCGATGCCGATCTGGCACAGCCCAATGCGCGTGGTGCGCTGGCGCTGCTGGCGCAGGGCTACCGCCTCGACATGCTCTACCGGCGCAGCTTCGGTGCGGCGATCGACGTCGCCATGAACCTGCGCCGGTGGGTTGATCGTGCCATCATCGGCCGGTTGATCGCGCTGGTCGGCACGACGGCCGGGCTCGTCGGCCGGATCACGGCGAGCATCGACGACATCGTGCTCCAGGGTGGCGCCGATCTGGCCGGCCGTGGAGTGGATGAGCTCGGCGGCGAGGTGCGCCGCAGCGCGACCGGCCGCATCCAGGACGCGCTGGCGCTCGTCGTCGGCGGCGTCGTGCTGTTCGCCGTGGCGGCGGTGACGCTGCTGCGCCCATGATCGGATCACGGCACGCGGGCACGCCGTGCGTGCCCCGGGAGGAATGAAATGGGCGTTCTGGCGGCGGCGGCGACGCCGCCCTGGCTGACGATGGTGCTGCTGACGCCGCTGGTGGGCGCCGTGCTGGCGTGGGCCGCGGCGGGCGCGCGTCTCGATGCGACGCTGGTGCGCCGCGGCGCGCTGGCGTGGTCGACCATTCCGCTCGGCATCGTCATCGCGCTCTGGGCGGCATTCGATCCACAGGCGGTCGGGCTGCAGTTCGTCGAACGCGTGCCGTGGGTCGAGGCGATCCGCGTCGAGTATGCGGTCGGCGTCGATGGCCTGAGCTTCCCGCTGGTGCTGCTCACGGCGGTGCTCACGCCGCTGGCGCTGGCGTTGGCGTGGCGCGAGGACGAGCGCGTGGCGACGCATGTTGCGCTGATCATGGTGCTGCAGGCGGCGCTGTTCGGCTGCTTCGTCTCGCTCAATTTCTTCTTCTTCTTCATCTGCTGGGAGTTGAGCCTCATCCCGGCGTATCTGCTGATCGATGGCTGGGGGCGCGATCCGGCGCGGCGCCGTGGCGCTGCCCAGACGTTCGTGATCTACACCATCGTCGCATCGCTGGGGCTGCTGCTGCCGTTCCAGTTGGTGTATCTCGCGACGGCACATGCCGGCCGGCCGACGCTCGACCTGATCGAGCTCGGGCGCCTCGGCACCGGACAGTCGGGCATGGCGGGCGGTGATCTGCAGGCGCTGGTGTTCGCGTACCTCGATGCGCAGCGCTTCAGCGACACCCTGGGCCGGTTTCCGCTACTGTATGCGTCGCTGCTGTTCTGGGCGATCTTCGTCGCGCTGGCAGTGAAGCTGGCGCTGTGGCCATTGCACACCTGGCTGCCCGACGCCTACGCCGAGGCGCCGGTGGCCGGGTCGATCATGCTGGCCGGGGTGATGTCGAAGCTGGGCGCCTACGGCATGCTGCGGGTGGCGCTGCCGCTGTTCCCCGAGGCGGCACAACTGGCGGCGCCGTTCGTCGGCGCGCTGGCGCTGTCCGGCGTGATCGTGGGCGCGCTCGGCGCGCTGCGGCACGCAACCGGCGACATGAAGCGCATGCTGGCGTACACCTCGATCAATCACATGGGGTATGTCGGGCTGGCCGTCGCCGCAGCCGCGGCGGCGCCCGACACGACCAGCCGCGCGCTGGCGATCGACGGGGCGCTGTTCCAGTTGGTGGCGCACGGCCTGTCGACGGCGGCATTGTTCATCGTGATCGCGTGGATCACGCGCCACACCGGCAGCCACGATGCGCGGGCCTGCGCTGGCCTGCGCAGTCGTGCGCCCCGGCTCGCCGGCGCCGCCGGCATCGCCATGTTCGCCAACCTCGGCCTGCCCGGCCTCGCCGGCTTCGTCGGCGAGTTCTACATCATGCGGGCGGTGTGGGCCAGCGCGCCGCTGTATGCGCTCGGCGCCACCGCTGGCCTGGTGATCACCGGGCTGGCGCTGCTGCGCTGGTACGGCCAGGTATTCCACGGCGCCCCGCGCGGCCCACACCACGCCGGCCCGGCGCTGGTCGAGGTGCTCGCGCTGGCACCAGTCCTGGTGGGACTGGTGGCGCTGGGGTTGTATCCGGCGCCGATCCTCGATCTGATCAACCGGACGGCGCTGTCGCTGGCGGCAGCGCTCGCCGGCGGGCCGTCGTCGTGACCCTGGGAGTCGAGCAGCGCGTCGATGCGGCGGGGCGACCGCCGGCATCGGCGCAGGAATGCCGTGAGCGATGAAACTGGTCGATCTCGCACCAACCATTCCGTGGCTCAGCCTGATCTGGCTGGTGCCACTCGCCACCGGCACGCTGGTGGCGTTCCTGCCCGACGCGCGCCGCCAGTTGATCCGGACGCTCGGGACGCTGGCGGCGGCGGTGTCGTGTGCGCTGGCAGTGCTGGTGACGCTCGGCTATGATCCGGGCGGGCCGCGCTATCAGTTCGTCGAGCAGCTACCCTGGCTGCCCGGGCTCGGCGCCAGCTATCTGCTCGGCGTCGATGGCATCAGCCTGGTGATGCTGCTGCTCAATGGTGTGGTGCTGGTGGCCGCCGCGCTGCTGAGCTGGAACGTCGCCGGGCGCGAATCGAGCTACTGGGCGTTGCTGCTGCTGCTGGGCGCCGGCGCGTCTGCCGTGTTCGTCTCGCTCGACCTGCTGATCCTCCTGGTGTGCTACGAGCTGACGCTGCTGCCCAAGGTGCTGCTGATCGGCGGCTGGGGCACGACGCGCCGTGAATATGCCGCCACCAAGCTGGCGCTGTTCATGATGGCGGGATCGGCGCTGCTGATCGCGGGGGCGATCGCGCTGTACTTCGGCAGCGCGATGCGCACGTTCGACCTGCGGCTGCTGGGCGCGCATGCGCTGTTCCCCGCCGAATTCCAGCAGCGCTGGTTCCTGCCGCTGTTCCTCGGCTTCGGCGTGCTGGCCGGCATCGTGCCGTTCCACGGCTGGGCGCCGACCGGGCACGTCGCGGCGCCGACGGCGGCATCGATGATGCTGGCCGGCGTGATGATGAAACTGGGAGCCTACGGCTGCCTGCGCGTGGCGATCGGGGTGCTGCCGGCCGGTGCGGCCGCCTGGCTGGCGCCGCTGGCGGTCGTCATGGCGCTGGGCGCGGTGCTGGGCGCCGCCCTGGCGATGGCGCAGCGCGATATCAAGTTCATGGTGGCGTACTCGTCGATCGGGCATATGGCGCTGGCGCTGCTGGGCTTCGTGTCGGGCAGCCGCACTGGCATGACCGGCGGCGTGCTGCAGCTGTTCGCCCATGGCGTCCTCACGGCGCTGCTGTTCGGCGTCGTCGGCCGGATGATCTATGATCGGACGCACACGCGGCAGATGGCCGAGCTCGGCGGGCTGCGCCAGGTGTTGCCGTTCGCTGCGCTGCTCTTCACGCTCGGCGGCCTGTCGTCGATGGGCATCCCGGGGTTCGCCGGGTTCTGGGCGGAGTTCGGCGTGCTGCTCGGCACCTGGGAGCGGTTCCCGGCGCTGGCGCTGGTGGCGGCGCTCGCGGTGCCGCTGACTGGCGGCTACACGCTGCTGGCGATCAGCCGTGTGTTCTTTGGCCCGCTGCCCGACGCGCTGGCGGGCGTGCCGCGGCTGACCTGGCAGGAAGGCGTCGCGGGCGCGTGGCTCGCGACGATCCTGCTGGCGGTCGGCCTGGCGCCGGGGCCGCTCACCGATCTGGTGGCTGGCGGCGTGGCGCCGATCGCTGAGGCGCTGGCACGCGTTGCGCCGGTGGTGCCGCTGCCGTGATCGGGACCAGCGGGATGCCGATCCGTGGCGGGTGCGTTCGGGCCGGGCGTCAGCGCCCATCCATCGTGTGCGTGTCACTGCGCCGAAAGGCAAGCGATCCATGATGTTTCAAATCAGCGATGTGCCGCGGCTGCTCCCAGAATTGATGCTCGCGGTGCTGGCCCTGCTGGTGCTGGGCTCGGATGTGCTGGAGCGCTGGGCCGATGATCCGGCTGCACGGCGCGAACGCGGCCGTGCTGCGGCGCAGCTCACCGGCATCGGCCTGGGCCTGATCTGGCTGGTCACGCTCGTCCAGGGTGGCCTGGCGTTCACGATCGCCCCGGCCGGTGCTGCCGGCCCGCTCGATGCGCTGCTGTCGCTCGGGCGGAATCTGCAGGCGGGTGGCGCCGAGCGCGGCGCGCTGCTTGGTGCGTTCGCGACCGACGGCATCACGGTGATGGCGCGCCTGCTGCTGATCGGCGCGGCGCTGGTGGTGGCGCTGCTCGCCGGTGATCACCTGCCCGATGCGCACCCGGCCGAGTTCTTCACGCTGCTGCTGCTGGCGACGCTGGGCATGTGTGTGATGGCGGCGGCGCAGGAGCTGATCATCGCGTTCGTCGCGCTGGAGTGCTCGTCGATCGCGCTGTATGTGCTGGCGGGCTACAGCGCCCGCCAGCCGGCCGCGGCCGAGGCCGGGATGAAGTACCTGCTGTTCGGTGTGGTTTCGTCGGCCGTGCTGCTGTACGGCATGAGCCTGGCGTACGGTGTCACTGCCAGCATCGGCGGTGCCGATGGCGGGCCGCCGCGCGTCAACACCAGCTTCGCCGCCATCGCCGAGGCGGTGCGCGTCGCCGATGTGGCGCAGCGCGGGGCGGTCATGCTGGCCGTGACGCTGATGATCGCGGGCGTCGCCTACAAGTTGGCGCTGGTGCCGTTCCACAGCTGGGCTCCCGATGTGTATCAGGGCGCCTCACCCACGGTGGCGGCGTTCCTGGCGGCAGCATCGAAGACCGCCGGCGTGTTCCTGCTGGTGCGCGTGCTGACGGCCGCATTCCCCGATGTGGCGGGTGCGGCAGGTGCCAATGGGTTCACGGGCTGGGCGGCGCTGCTGGCGCTGCTGGCGCTGTCGACGCTGGTGCTGGGCAACCTGGCGGCGCTGCCTCAGGATGTGACGCGGCGCTTGCTGGCGTATTCGAGCATCAGCCACGCCGGGTTTCTTGCGCTGGCGCTGCTGCCGCTGGGCGGCGCCGCACCGCTGCGCGACGCCGCGAGCGCGGCGCTGCTGTACTACCTCGTGGTGGCGCTGATCGGCAGCCTGGCGGCGTTCGGCGCGCTGGCGGCGCTGCAGGCGGCCGGCGTGGCCGATCGCCTCGAGGATCTGGCAGGGCTGCGCCAGCGGAACCCGCTGCTCGCGGCTGTGCTGACCATCGCGATCGCCTCGATGGCCGGGCTGCCGCCGCTGGCCGGGTTCACCGCCAAGTTTGCCGTGTTCGTCGGCGCGTGGGAGGCTGGCGCCGCCTGGCTCGTCGTCATCGCACTGGTGACGACGGTCATCGCGCTGGCATACTACCTGCGCGTGCTGCGTCCGATCTGGATGCAGCCAGCCGACGACCGGCCGACGGTGTCGGTCGCGCCAGTCACCGCTGTCACGCTGGCGCTCGCCGCACTGGCGCTGATCGCGCTCGGCGTGCTGCCTGGCCCGCTGTGGCAGCTCGCCCAGGCAGCCGTGCTGGCGCGCTGATGATTGCGCCAGCCATGCCCCGGCATGGCTGGCGCACCACCGACCCTCACGGCGCCCGGCCCGGCGTGGCCCGTGCGCCGTGGGCTGATCACCGCTCCAGCGCGATCGCCGTGCCGCTGGCCATGCTGCATGCGACCGCCTCGGTGAAGCGCATGTACTTCACGCCAGTGTCAACATCAGTCAGCCGCACCGGCTCGCTGCCACGGATCGCGCCGATGAACGACTCCTCGACGCGCCACGCGCCGGCTTCGTGGGCCGGAATGTCGATCGGCGCGAGGGCGGCGTCGGCGCGGCGGCCACCGAACAGCGCGCCACCGACGAAGCGCAGCGTCCCGGCGCTGCCATACAGCGTGGCCGATGGCGGACCCGCATGGCCCTGCACCGTCGAGATGCGGATGTGCGCCTGGGCGCCGCACGCCAGATCGGCGAGCACGTCCAGGTGATCCGGCACGCGGATCGCGCGCAATGCCCCGGTCGCATCGTGCCGCTGCCGCACGAACGTCCGTCCCAGCGCCACGACGCGCGTCGCCTCGCCCACCCAGCGCATCAGCGTCTCGTACCAGATCCCCAGGCTCATCACGTTCACGCCGCACAGATCGGCGTCCTGACGCCAGTGGAGCGCGGCGTCCGGCTGGATGAACCCCCCGCCATCCTGGACATCGACCGCCAGCAGGTCGCCGCAATACCCTGCGGCCAGCAGCCGTGCGATCGTCGCATCGACCGGCAAGCTGAACGGGGCCGGCACGATCTGCGTCACCAGCGGCTCGCAGGCCCGCGCCGCCTCGCGCATCGCCAGCGCCTCGGCCACATCCATCGCCATGCGCGCCTCGCACAGGACGTGCTTGCCGGCGCGGAGCGCGGCGATCGTGGCCCGGGCGTGCAGGTATGGCCAGGTGCCGATCACCACCGCATCGAGCGCCGGATCTGCGACCAGGTCCTGCCAGTGGCGATGGACGCGCGCGATGCCGAACTGCTGCGCCACCCGCTGCGACGACTCGGGGCTGCGGTTGACGACGGCGGTCACCGCGACGCCCTCGATCTGCTGCAGCCGCGGAATATGGAACCGCACCGTGTTCGCTCCGGCGCCGATCACTCCCACACGAATGGTCATCGGGTCCTCCTCGTCGCGCGCATCCGCCACGTCGGGCCGATCACGGCTGCTCGCGGTGCACGACGCCGGTCATGCAATGCACGGCCCCACCGCCGCGCATCAGGGCATCGACGTCGACGGCATGGCACTGTACGCCGCGCCGCTCGAGCGCCCGCCGGGTGATGGGGTTGCCGGCCGGCAGCACCACCACACCGGGAGCCACCGGCACCAGGTTGATCGCCATGCCGGCCGCCGTCTCGTGCTCATCGGGTACCTCGATCAGTTCGTACGCGAGCCGACGCAGCACCGCGATCGCCGAATGCCCCAGGTGATGCGGTCGCACGATCGCACGCTGGCGGTCGATCACGCTCAGGCCGCCGTCGATGTGGCCGGTGCCCCACGGCATGTCGACGATCACCGGCTCGAGGCCGATGTCGCGCAGCACCTGGGCCACCTGTCGGCAGCCCTCGTGGTTCGAGCGCAGGCCATGCGCCACCAGCACGACGCCGTCGCGCAGGTACACGATGTCGGCGCCCTCGAACGTGCCATGCGAATGCACCGTGTGCAGGATCGGCACGCCCAGCCGCGCCAGCGCCGCCGCCGCCAGGCGCTCCTCGCCGGCACGCACCGCCGAGGCCATGCGCGACACCACCGCCCCCTGTGGCGTCATGAAGAACAGATCGCGGGCGAAGTACAGATTCGGGGTCGCCCGGCCGCCGGCCTCGATGTAGCTCACCGTCACGCCGAGCTGGCGGTAGGTTGCCGCCAGCCCGTCGTGCTGCGCCCGGGCCAGCGCGGGATCGACCAGCCCGTTCCACAGGACCGGCGCCGGGTCGCTGATGCCCGCCAGTTCGGCGCCGGGGCGGTGCAGCAGCACGTGGCGCAGCGGGCCAACCTCGCTGGCGACGCCGCCCGGCGCCCAGATGCTGCCGAGCTCGTCGGCCAGCGATGCGGTACGGGGCACCCAGGCGTCGCCGCCATGGGCCGAGTGCAACTGGCTCATCGCTCCCTCCACCCGTTCTGCTCAGCGCAGCTCGCCCGTGAGATACCGGCGCGCCGTCTCGGCCAGCACGGCGGTGCCCACCGCGAACGTTCGCTCGTCGATGTCGAAGATCGGCGTGTGATGCGCCCGCACCACGCCATCGCCGAGCGCCGCGCCCAGGTTGAACATCGCCCCCGGCGCGCGCTGCGTCATGTAGCTGAAATCCTCGGCGCCCATGCCGGCCCGCGAGCGGTCGATCGCATCGCTGCCGACCAGATCGCCGATGACGCCCTCCATCCAGCCGACGACCGTGGCATCGTTGTGGCCGGCGGGGTAGCCGCGCTCGATGCTGAGCCGGTAGTCGCCGCCGAAGTGGCGCGCTACCGCCAGCGCCCGCTCGACCTCGCCGATCAGCCGCTCGCGCACCTGCGGGTCGAAGCTGCGCAGCGTGCCTTCGAGGTAGACTTCCGCCGGGATTACGTTCGAGACGGTGCCGCCGCGGACGACGCCGAGGCTGACGACGGCGGGCTGCAACGGGTCGATCTTGCGGGCGACGATGGCATGCAGCGCCGACATCACCGGGATCAGCATCCAGAGCGGATCGCTGCCTTCGTGGGGATAGGCACCATGCCCGCCGCTGCCGGTGATCCAGGCGCGGAAGCTGTCGACCGCCGCCGAGCTCGCGCCGGCGCGCAGGCCGATCATGCCGGCCGGCATCGTCGAGGCGACATGCAGCGCGATCACGTTGTCGACGCCGTCGAGCGCGCCGTCGTCGATCATGCGCGGAGCGCCGCTGAGGCCTTCGGCGTCGGCGGCCTCCTCGGCCGGCTGGAACAGCAGCCGCACGCTGCCGCGCAGCTCGCCGGTGGCAAATTCGTGCTTGAGCAGATGCGCTACTCCCAGCAGCATCGCCGTGTGGCTGTCATGGCCGCAGGCGTGCATATTGCCAGGCTGCTGCGAGCCGAACGGCAGGCCGGTATGCTCGATGATCGGCAGCGCATCCATGTCGGCACGAATGCCGATCACCGGGCCGTCGCCGCGCCCGATCTCGGCCACCACGCCCGTCTTGCCGACGCCGGTACGGACCTGGAAGCCGCCGATCTCGCGCAGCGTGTCGGCCACCAGCTGTGCCGTGCGCACTTCCTGGAAGGCCAGTTCGGGAAACCGGTGAATCTCGCGGCGCAGCCGGATGATCTCGTCCTCGATCGCCCGTGCCCGATCCAACATCGTCGCCATGTCCTGCCTATCCTTCCCAGATTCATCTGAGCCGACGCGCCGGATGCATCATGCATCGACGGTCAGCACCTCGCGGGTAGTGCATGGCTCGCCGTCGCCGACTGCCAGGCGCAGCACCACCAGATAGCGCCCGGCGCGCTGGGCGCGCAGCCGCAGCCGCTCGACGACGTACGGCGCCGCGTCGGCTGCGACGGTGAGCTGTCGCTCGAGTGCGACCAGCAGCTGTCCCGCTGGATCGCGCACCTGCAGCGCCCAGGTGACGCGCACCGCGTGCGCGGCGTCGTTCACCAGCAGCACGCTCAGCTCGCGCGCCGCGCCCAGCAGCCAGACGCGGTGGTCGGCGAGGCAGAACAGCGCCACCGGCCGCAGATCGGCCGCCGCCACCAGCGCGCTGGCGACGTCTGCCACGATCATACCACCATCCGGGGCATATTTGTGACGACGGGCGGCCAGGATGGCGGCACGACCGTGGCAGATGCGCCGCATGAATGATGGCCCGCCGCAGACGATCGTCGTCGGCAGTGGCGTCGGCACCGCGTCGGATCGCGGCCACCACGCCGGCCGGCGCGGCCGCAGCTCGATCGCCAGCGATGGGTGGGCCGCCAGCGCCGGCGCGAGGGCCGCATCGCCGTCGACGGCGAGCAGCAGCCCGGCGGCATCGGCGGCGGCGAGCAGCCCGGCGCTGAGCTGTTCGGCTGGGACCAGCAGCAGCGCCAGTTGTGCCGCGAGCGCCCGCTGGACCAGCGCGTCCGGCGCACCGCCAGCCAGGTCATCGGCCCGTGCGCCGGCGATGAACCGTCGCACGCCGTTGACCGCCAGCACATCGCGCTCGCGGCGCAGCGTGCGAAAGCCACTGATCTGCTGCAGCCAACTGGTCTGCCCTGCCAGCGTGACGCCGAGTTCGATGCGATAGCACGACGGATGGCCGAGCGCCTGGGGCCACCAGCGCTGCCCATCGTGGCAGTCGAGCACGACGTCGCGTACGTTGTGGCCCGGCGTGAGTTGCCAGGGCATCGACCAGCGCTGGATCATGCCGGGCCAGTTGTGCGGCACGACGCGCCACTCCAGCGTCGCGACGGCCGCTGTCGTGCTGGCGAGGCGTACCTGGCAGCGAAAGCTGGCCGTGCCGGCATCGGGGACGACCAGCAGCGTGCAAGACCCGCCGGCCGCCGCGTGCTGCCAGATCACCTGCGGCAGCGGGCCGGGGCGCCAGTGCGGCACCGTGACCATCAGCACGGGGGCGGCCGATGCCCAGGTCACCGCTGTGTCGTAGTCGCCGCACCACACGCCATCGAGCGCGACGCGTGCCCCGGCAGGCAACCCCGTGACGCGCAGCCCGGTGGCGGTTGGTGGCACCGTGCCGCACCACCACAGCGCGGCTGGCCCGCGGTAGTGGCGCAGCACCGCCGGGAGGCGCGCGCCGGCGTGGCACCACCCGGCCGCAGCCGCAGCCGGCAGCCGGTCGGGTGAAGCAATCGGCGCGATGCGCCATGATGCATCGGCGGACATCCGCACCTCGACGGGGTGATCAGCCGGCGCACCCGGGCCACCTGCGCCGGCGCTGTCAACGGCGGTGGCGGCCGCTGCGCCGGCGCGGCCACGACATCGGCGTGCGCTGGTCAGCCGAGCAGTGGGCCGAACACCAGCGCCACGATGCTCATCAGCTTGATCAGGATGTTCAGCGACGGTCCCGAGGTGTCCTTGAACGGATCGCCGACGGTATCGCCGACGACCGTGGCCTTATGGACGTCGGAGCGCTTGCCGCCGTACTGTCCGCCTTCGACGTATTTCTTGGCATTATCCCAGGCGCCGCCTGCGTTCGCCATGAAGATCGCCAGCAGCACACCCGTCACCAGCGCACCTGCCAGCAGGCCTGCCAGTGCGACTTTGCCCAGCACGAAGCCGACGGCCAGCGGCACGGCCACCGCCATGACCCCCGGGATGACCATCTCGCGCAGCGCGGCGCTGGTCGAGATCGCCACACAGCGGGCATAGTCCGGCTCGCCGGTCGCATCCATCAGGCCGGGAATGGTGCGGAATTGATGGCGCACCTCATCGACCATCGCCCCCGCCGCGCGGCCGACCGCCTCCATCGTGAGTGCGGCAAACAGAAATGGCAGCATGCCGCCGGTGAACAGCCCGGCGATCAGATACGGATCCGTCAGGCTGATCGCCGGCAGCTGTGTGGCGCTGGCGAACGCGGCGAACAGGCCGAGCGCCGTGAGCGCCGCCGAGCCGATGGCAAAGCCTTTGCCGATCGCCGCCGTCGTGTTGCCCACCGAGTCGAGCGTGTCGGTCACCGCGCGCACCTGTGGCTCGAGGTGTGCCATCTCGGCGATGCCGCCGGCATTGTCGGCGATCGGGCCGTATGCATCGACCGCCACCGTCGTGCCGGTGATGCTCAGCATGCCGACTGCCGCCAGGGCGATGCAGAACAATCCTTCGCCCTGGATCTGCTCGCCGATCAGGAATGCTGCCAGCGTCGCGGCCGCGATGACGATGATCGGCGCCGCCGTCGATTTCATGCCGACCGCCAGCCCGGCGATGATGTTGGTTGCTGCGCCGGTCTGTGATTGTGCCGCGATGAATCTCACCGGGGCGAAGTTGCTGCCGGTGTAGTACTCGGTGAGCAGGCCGATCACGATCCCGGCGACCAGCCCGGCGGCGGTCGCCGCCAGATAGACCCACGATTGATACAGACCGAGCGAGATTGCCGCGACCAGCACGATCGTCACGCCGCCGGCAGCGAAGGTGCCGTAGCGCAGCGCGGCGGCCGGATCGCTGCCGCCCAGACCGCGCACCACCACCACGCCCATCAGCGAGGCGGCAATGCCGGCTGCGGCGATGAGCAAGGGGAGCGTCACCAGCCCCGCCGGCGCATTCGGCAGCAACACTGCCAGCGCCATGGTCGCGATGATCGAGCCGACGTAGCTCTCGTAGAGGTCGGCTCCCATCCCTGCCACGTCGCCGACGTTGTCGCCCACGTTGTCGGCGATCACCGCCGGGTTGCGCGGGTCGTCCTCGGGGATGCCCGCCTCGACCTTGCCGACCAGATCGGCGCCGACGTCGGCGGCCTTGGTGTAGATGCCGCCGCCGACGCGGGCGAACAGCGCGATCGACGATGCGCCCAGGGCGAAGCCGTTGATGATGCCGCTCTCGACGCCTGCGCGGCCGAAGATGATTGTCAGTAGCCCGACGCCGGACAGCCCCAGTCCGACGACGGTGAGGCCCATCACGGCGCCGCCCGAGAAGGCGATGCGCAGCGCCGCCGGCATTCCGTTGCGTGCCGCCTGGGCTGTGCGCATGTTGGCGCGCGTCGCGACGTACATGCCGGCATACCCAGCCGCAACCGATGTCGCCGCTCCGGCGATGAATGCCACCGCGGTCCAGGGGTTCATCGCGCTGGTGGTGAAGCCGACGATGGCGATCAGCGCCGCGATGATCGCGACGAAGACGACCAGGACGCGGTACTCGGCGCGCAGGAACGCCATCGCACCCTGCTGGATCGCCGCGCCGATCTTCTGCATCCGTGCGTTGCCGGGATCGGCACGCATCACCGACATCGCCAACACCAATGCAGCGCCCGCTGCCGCCAATCCGGCGAGCGGCGCTGCCCACAGCGTCACATCCATCATGCTCCTCAGCCTTCGTCTTCGTTGACGAACCAGGCCCTGCACTGCGCCGGCTGCCATGTCATTCCGGTGGTCCGTACCAGCGATTGTAGCACAGGATGCCGCTGGCGTTGGCGCCGCGACGAGCGGCGGGCGCGGCGGGCGTGCCGACCGGCACCAGCCATCGGGGTGGCTGCCGCGCCGGCGGGGCAGCGCAGCCGGCGTGCCCGGGCGTACCAGCGGTGTGCGGCCGCGGGTGCTGCCGGGCGCGCCCGTTCAGCCGGCGAACGACGTCAGCAGCGTGTCCCAGAGCGCATCATCGGCACCGGGCTCGAACGGCAGATACAGGCTCAGCCGATCGACCAGGCCGGCGTAGCGCGCCTGTAGCGCCGCGGCGAGCTCGCCGGGCGCCGCCTCGACCGCGAACGTCGCGAGCATCGCGTCGTCGATCAGGGCCGGCATCTCGCCCCAGCGGCGTGCCGACGCCAGCGCCGTCAGCCGTTCGGCCACCTCGGCCCAGCCGTGATGCTCGAGCATCGCGCGATACGAAGGAGTCGACGCATAGAATGCGATCTGCTGGCGCACCATCTCGCGCATGCCGGCCCGCCGGCGCGTATCATCGCCGGTGATGACGAACGCGCTGGTGGCAATGGTGATCGCGGCAGGATCGCGCCCGGCCCGCGCCGCACCGCGCGCGATCGCCGGCCGCGTCACCTCGCG
The DNA here is from genome assembly GCA_018969485.1 of Chloroflexota bacterium. Lineage (GTDB taxonomy): Bacteria > Chloroflexota > Chloroflexia > Chloroflexales > Roseiflexaceae > CAIQIY01. Next base: position 40,382 of record JAGWYG010000013.1, read on the forward strand.
CAACGTCGCCGGACTGTGCAGTGGATGCACATGAAAGCCATCGGCGCACTCGCCGGCGAGCTGTGCCAGCCCGGCATTGACCCCGGCGATGAAGATCGGGACGTCTGGATGCCGGGCGGGGCCGGGCGAGAAGAATGGCGTCATCAGCGTGTGCTGGTAATGCTCGCTCTGATACGCCAGCCGCGCGCCCGTCTGCCACGCATGCCAGATCGCCCGCAGCGCGCCGATGTAATCGCGCAGCCGCGGCACCGGTGGCTGCCACGGGACGCCAAAGCGGCGCTCGATGTGCGGCCGCACCTGCGTGCCCAGCCCCAGGATGAACCGCCCGCCCGAGGCCGCCTGCAGGTCCCAGGCCGTGTGCGCCAGCACCAGCGGGCTGCGGGGAAAGGCGATCGCCACGGCCGTCCCCAGCGTGATGCGCGACGTCGCATCGGCCGCCAGCGCCAGCGGCAGGAATGGATCATGGTTGATCTCGGGCGTCCACAACCCGGCAAACCCACGTTGCTCGGCGGCGGCAGCGAGCTCGCGCGTGCGACCGGAGCGGCGCGGATCGGTCATCAGGGTCGCGTCGAGCCTCACAGGACCCCCTTGGTGCTCGGCACCTGCCCCTGCAGCCGCGGGTCGATGCGCGTCGCCTGGTCGAGCGCCCGGGCCAACGCCTTGAACAGCGCCTCGATCTTGTGGTGATCATTGCGCCCATACACGACGCGGGCGTGCAGGTTCATCCGGGCGTGGGTCGCGATGCTCTCGAACAGATGCTCGACCAGGTCGGTCGCCAACTGGCCGACGCGCGGCGTCGCGAAGCCCGCCTCGAAGACCGTGTATGCCCGGCCGCTCAGGTCGAGCGCCACGAATGCCAGCGCCTCGTCCATCGGCACATAGGCATGCGCCGTGCGCGTCAGGCCGCGACGCTCGCCCAGCGCCCGGTCGATCGCCATGCCCAGGCAGATCGCCACGTCCTCGGCGGTGTGGTGATCGTCGACCACCAGGTCGCCCGCGGCGCGCAACACCAGATCGAACTGGCCGTGGCGCGCGAACAGCGCCAGCATATGATCGAGGAACCCGATGCCGCTGACGGCATCACACTGCCCCGAACCATCGATCGTCAGCGTCAGGCTGATATCGGTCTCGCCGGTCCGGCGCACCACCTGTGCCTGGCGCACCGCGCCGCCGTGTTCGTCGGTCATGAACCCTCTCGCTACAATCAGTCTGCCGCACCGCCGGAAGCATTCACGGCGCCAGCCCGAGCACCTGCGACACCGCCACGGTGTAGGGATCCGTCCGGTCATCAAACCGGATCCAGTCATCGGCGGCGCTGGCGACGGCGACGTCCGGCACGACACCGACGCCCTCGAGGTCGCGGCCATCGCGCAGCTCAAAGCGCTCCTGCGCCAGCCAGAGCCGCGAACCATCAAAGAGCGTGTAGGCATAGATCGTCTCGGTGTTGCCAGACGACGGCACGCCGATCACCGTGGCACCAGCCTCGCGCTGCAGCACGGCGGCGAGCACCTCGGCATACGACGCGGTCGCCGAATCGACCAGCACGACCAGCGGCAGGCCCCGCAGATCAGGGCCGTCGTCGCCGGTGATCATCAGCAGCCGCTGGCTGTCGCGCCCGTAAAAGCTCCCGACCTGACCGCGCACGAATGATCCGAGCAGCTCGACGAGCCCCGCCGACCAGCCGCCACGATTGCCGCGCAGGTCGAGCACGATGGCCCGCGGCGCACGCTGGCGGAACAGCTCGCCGAACGCCAGCCGCAGTTGCTCGCCCAGGTCCGTCACCCACAGCGTCGGCAGCGTCAGCCAGACGACATCGCCCGCATACCAGCGCGCGGTTGGGCCGGCGGTCGGAACGAACGCGTCGTACGTCACCACCACGTCGCGCAATCGGCTGTCGCCGGGGCGTGCTACGGTCAGCCGGACCGAATCGCCGACTTTGCCCTCGAGTGACCGACCCAGCGCGCGCCGATCGCCGTGCCCGTCCACCGCCACGATCCGGTCGCGCGGGCGCAGGCCGGCGCGCTCGGCCGGGCTCTGCGGATACACGAGCCGCACGAACACGCCGTCGGTGTGCTGCACCAGCAACGCACCGATCGCCAGCCCGGACGCATTGCCGCCCGCCACGTCGTCGGCGAGCACTGCATCGACGGGTGGCACGAACCGCGAGTGCCCATCATTGAGGCGGGCGACCAGTTCGGTGAGCAAGGCATAGAAACGAACCCGGTCGCTCTCCTGCTCGATGCGGGGGGCATACTCGACGTACAGTTGGGTCCAGTCGACGCCACGAAAATCGGCGTAGACGTAGCGTCGTTGCACGGTGTGCCACACCTCGTCGAACAGCAGGCGCCGCGTGTCGAGCGGCAGGACGGCATCGTCGCCGGCGCTGATGCCAATGGGCGGCGACACCTGCGGTGCCGCCCGCACGGGCGCGAGCGCCGCCGCCCAGCATCCGGCACACATCATCATGATGACGGCAGAGCGGCGCATCATCGCCATGATGACTGCTCCTCACTCATCGCTCGTCGTCGGGCAGCGCGAATGCGGCGGCCAACACCTGGCCGGCCGCCCGCGCCCCCGCCGATGAGCCCTCGCCGCCATCCTCAATGATGACGGCGACTGCGTAGCGCGGCTGCGCGACGGGTGCGATGGCGATGAACCAGGCATGTGTGCAGACCCGCGTCGGGACATCGGCGGTCGGGCAGGCGTACTCGGCGGTGCCCGACTTGCCGCCGACGGCGATGCCGGGGACTGCGTCGGCAGCGCCGCCGAAGCCATATGCCACGGTGGCGCGCATCAGGTCGCGCATGCGCCGCGCGACGATGCTGGACGTCGCCCGCGGCAGCGCCTCCGGCGCGTGCTGGCGGATGACGGTGCCGTCGGGCCGGGTGATCCGCTCGACGAGATACGGCCGCACCGGAACGCCGTCGTTGGCGATGGTCGCCGCCATCAGCGCCATCTGCAGCGGCGTCACGAGCAACTGGCCCTGCCCGAAGCCGGTGTCGGCGAGCATCGGCGCGCGCGTCAGCGCGCCGTCCTCGCCATACAGCAGGCTGGCGGTGCCGGGCAGATCGGCGAGCGGGCTGCCGCCGGCCTGCGTCGGCGCGACGATGCCGAACCGCGCTGCGGTGTCGCCCAGCCGGTCGGCGCCGAGCCGCAGGGCCAGTTCGGCGAATGCGGTGTTGCACGAGAACGCGTAGATCCGCTCGAGATCGGCGGGTGAGCCGGTACGGCTGGCGAGGTCGGGTACGGCGTTCACCACCGGCGGCGCACCGGCTTCGACGACCAGTTGCTCGGGGCATTCGATGGCGTCGAGCCGGGCGACATCGGCATGCTCCAGCGCGCTCACGGCGGTGATCGTCTTGAAGATTGATCCGGGCGGGTAGCTGCCCTGGAGCGCCCGATTGAGCAGCGGCTGCGCCGCGGCCTCGCTGTTCAGCGCATTCCAGTAGCCATCGATTCGTGCGCGCTCGATTGCGTCATCGGCGGCGGGATCGTACGCCAGGATCGCAGGATCGAACCCCGGAGCGCTCACCAGCGCGCGGATCGCACCGGTGCGCGGCTCGATCACCACCACCGCGCCGCGCCGGTCGCCCAGGATGCGGTAGGCGGCATCCTGCAGCGCGGCGTCGATGGTGAGGTGCAGATCATCGCCACGCCGCGGCCGGCCGAGCATCGTATCCTGGACCTGCTTGAGCCGATCGCGCGTGCCGTCGAGATAGTCGCCGTACGACGCCTCGAGCCCCGACTGCCCGAATCGCGGCGTGAAGTAGCCGAGCAGCGCACCGAACGCCCGGCCGTCATAGCGCGCACCCACCGGGTACGTGCGCGTCACGACGCCAGCCGCGACCTGGCTGGTGACCAGCGGTGTCTCGCGCCGGTCGACGATCACGCCGCGCTGCACGCGCAGCGCTTCGAGCACCGGCCGGAGATTGCTGGTGGTCTGGCCGTTCTGCTCATCGACGTAGACATAGCGTTCCAGCGCATCGGCATGCACGAACTGCTGCCGGAGGAGTTGGATCGCGATGATGACGAATCCGGTGACCATCGCCAGCGTGAGGTTGCGTACGCTCTGCGTGACGCCCGCCGGCGCAGGCGGGAACAGCAGGCTCAGCGCGCCGAGCAGCAGCGGGGCCGCCAGCCAGATCGCCACCAGCCACGCCGCCGCCGGCTCGATCGCGCGGGTCATGCCGAACCCGACCGACACCATGCTCGCGATGAGCAGGGCCATGCCGGTGATCCGTCGCCAGTTCATTCGAGCGGTACCGTCGCGCGCACTGTGACACCACTCCCGTAATGATCGAGCACCTCGAGCCGCCCACCGAACTCGGCGATGCGGTAGCGCAGCGCGCGCAGCGTGTGCAGGCCCGGTCGATCGTGCTGGCCATCGATCAGGCCGACGCCGTTGTCCTGGATGACCATCGCCACTGATGCGGCGTCATAGTGCAATGCCAGCGTCACGCCGGTGGCTGCGGCGTGGGCGCGGATGTTCAGCAGGGCTTCGCGCGCGACCCGGCCGAGCAATGCGGCGTGTGCCGGCCGGATGGGCCGCGGCCGGCCGAGGACGGTGACGTCGGCGATGATCTGCGTGGTGCGCGAGAAGCGCTCGGCGAGCAGTTGTACCTCGCGCGGCAGGCCGCCGGTGTCGGCTGGCATCGGCGCGAACAGCACGGTGCGCAGCGCTTCGATGTGCTGGGCGGCGACGCGCGGCGGTGCGACGACTGCAGCCTGCGGTGGCTCGGCTTCGCCCTGGCGCATCGCTGGGAGCGCACCGCCACCGCTCGCCCACTGCCGCCTGGCGCGCGGCGGCGCGGCAGCGGCGGCCGGCTTCGGCAGCGCGATACCGTCCGGCCGGCTGGTTTCGGCGCACCAGGCCAGCGCTGCGCCGACGAGCGGCGGCGCGAAGAGCAGGGCGAACACGTGCCCGATGCCGTCGGTGGTGCCGACAATGTGCGCCACCGGCGATGCGCCGGCCAGCGACAGGGCGATGATGGCGCTGATGACGGTGAAGCCGCCGGCTAGCAGGCCGCCACGCCAGCCACCTGCCAGCGCCGGCGCGACGATGCCGCCCAGCGCCGCGATGGCCAGCGGCGTCTGCCATGCACCGCTGCCTACGGCCAGCGCTACGCCGATGATGATGTCGCCGCCGCCCACGGCGGCACGCCGCCACGCCGCGCCACCCCCGAAGTGCCACAGTACGCCCGCCGTGATGGCTGCACCACCACTGGCCACCAGCACCATCAGCGGGATCGGGTTGTCTGCCAGCAGCGCCCAGACGACACTGGCGAGCCAGAACCCGGCTCGCACCGCGATGTGGAGGGTGTACTCGGAGAATCGTGTGAGGCGAATCCGGGCCACATGACACCTCGGTCGCTCGCTGTGGCACGCCGCCGTGGCGTGACTGACCACGATGCAATGAGTGTAGCAGAAAGCGGGCGGGGCGGCAAGCCCGGGTGCCGCACCGTCGACATGGGCGCGTTGACGACTCAGGCGCACTGTGCTAGGATGGCACCAATGAGTGATGCGACGACGTTGACGGGGACGAGTAACCGGCGTCGATCTGCCAGAGAGTGTGCCACGTGGCTGTGATGGCGCACGAGCCTGGCGTCGGTGAAGACCACCCCTGAGTCGCCTTCCGGAACGCGCATGCGTCAGTAAGGAAGGCCGGGTGCGCCCGTTACTGCGCACCGAGGGTGGCGCCAGTTGGTGCCGCCAAAGCCGGGTGGAACCACGAAGCACACGCCTTCGTCCCGATAGCGGGCGAGGGCGTGTGTATTGATCGCCCGGCGTCGAGAGGAGGCGTTCCGATGGAGCTACTTCAGTCACCCCGCGGCCGCTGTGCCTGCCTCGGATGTGTCACCAGCCTGATCGCCGGAGTGGTCGCCATCGCGGTCGTCGCGTGGCTGTTCACGTCGCTCGATGTTCCTGGCATCGTCCGTGCCGTCGTCGACCCGGGCAGCCAGACCGGCGGCGATGCGCCGCAGAGCCCTGCGCCCGACGCCGATCCGGCCCCCCAGCCCGACGTGCCGGCCGTGCCTGGCCTGGGGCCGCTGGCGGGCGAAACCAGCCTGACCGATGATCAGCTCAACGCCCTGCTGGAGCAGAATATCGCCCAGATCGCCCCCGTCGAGGCGGTCACGCTCGACTTCAACCCCGGCAAGGTGCTCGCTCAGGTGCGCATCTCCGGGGTGGATCTCCGGGTCGAGACCGGCCTGCAGCTCGTGGCTGGCCGGGTGACGCTGGTTGACGCCGTCGTGACTGGCCCGCTGGGCCTGGCGCTGCCGGCCGAGAGCATCATCGTGCCGCTCGAGCAGGTCCTGAATGATCAACTCGCCCAGAATGGCCTCACCATCACGACGCTCGAGGTCCGCGAGGGCGTGATCGTCGTCAGTTGAGTGATGCCTGACGGTGGCGGAGCCGCGGGGATCGCCAATCCTGCCACCAGAACCATTGTGTCCGACCGTACGCCATCAGTGAGAGGATCAAAGCCCATGTTGACCGACACCCAGCTCAACGCCCTGCTGAAGCAGAACATCGCCCAGCTCGCCCCTGTCGAGTCCATCGACCTCAACTTCGATCCCGGCAAAGTGCGTGCACGTGTGCGCGTCTCCGGCATGGATCTGCAAGTCGTGACCGGCGCCCGCCTCGTCAATGGCCGGGTGACGCTGGTCGATCCGGTGGTGACCGGGCCGATGGGCATGACGCTGCCGGCCGAGGGGTTCATCGGGCCGATCGAGAAGATCCTCAACGAGCAGCTCACCAAGAACGGCATCACGATCAAGTCGTTCGAGATCCGCGAGGGCGTGATCGTCATCGGTTGATGTGCCATGTGCGGCGGTGGTGTCATCCGCACCACCGCCTGATCATCTGGAGGACTTCGATGCCCCCCACACCTGATCGGGACCCCTACTATCGCCTGCGCCACTCTGCAGCACACGTGATGGCACAGGCAGTGCTGGAGCTTTTTCCCGATGGGCAGATTGCAATCGGTCCGCCGATCGATGACGGGTTCTACTACGATTTTGCCCTGCCGCGGCCGCTGACGCCCGATGATCTGGGCGAGATTGAACAACGCATGCGGCGGATCATCAGCGGCCAGCATCCATTTGTCGCACGGGTGGTCAGCGCTGATGAAGCACGGGCATTGTTTGCTGATCAGCCATTTAAAATCGAATTGATTGATGGTCTGTCGCGCGATCAGCACGACGATGATCCTGCAACTGATGAAAGTACCGTTATCACAACGTATCGCCATGATACGTTCGAAGATCTGTGCCGTGGCCCACACCTCGCACATACTGGTGAAATTCCGACCGATGGATTCAAGCTCACGACGATCGCCGGCGCCTACTGGCGTGGCGACGAGCGGAATCCGCAGCTGCAGCGCATCTACGGTACGGCATGGGAGAGCAAGGCGGCGCTCGATGCATATCTCTGGCGCCTCGAAGAGGCGCGCCGCCGCGACCATCGCCGCCTCGGCCGCGAGCTGGACCTGTTCAGCATCTCCGACGATATCGGGCCAGGGCTGATCCTGTGGCATCCCAAAGGTGCGATGATCCGGCTGCTCGCCGAAGATTTCAGTCGGCAGGCACATCTCGCCAATGGCTACGATTGGGTGTATTCGCCCCATATCGGCCGGGCACATCTCTGGGAGACATCAGGGCATCTGAGTTTCTACAAGGATGGCATGTATGCGCCGATGGAGATCGATGGCGAGGCATACTATGCCAAACCGATGAACTGCCCCTTCCACATCCAGATCTTCAAGAGCCAGCTGCGGTCGTATCGGGATCTGCCGAAGCGCTACGCCGAGTACGGCACCGTCTATCGCTACGAGCGCAGTGGTGCGCTGCACGGCCTCACCCGCGTGCGCGGCTTCACCCAGGACGACGCGCACATCTTCTGCCGCCCCGATCAGGTCGAGGACGAGATCGGCCGAACGATCGAGTTCTCGCTGTATGTATTGCGTGCCTTCGGCCTGACGGATTTTCATGCCTATCTGTCGACCCGCCCGCCCGAGTATGTCGGCGACGCGGCCGACTGGGATCGCGCGACGGCGGCGCTGCAGCGTGCCATCGAGGCGCAGCACATTCCGTACGACGTCGACGAGGGCGGTGGTGCGTTCTATGGCCCCAAGATCGATCTGAAAGTCAACGATGCGATCGGCCGCGAGTGGCAGCTCTCGACGATCCAGTTCGATTTCAACCTGCCCGAGCGCTTCGGACTGACGTTCGTCGCCGATGACGGCCAGCCGCGGCGCCCCTACATGGTGCATCGCGCGCTGCTCGGCAGCATGGAGCGGTTCTTCGGCGTGCTGATCGAACACTACGGCGGGGCGTTTCCGGTGTGGCTGGCGCCGGTCCAGGCGGTGGTCATCCCGATCTCCGACGAGAAACATGGCGCCTATGGCCAGGTGGTCGAGCAGCGTCTGCGGGCGGCTGGCGTGCGCGTCGAGCTCGATCAGAGCCGTGAGCGCATGCAGCTGAAGATCCGCCGCGCTCAATTGCAGAAGGTGCCGTACATGCTTATAATCGGCGACAAGGAGCGCGCCGCCGATGCCGTCGCAGTCCGGCTGCGTTCTGGCGAGGATCTCGGCGCCGTTCCGCTCGACCAGTTCATCGCCCGGGTGCAGGCCGAAGTCACATCGCGGGTCGTGTGATGCGCCGGGCATCGCGGACCGCCGACCGATGGAGCAGCGCATGCGTCAGATCGTGATTGGGTTCGCAATCGGCTGTGCCATTGGCTGCATCGCCGTTCTCTTCGGGCTGCGCCGCGGCCACGATGGCCAGACGGCGCTGCAGCGCGTCATCGGCGATGCCTGGCGCGTCGGTCGTCAGGCGGCACAGATTCGCGAGCAGCAGCTCTGGCAGGAATTTCGGACACGACGTGACGCCGCGTTGGCGCGCACTGCGCCAGGTGCAGAGGAGTGAACCCGGGATGAACGCAGAAATCATCGCGGTCGGGTCAGAATTGCTGCTCGGTGAGACGATCGATACCAACAGTGCGTATCTTGCGCGCCATCTTGCGGGTATGGGCATCGGCCTGTACCGCAAGGCCGTCGTCGGCGACAACGAGGTGCGGATCGCGACGATGATCGAAGAAGCGCTCGCACGCGTCGATCTGGTGATCTGCACCGGCGGGCTGGGCCCGACGGTCGACGATGTGACCCGTGAGGCGGTGGCGCGGGCTGTCGGCCGGCCGCTGGTGTTCCATCCGGCGCTGCTCGAGCAGATCGAGGCGCGCTTTCGCTCATTCGGCCGGACGATGAGCCCGAGCAACCGTCGGCAGGCTTACGTGCCCGAAGGCGCGCAGATCGTCGAGAATCCGGTCGGTACGGCGCCATCCTTCATCGTCAGCGATGCGCGTGGTACCGTCGTGGTGCTGCCAGGGGTGCCGTCGGAGATGCGCTACCTGTGGGAGCATGCGATCACGCCCTATCTGCGCGACGAACGCGGCGAGACTGGCGTGATCCTGGTGCATACGCTGTATGCGACGGGCATGAGCGAGAGTACCATCGGCGAGATCATCGCCGACCTGATGGAACAGGAGAACCCGACCGTCGGCATCTCGGCGAAGCGTGGCCAGTATGAGCTGCGCATCGGTGCCAGGGCCGAGCATCAGGCGGCGGCGGCGGCGCTGGTCGCCGAGACCGAGGCGACGCTACGCGAGCGCCTCGGCGAGGTCATCATCGGCAACGAGACGCTCGAGCAGTCGGTGGTGACGGCGCTGCGGGCCCGCGGCCTGACGCTCGCCATCGCCGAAGCCACGCTGCGCGCACCGATCTGGCGCGCCGTCCAGGCGACGCCGGGTGGTGGTGCGATCGTGCGCGGCGTGCAGCTGTGGCAGGCCGATGGTGCAGCGGGGGCTGCTGCAGAGCGCGCGGACGCCGCGGCCCGTGCGGTTCGCGAGCAGTACGGCGCGGCGGTTGGCTTGGGCGCGTGCGTCGGCGATCGCGCCGCCGACGGCTTCAGCGACGTCTGGCTGGCGTGTGACGGCGATCTGGGGACGCACCGCTGGAGCCGTCGCATCGATCTGAACACCGATGAGGGCTGGGGGTTCATCGCCACGTCGGCGTTCGATACGTTCCGCAGGTTGCTCGGTGAGCAATGACATGCTGCGCACCGCGGCGGGGTATATCCATGCCGATCCGCACTGGTGGCGCAAGATCTTGATCGGTGGGGCACTCTCGCTCACCCTGATCGGCGGAATCTTCAGCGCCGGGCTGGTGGTCGAACAGATGGACAACGCCCGGCGGGGGTTCCCGACGCCAATGCCACCCTGGGTCGCCTGGTCGTCGCGCGCGCTGATCGGGCTGTTCGCGCTGATGATCGACATCCTGTATGCCCTGATGCCGTGGCTGGTGGCCTTGATCATGTTCTTCTGCGGTGCGTTCGCGCTGGTGATCGCGGGCAATGGTGCGTGGGCCAACCTGGTGGCGGTCGCATTTGGCGTCGTGCTGGCGGTATGGATGCTGGTGGTGTTTCTGCTGGGCGTCGCGCCGCTCGGACGTCTGATCTTCATCGATGACAGCAGCCCCGAACGGGCCCTGAGCTCGGCGCCGCTGCGCGAGGCACTCCGCCGTGATGCCTGGCGCCACTACCTTCGCGCCCGGCTTGTGTCGCTGCCGGCGTATGGGCCATTCGTCGCGCTCGCGAGCCTGAGCGGCTGGATCGCGACGCACAGCGTCCCCGGCGTCGGCCTGGCGCTGCTGGTGTCGCTCTGGTTGTGCGGCTCGGCGCTGCTCTATGCGCACCTGGTCGTCGCACAGGTATACGTCCTCGCCGAGCAGCGCGTCGGCGGCGTGGTGCCGCGCGCAGGCTGAGCACCGCCGCTGCCGACGGTGCGCCATGGTGCGCTCAGGCGCCCGGGCGCCATCACGGCATGCGATCAGCAGGTGCATGCCCTGTGGTGCCGGCTGGTGAAGCGCTGCAACCCGGCACGGGCGTGCGCACGTCGTATCGGTGGGTTGACAGCAGCACCATCACTGTGAGGAGTATCCATGCAGATCAGCACGCCGTTCACCATCGTCACCCGTGCGCCCTCGTGGCTCGGGCGCGTCGCCGTCAGTGCCCTGGTGAGCCTGATTCCGATCGCTGGCCCGATCGCACTCTATGGCTACTTCCTGCGCCTCGCCGAAGCCGCAGCAACGCGCGATCTGACGGAGCTTCCCGACTGGAGCAGCGAGGATCTCGGCGAACTGCTGATGCGTGGACTCAAAGGATATCTGGTGGTGCTGGTCTATAGCCTGCCGCTGATCATCGTCTGGATCACGCTGACGTGCTGCCTGCAGCTGCTGCCGCTGGTGCTGGCTGGCGGGAGCGATGAACAGGGAGCGCTGGTGGCGCTTCTGATGGTTGCGATCCTCGGCGTTGAACTGATCGTCGTACTCATTGGGGCCGTCGCGACCGGCCTGGTGGCGAACGTTGGCCTGGCGCGGCTGATCGAGTATGGCAACGTCGGCGCGGCTCTCAAGATCGGCGATGCCATCGCCACGCTGCGCGCGGATGTGCGCCCATGGTTCACGTTGCTGATCACGCAGATACTCACCGGCATGGTCGCGATGCTGGGCATCCTGGCATGCGGCGTCGGCGTGCTGTTCACCAGCGCATATGCGCAGTGCGTCTCGGGCGCGGCGCTCGGCCTGACGATCGCCGAACAGCGGCAGCAGCGTGGGTCGCACACGGCAGCGGTTGATCCCGTCGCCGGCGGGTGATCATATGGCGCGCGGTAGCCGCGTGCCCGCGCCCGATCGGTTCGGCGCAGGCCGCCACGAGCCACGTGGCGGCCTGCGTGCATCGTGGCCGGGGCGCGATTGCGCGGGCGCTCCCCGGCTGCGGTGCGGCATGGGCCGTGCAGGCTCACTCGCGGGTCGGCGCGCGCAGCGGCAGGGGCGTCGCGCCGACGAGCCGCCACATGCGAGCGATCACATACACGCTGATGAAGATGCCGAGCGGCAGGGCAAACAGCGAGATGATCAGCAAGGGCGGATTCCCCATCATCACCGGAGCGGGGTTGATCGTGATGATCCCGGCAAATGACGCGGTGATCAAGACGGCGGCCCAGGCGAAATCGAGGATCGCCAGGGCGGCCCAGGCGATCACGAGCCGTGGCGCACGTGCGTCGTCGCCACGCAGATAGCCAGCCAGCATGATCGCCGTCGTCGCGACAGTCACATCGAGGATGCCAGTCACCAGACCGAGCTGGATCGGCAGCTGGTCGCGGGAGTATGCTGCGATCAGAAAGATGCCACCGAACCGATAGGCTTGCGTGATGACCAGCGCCGATGTTGGAACACGCGCAAGAAAGGCGTTGAATCCAGCCATGCGCTGCGACGCGAGCCACAGCAGGATCGCCGGGGCAAACGCGAGCATTCCGAAGATCATGAACCCCAGCCAGTCGGAGCGTTGCCACCCGGGCAGTCCGGCATACATCGGGCGTTGCCCGATGATGATGGCGGAAGTGGCCCAGGCCAGCGTGATGATGCTGACGGTGCGATCACGATTCCACGCGTATGCGGCGATGATCAATGCGGTGGCCGCGGCGATTGCGGCCGGGCCGATGTGATAGATGGCATTCATTCCGAGTCTCCCGTGACAATGGCTGTGCTGCGTCGGGCCTGCGATTGCGTCTATGCCAGCGGATGCCCAGACACATCGTATCGTGTTCGGTCGCATGCTGCAAGGCGGGATCAGGAAGGCGTGACGTGCGAGACACCCATTTTGCCGCACCTGGCTGCGCCAGGTTGCGGCGTCAGCATGGAACCGCCCGGTGTCCGGCGTCGACCAACTGCTGGGGAGCGGTTCATCGTGTGAGCGTCGTACCGGCCACGGGAGTGCGTCACCATTCATCAGTGGCATCCGCCGTGGCATGGGCGATGGCACAGCACAGAGCCGGTGTTCCGGGCAACCGTGCGGATGCCGCACGCGCTCCATGTGCCTGCAGCGCGGGATCGGGGGCTGGAGGGAGTACGGGCATCACACTGCTCTGCCAGGTCGCCACGTTGGCCCAGCAGCGCCAGTCGCGTGCCGCGCACGGGCCCGCCGGTGCCGCCACGCCGCGGGCACCAGCGCAGCGCAATGCCAACACCCCCGACCGCAGCCATACGCTGCAATCGGGGGTGTCTGGTCTTCGTGGTAGCGGCGGGTGGATTCGAACCACCGACCTTCGGGTTATGAGCCCGACGAGCTGCCACTGCTCCACGCCGCGATGGTGGGTGCACGGACCTTGTCTCCCAGCGGGCATCCCGCCAGTACCTTCGGCGCTGCGACGTTTCACGACCCGGTTCGGGATGGGACGGGGTGGGTCCATCGCGCTTCTCGCACACCACTGGTTCAGAGGCTGCAGATCATCGACATTCGGCCGTGCCACATCGCCCATCTCCCTGAACCCCTGATCTTCCGTCAGGGAAGCCCTCGTCCATGCGCACGCGTCGCCTCCACATGTCGCCATGCGTCCAGCTTGCGCCGCTCGCCCAGTTATCTCCTGGGGGACTTACCAGCCTGATGCTGTGAGTGTGCTCATCTTGGGGTGCATTTCCCACTTAGATGCTTTCAGCGGTTCTTGCTTCCGGCCATAGCTACGGAGCCTGCGGGTCGTCCCACAACTCCTCCACCAGCGGGCCGTCCAATCCGGTCCTCTCGTACTAAGATCAGCTCCCCGCAACACACTAAACGCCCGTAGCGGATAGAGACCGAACTGTCTCACGACGTTCTGAACCCAGCTCGCGTGCCGCTTTAATGGGCGAACAGCCCAACCCTTGGGACCGACTCCAGCCCCAGGATGCGACGAGCCGACATCGAGGTGCCAAACCCTGCCGTCGATGTGAACTCTTGGGCAGGATCAGCCTGTTATCCCCGGGGTAGCTTTTATCCGATAAGCTACGGCCCTTCCACGCGGCGCCGTAGGATCACTAAGGCCGCCTTTCGGCCCTGCGCGGCCTGTTTGCCTTGCAGTCAAGCACCCTTTTGCCTTTACACGCACCGGCGGGTTACCATCCCGCCTGAGGGTACCATTGCGCGCCTCCGTTACTGTTTGGGAGGCGTCCGCCCCAGACAAACTACCCACCAGTCACGGTCCCCGCGTCTGCGGGTGAGTGCGCGCGCATCACCAGAGTGGTATTTCACTGCTGCCTCCCCACTCCCCGCGAGGAATGGTTCTCCGGCTCCCACCTATGCTACGCAGATGATGAGCACGCACAATGACAAGCTGTAGTAAAGCTCCACGGGGTCTTTTTGTCCTGCTACGGGTTGGCGGCGTCCTAACCGCCATCGCAGTTTCACCGAGCCCCTGGTCGAGACACTGCCCAGATCGTGATGCCTTTCGTGCGGGTCGGAACTTACCCGACAAGGAATTTCGCTACCTTAGGACCGTTATAGTTACGGCCGCCGTTCACCGGGGCTTCGGTTCAAGGCTTGCACCTCTCCCCTTAACCTTCCGGCACTGGGCAGGCATCAGCCCCTATACATCGCCTTACGGCTTGAGCAGGGACCTGTGGTTCTGTTATCCAGTCGCCTGGGCCTCTTTGCTGCGGCTCCAGAACGCTCCGGTCGCCAGGACCTTCACCTTCCAGAGCACCCCTTCTACCGAAGGTACGGGGTCAAATTGCCGAGTTCCTTAACCAGGGATCACTCGTCCACCTTAGCTTGCTCAGCCAGCCTACCTGTGTCGGTTTGCGGTACGGTCACCGTACGCCCTCCCGAGCAGGCATTTCTCGACGGTACAGAGTCAGTTCCCTCGGGGAGGTATTGCTACGCCCCCTCGCACTCGCCTCTCGGTCATCGCATCGCGGATTAGCGCGACACTCCCTACCAGCTTGGACGGCACTCGTCTTGCCGCGGAACCTATCCTGCCGCGTCCTGCATTGGTCAAACGGTCGTACTGTGGTACAGGAATATCAACCTGTTGTCCATCGGTTCGGCTCGCGCCTTACCCTTAGGCCCGACTAACCCACCGCGGATCATCCTTGCGGCGGAACCCTCAGGCTTCCGGTGGTGGAGGTTCGCACTCCACTTCTCTGTTACTCGTTCCGGCATTCGCACTCGTGCACGCTCCACGGCTGGCTTCCGCTGCCGCTTCACTGCATGCACGACGCTCCCCTACCATGCGTTTCCGCATCCTGAGCTTCGGCACAATGCTTTGCCCCGTTGGATTATCGGCGCATCGTCACTCGACCAGTGAGCTGTTACGCACTCTTTCAAGGGTGGCTGCTTCTAAGCCAACCTCCTGGTTGTCTCGGCAACGACACATCCTTTGCCACTCAGCATTGATTTGGGGGCCTTAGCTGCAGGTCTGGGTTGTTTCCCTTTTGACAATGAACGTTTGCGCCCACTGTCTCACTCCGGCTGCCGGCTGTGCGCATTCGGAGTTTGACGTCGATTGGTAGGCGGTGAAGCCCCCGCACAACATCAGTGCTCTACCTCACACAGTCGCTCCGCCGGGCTGCACCTCAATGCATTTCGGGGAGAACCAGCTATCTCCGCTTTCGATTGGCATTTCACCCCTACCCACAAGTCATCCGAGCGGTTTGCAATCCACACCGGTTCGGGCCTCCACGCCCTGTTACAGGCGCTTCACCCTGCTCATGGGTAGCTCAAGCGGTTTCGGGTCTACCTCCAGCGACGCGCGCCCTCTTCAGACTCGCTTTCGCTCTGGCTCCAGCTGTCACTGCCTTAACCTGCCACTGAAGGTAACTCGCCGGATCATACTCCAAAAGGCACGCCGTCAGGCGGTCTTGCGACCTCGCCCTTCGACTGCATGTAAGCACACGGTTTCAGGTTCTGTTTCACTCCCCTCGCCGGGGTTCTTTTCACCGTTCCCTCACGGTACTGTGCACTATCGGTCGCTGCGTGTACCTAGCCTTAGGGAGTGGGCTCCCTCGCTTCACGCCGAATTGCTCGTGTTCGGCGCTACTCAAGAACATCACCCAGTCGCTGTCACGATGTCCACTACGTGGCTCTCACACTCTCCGGCGTCGCGTTCCAGGCGACTTCGTGTATCGTGCAGTCCGGCTGTGGCGCGCAGCAGCACGCCCTGTGATGCCTTTCAACCCCGATGACGCAACGGCTGCCGCCTTGGCACGCCATCGGTTTAGGCTCATCCCGGTTCGCTCGCCACTACTACGGGAATACTTTCTTCTCCTCGGGGTACGTGAGATGGTTCAGTTCCCCCGGTGCCCTCCGCTCGCGCGGTGACTGCCGAAGCAGTCGGGTTGCCCCATTCGGACATCATGGGATCGCAGGTTGCTCGCACCTCCCCCATGCTTATCGCAGCGTAGCCACGTCCTTCATCGGCACGCAGCGCCGAGGCATCCACCCTGTGCTCGTTCTGTCTTCCCTGTCGGAACATCAGCGGTTCATGTTGCTCGGCGATCGCATGGTCCGCCCGCCTCCCGGCGCTCGGCCATGCCTGCTTTCGACCCAATGTCGTTTGATCTGCACTTGGAAAGGTACGTCCCAGGGACGTCCATTCACCCCTGAACCGTGATGATCGCTGAGCCCGTTCCCGACCCGAAGGCCGGTTCCCTAGAAAGGAGGTGATCCAGCCGCACCTTCCGGTACGGCTACCTTGTTACGACTTCGTCCCAGTCGCTGCCCCTGCCTTCGGCCGCTGCCTCCCGAGGGTTGGCGCACGGACTTCAGGCATTGACAACTCCCATGACGTGACGGGCGGTGTGTACAAGGCCCGGGTACGTATTCACCGCGCCATAGCTGATACGCGGTTACTAGCAACTCCACCTTCACGGGGGCGAGTTGCAGCCCCCGATCTGAACTGGGGCGCCGTTTGGCGATTGGCTTCCCGTTGCCGGGTCGCGACGCATTGTCGGCGCCATTGTAGCGTGTGTGTAGCCCCAGACGTAAGAGCCATGCGGACTTGACGTCATCCCCGCCTTCCTTCCCGAAGGACCGTCCGACTAGACACCAGTAACTAGTCGCGGGGGTTGCGCTCGTTGCGGGACTTAACCCAACATCTCACGACACGAGCTGACGACAGCCATGCAGCATCTGTGCTGGACCCTCGAAGGCCACCGTGTCTCCACGGGATGCACCAGCATGTCAAATCTGGGTGAGGTTCTGCGTGTTGCATCGAATTAAACCACACGCTCCGCTGCTTGTGCGGGCCCCCGTCAATTCCTTTGAGTTTTAAGCTTGCGCTCGTACTTCCCAGGCGGACGACTTATCGCGTTGGCTAGGGCACACGGGGGCGGGACGCCCCTATATGCCGAGTCGTCATCGTTTACCGCGTGGACTACCCGGGTATCTAATCCGGTTTGCTCCCCACGCCTTCGCACCTGAGCGTCAGTACCGGGCCGGTCCGCTGTCTTCACCTTTGGTCTTCCTGCCGATCTCTACGCATTTCACCACTACACCGGCAATTCGACGGACCTCTCCCGGACTCGAGTGTGGGAGTTTGGCATGGCCTCGTGCAGTTGAGCCGCACGCTTTCACACACCACTTCCCGCACCGCCTGCGTGCGCTTTACGCCCAGTAACTCCGGACAACGCTTGCCCCCTCTGTCTTACCGCGGCTGCTGGCACAGAGTTAGCCGGGGCTTATTCGAAGGGTACCGTCAGTATCGTTCCCCTCAAAAGGAGTTTACAACCCGAAGGCCTTCATCCTCCACGCGGCGTTGCTCGTTCAGGCTTGCGCCCATTGACGAAAATTCCTTGCTGCTGCCTCCCGTAGGAGTCTGGGCCGTTTCTCAGTCCCAGTCTGGCTGTCTGTCCTCACAGACCAGCTACCCGTCATCGGCTTGGTAGGCCATTACCCGACCAACTACCTGATGGGCCGCAGGCTCATCCATCGACGCGTTACCGCTTTCCTCTTGCGAGCGTATGCGGGATTAGCCGCGCTTTCGCGCCGTTATCCCCCACCGATGGGCAGATTCCCACGTGTTACTCAGCCGTGCGCCACTGAGTGCCGAAGCACTCCGTGCGACTTGCATGCATTAGGCACGCCGCCAGCGTTCGTCCTGAGCCAGGATCAAACTCTTCATTGAATGGTTTGACGGCTCCAGGCATGCTGGAACCTTGGGGCTCACACGATCATCACGATTCAGTTGTGAAGGTGCGCGGTGTGTGGGGGACAAAAAGACCAGGAGCCGGGTGGCTGCCTGGTAAGCCTTCGTCACGGGCTCACACACCAGTTGTCTGATCTGCCGTCGCCGGCGAGATCGTCGACCGAAGGGGAGTGTAGCACACTCCGTTCGGTCTGTCAAATCGGCGCGGCGCTGCCCTGCAGGGGTCCGTCGCTCGATCCGGTCGCTTGTGGCGACAGGGCACACAGTACCACTGCTTCCGCGATCTGTCAAATCGCCGAAGGCACGGG
>JAGWYG010000194.1 GCA_018969485.1 Chloroflexota bacterium
TGTGGTCGACCGACACCCGGCGCGACGAGGATTTCTGGACGCGCATCTGCAACGCGCGTGTGAGCGACCGGATCGGCGACGTGCCGCTCATGCGCGTCAACGCCATCCACCACACCATTGCGCTCGCGCCTGCGGCGAAGGGCGGCCTGCACCACATCAACCACCAGGTCGGGAGCACCGACGACATCCTGCGCGCCGCCAACTTCCTGCGCGAACGCCGCGTGCCGATCGTGTTCGGTCCGGGCCGCCATCCGACATCAGGCGCCAGGTTTCTCTACTTCCGCGGACCCGACGGCATCGTGTTCGAGTACTCCGTGGGCGTCGACGAGATCGCCGATGAAGCGGCGCACCGTCCCCGGCAGTTCAACGCCGAGCCCTGGAGCCTGTGCCAGTGGGGCGCGGTGTGGAACAGCGCCGCCTGAAACAAGACGCAACGCCAGACGTCCGAGACAAGGAGTGTACGCATGAGCGCCAGCATGACCGCCGCCGACATCGCCGCCGCCATCGACCGGACACCGGTAGGCGGCTACCAGGCGCGCGTGCTGGCGTTGTCCTTCGCGCTCATCGTGATCGACGGCTACTGCCTGCTCGCGCCCGGCTTCGCCGCACCTTCCATCGCGCGGGACTGGGCGATCCAGGATGAGTCGCGCCTCGGCGTCGTGCTCGCCGCCTCGCTTCTCGGCATGATCATCGGCGCCCCGTTGTTCGGGTTCATCGGCGACAGGTTCGGGCGCCGTCCGGCGGTGCTGATCGCCACCGCGATCTTCGCGGGCTTCACCGCCCTGTCGGCGTTCGCGCGCAATCCGACGGACCTGGCCGTGCTGCGCTTCATCGACGGCATCGGCATAGGCGGCGTGACATCCAACATCATCGCGCTCGTCTCCGAATGCATGCCCCAGCGCATGCGCACGCTGGCGGTCATCGGGACCCTGACGGGCACGTCGATCGGGGGCGCGCTGCCGGCGCTGGTGCGTGTCTTCGCGCCGCCGAACCTTGTCTGGCAGAGCATCTTCATGATCGGCGGCGTCGCGGGGGGCATTGTCTTCCTCCTCGCGCTCGCAGGCCTGCCGGATTCTCCCATCTCGCTGTGGGTGCGCGGCCAACATGCGAAGGCGCTCGCCATCCTGTCGCGGATCACCGCGACGTCGCCGGTCGCCACAGCCCCCGCACCCGCGCGCACCGGCGCCACCGCGCCGTCGCTCTCGCCGGCGTCGCTGTTCCACGATGGCCTGGGCCTCGTCACGCCGCTGCTGTGGCTGATGAATTTCGCCAACTTCCTCGCGATTTTCTTTGTGGTCAGCTGGACGCCCTACCTGCTGGAGGCCGCCAACGTCACGCACGAGCGCGCGGCGCTGGTCAACGCCGTCTTTTCGCTGGGCGGCATCGCGGGCGGCCTGATCGTGGCGCGGATCATCGACCGGCGCGGCCTGCTGGCGCTCGCGGGCATGTTCGCCATCGGTGCGCCCGCGGTTGCGGCCATCGGCCTTGTGGGCGCGGCGAACTTCCAGCTCCTGCTGTTCGCCGCCGCGCTCGCCGGCGCCGCCGTCGTCGGCAACCAGTTCGCGCTCGGCGCGATCTCCACCAAGGTCTATCCAACTGACCGGAGATCCGCCGGCGCAGGCTGGGCGCTCTCGATCGGCCGGATCGGCTCGCTCAGCGGGCCATTGCTGGGGGGCGCGCTGGTCGCGGCGGCGTTGCCGCTGCCGGCCCTCTATGGCTATGCTGCGGTGCCCTTGGTTGCAGGCGCCGTTGCGAGCCTTGCGCTTTTCGGACTGCATCGCCCGGCCATCGCGACCTAAGGAAGACTGAGCGACAGCAATGGGCCAATGATGCTCAGACGACAACGGGCGCGTCAGCGGCGGCTTTCCTAACCGTTTCCAGCCGCCCGCAGGTCATTTCCCCAACTAAGAATTCGTCAGCGGCTCGGCGTCAGGACGATCTCCCGCGCAACGAGGGCGGAAACGCGTGCGCCTGCCGCCACTCGGATCGTCGGCGGAATTGAGAGGCCGCGGTCAACCACGCGGCCCGAAACCGCGCTCGCGGCCCGCTGAACGCCCTCGCGCGCCGCTTCCTCTGCCGGATCGACGACAACGCCGACGCCACCATAGGTAAGTCCGACCGTTCGCTGATCTTCGGTCGTGGCTGCGGCCACGTTGATCAGGGTGCCGAGCGCGGCGGCGCCGAACACTTCGCCCCAGTGATTGTCGACGGCGCCCGAAACGCCAGATGATCCAGCGCC
>JAGWYG010000195.1 GCA_018969485.1 Chloroflexota bacterium
GCCTCGCGATCGGTGGCGCAGTGGCCGCCGGGACGGTGGTGCTGCTCGAGGTGGCGCTGCGGGCCCACGCCGCCGCGACGCGACCGCGCGGCACGCTGCAGGGCGGGGCGCTGTCGCCGCTGCTGGCGAACATCTACCTGCATCCGTTCGATGTCGCGCTGGCTACCCGTGGCCTGCGGCTGGTGCGCTACGTCGACGACTTCGTGGTGATGTGCGCGACGCGCGCTGACGCCGAGCAGGCGCTGGCGCTGGTGCACAGCCAGCTGGCCAACGTGCGGCTGCAGCTGCAGCCCGAGAAGACCCGCGTGGTATCGCTCGACGAGGGCATCGAATTTCTCGGCGAGCGCGTCCTGCCACGCCGCGGGCCGACGCTGCCCGGGCTCAACGGCTTCGCCGATGCCGAGCGCGCCCTGCGGGCGGCTGCGGCACAGCCCGCCCCGCGCTGGCCGCGCCGCAGCCCGGGCCGGCCGCGCACGGGCGATGACGAATCGACCGCCGCCTGAGCAGGCGCGATGGCCGGCATCCGACGCTCCCGGCCGATCTGCTGATCCATCGAACGCCAGCCAGACAGGAGTCATGATCACCATGCCGACACTGTACATCCAGGAGCAGGGCGCCCAGATCCGCAAACGCGACGAGCAGCTGGTGGTGATGCGCGACGGGCAGGTCGTCCAGCACATCCCGCTGCGCACGATCGAGCGCGTCGTCGTGATGGGACGCGGCGTGCAGATCACCACCGCGCTGCTGATCGACCTGATCGGGCGTGATGTGCCGGTGATCTTCACCAACCAGCGCGGCAGCCGGCACTATGCCACCGTGCACGCCGCGGCGTCGCGCGACGGTGCGCTGCGCCTGCAGCAGCTGGCGCTGGTGAGCGACGCCGACCACACGCTGACGACCGCCCGCGACGTCCTGGCGGCCAAGCTGCACAACCAGCAGGTCGTGCTGCGCCGTCAGAGCTGGCCGGCTGCAGGTGATGCGTGCGCCCAGATCGCCCGCGCGGCCGCCGGCCTCGCCGAGGCGACGACGCTCGACCAGGTGCGCGGCTACGAGGGCGCCGCGGCGGCGGCGTACTTCCAGGCCTGGCGCGCCAGCCTGCCGCCGGCCTGGGGCTTCGCCGGGCGGGCGTTTCACCCACCGCCCGATCCGCTCAATGCCGCGCTGTCGTTCGGCTACACGCTGCTGCAGCACGACATGAGCACTGCCATCCAGGTCAGCGGGCTCGATCTGTACCTCGGCACCTTCCATGTGCCGCAGCCAGGCCGGCCATCCCTCGCGCTCGACCTGATGGAGGCCTTTCGGCCTGCGCTGGTCGACCAGCTCATCCTGTCGCTGGTCCGTGATGGCGCCCTGCGCCCGACGATGCATGTGCGTCCGGCCGATCGGCCGCACGCGGTGCTGCTCGACGACGCCGGCCGTGCCATGCTGATCGACCGCTACGAGGCGTTGATGCGCCAGACCACCCGGCTCGCCAGCGGGGAGCAGACCAACTGGCGCCGCGTGCTCACGCTGCAGGCCTGGGCATTCGCCCGCATGGTCCGCGGCGATGATGCCCGCTATCGCGGCCATCATCTCGACGGCTGAGTCACATGTTCACGCTGATCAGCTATGATGTGGTGCACGACCGGCGCCGCCAGCGGCTCGCCAAGCTCCTGGCCGGTCATGGCCAGCGCGTGCAGTACAGTGTGTTCGAATGCGAATTGACGTCGCTGCAGCTCACGCGGCTGATGCGCGAGATCGGGCAGATCATCAACCCACAATGCGACAGCGTGCGCATCTACCGGCTCGATGAAGCCGCCGTCGGCCGCATCATGATCGTCGGCGTCGGCAGCGTGACCCAGACGCCGACGCACTACCGGCTCTGACGGCCGGGCGGTCTGGCGCGATCATGGCTCGAGCCAGATGCCACGCCGTGGCTGAAGCGTCGCCGCGCGTGTCCTGGCGCGCACCGGCTCGAGGCGCCGCGGCCGGCCGCGCGCGACACGTCGCGGCACCAGCTGTGCACCGGCGATGCGATCGAGGCGGAAGCTGCGTTCATCGCGGGCATGCAGGCAGTACGCCCGCAGCAGCCGCTCGCTGCCATGCTGCTCGATCGCCAGCGGCGCCACCGTCCGCAGCGTCAGCGCACCGCCCGCCGCGCGGTACCGGATGCACAGCGCCGCGCGCTGGCGCTGCGCACGACGGACCAGGGCGAGCACGAGCGCCACGCCATCGCCATGATCGCC
>JAGWYG010000196.1 GCA_018969485.1 Chloroflexota bacterium
TCGTCTCCTCGACGGGCGTGAGCGCGTCGAAGCCGTGCGTCTGATACAAGTCGATGTAGTCGGTGTTCAGCCGGCGCAGGCTGGCTTCGCACGAACGCACGATGTGATAGCGCGACGTGCCGCCGCCATTCGGGCCGGGCTCACTGCGGAACGCACATTTCGTCGCCAGCAGCACCCTGTCGCGGCGGCCGGCAATCGCCTTGCCGAGAATCTCCTCGGACGCGCCGCCCGAATAGATATCCGCGGTGTCGAAGAAATACGCACCCGCCTCGAGCAGCTGATCGACCATGCGCGTGGCTTCCTCGACCTGCGTGCTGCCCCACGCGGCCAGGCCGCCCCTTCCGCCGAACGTCGCCGTGCCGAAGCACAGCACCGGCACCATGAGGCCGGAATTTCCGAGTTTTCGATGTTCCATAGGCTTTAAATAAATGTCGCGATCTCCGCCAATTCCTTTTTCGTGATGGCCGGCACCTGCGCATCCGCAGCTGGGTAGCCGACGACGAGCAGCAGGAACGGCCGTTCGTTCTCCGGGCGGCCGAGAATCTTCGAAAGAAAGGCCATCGGGCTGGGGGTGTGCGTGAGCGTGGCCAGGCCGGCGTGATGCAGGGCGGCGATCAGAAAACCGGTGGCGATGCCGACGGATTCCTGCACGTAGTAATGCTTGACCGGGCGGCCGTCCGCGTCGACGCCATGGCTCTGCGCGAAAACGGCGATCAGGCAGGGCGCGATTTCGAGGAACGGCTTCTGCGCGTCGGTACCGAGCGGGGCGAGCGCGTTGAGCCACTCCTGCGGCGCGCGGCCGCCGTAGAAGGCGCGCTCCTCTTCTTCGGCGGCAGCGCGAATCTGCTGCTTGACAGACGGATCGGTCACCACGACGAAGTGCCACGGCTGCATGTTGGCGCCGTTGGGCGCAGTGCCGGCGGCGCGCAGGGCGTCCGCGATCACCTCATGCGGGATCGGCCGATCGGCGAAGTCGCGCACGGTGCGGCGGCGGCGGATTTCGTCATAAAACGCTGCGGCGCGCGCGCGCATGTCGTCCGGCGAGCGTTCGATGAATTCGAGCTGATGTTTTGCCATAGCGTCACGGTCGTTCACGCAGCTGCGCCGCCCACACGCCGCCGTAGCCCAGCGCATACAGCAGCAGTGAAGCAGCGCTTTGCCATGCGCCGCTGAGCGACAGCAGAAGCATGGCGCAGATCGCGTAGAGCGCAAGCGCCAGTTCGCCCCACATCGTCCACGGCGGCCGCACGCGATAGGCGCCGGGTGCGCCCTTCGGCGTGCGCGCGAATTCGCCCGTCGTCCGCGAACGCAGCGCAGAGGCCATCGCCACGCTGTTCGAAAACGCCACGCCGACGCCCATCAGCAGCGTGGCCGGCAGATCGCGCAGGAATTCGGAGAATGTGCGGCCGCGCGCGCGCGCCGAGACGAACATCGACAGCAGCGGCACGACGCTCAGCAGGCCGACGGCGGCGGGTGCGGAAAGATGCTGCGGCTGCAGAAGGAGCAGCGGCGTGGTCAGCGACGTAACCAGCAGCAGCGGGTGCACGAAGTAGCCGGTCAGGTGCAGCGCGCCGGCGATTTTGCGACTGGGCGCCAGCGACGAGCACAGCAGCGCTGCGAGCAGCTTGCGCACGGTCTGCACCGATCCGCGCGACCAGCGCGCTTGCTGCCGCTTGTAGGCGACCACATCGCGCGGCAATTCACAGGCCACGCCTGCGTCAGGCAGATAGCGGCCGCGCCAGCCGCGCAGCACGGCGCGAAAACTCAGGTCGAGGTCCTCGGTCAGGGTATCGGAGCACCAGCCGCCGGCGTCCTCGATGCATGCGCGCCGCCACAGGCCGCCGCTGCCGTTGAACGCCATCGGCAGGTCGCTGCCGCTGCGCGCGATCTGCTCGATGACGAAGTGCATGTCCAGCACCGGCGCCTGCGCGCGCGTGACGATCGTTTCATCGCGGTTCTGATAATCCCAGCGCGCCTGCGCGAAGCCGGTGCGCGGATCGTCGAAGGCCGCGCGCGCGACGATCACCCGCCGCAGAAAATCCGGGGCCGGCGTGAAATCGGCATCGAAGACGGCGACCAGCTCGCCGGGGCGGGGTGGGGTGAGCGCCAGGCCGTGCGCCAGCGCACCGGCCTTGTAGCCGACGCGTTCGCCGCGATGCTCGTAGACCACATCGACGCCGCG
>JAGWYG010000197.1 GCA_018969485.1 Chloroflexota bacterium
TGGTCGCTGCACGACATTCAACGCAACCTGCACGCCTCGACGATCAAGCGCATGGCGTGGCTGGTGACGCGGTATCGGTTCGCAACCACAGCCCAGGCGCTCGATGCGCTGCGGGTGGTGAGGGAGGACGTGGCGTGATGACGCAGGACAAGCACACCCCCGGGCCGTGGGCCGCCCATGACAAGGCGGCTTATGGAACCTCGATCACAAACGGCAGCATCACGGGCCAATACATTGCCGATGTGCAGATGTATCGCGGCCTGACGCTTGACGAATACAAGGCAAATGTTCGCCTGATCGCCGCCGCGCCGGATTTGTTGGCGTCGTTGCGCGTGTTCGTGGAGCGCGCGTGGAGCAGTTGCAGGTTTAGCGATGCTGAGGTCGCCGCCGCCCGCGCCGCCATCGCCAAGGCGACCGGCGCATGAGCACCATTCTCGACGCCGCGTGGCAGCGCGCAAAGTGCCTCGCCGCGCGTGAACGCCCGAACCCTCGGCTGCTGCTCAGCGCAGTAGTGGACCTGCTGGCCGATGCGTCGCGCGATCCGCGCGGGATGTCGGCGCGGACGTGCCACGACCTGGCGCGGATGATGGACGAGGCGATGGTCCGCGACGCGCAGGCGGCGCCGGTCGTGGTGGTGATCGGGAGGGCGGGACGGTGAGCGCCCGCCGCGACTGGACGCACGCGAGCCCGGCGCTGCGTGGTGCGCGTGACGACGATCCGCCGCCCGCGCCGCATGCGCTGCGGGTGGTGGCGCTGTGCACGCTGGGGTTCTGGGCGGTCGTGCTGGCTAGCTGCGTGGCGTGGGTGGGTGGCACATGACCGCCCCCGACCTCGCTACCCTTGCCGCGCTGCATGCAGACCTTCGCCTGACCGCCATGCGGCATGCGGAGATTGCGGCGCGCGGTGGCGAGCATGCCGACCGCGAGGCCGCGGACGCCGTGATTGCGCACCGCCAGGCCGACGCGCTGGAGGCGTTGCTAGAGCGGCATGTCGTGTATCGAGCGCCCGAGGGGCAGCTTTCGATGTTCTCAGATGGGAGTGTGCGGACATGACCGACGACGAAGCCGCCGCGCTGCGGGCTGCTGCGGAGGCAGCGACGCCGGGGTTTTGGGTTGTCAATAACGCCATCGGTTATTGGATCATGGCCGGCAACATGCACGTTGCCACCATTCCGCAAGCCGCTGATGGCGACTGGTCGCCCGACAACGCCGCCTACATCGCCGCCGCCTCCCCCTCTGTGGTGCTTGCGCTGCTGGACGAGCGCGAGGCGCTGCGGGCGGCGCTGGAAAAGGCAGAGGCGGTGTGTGTCGCGGTGTCGCACTACGACGACGCCGAAACGGCGAATGCCGCTGCGTATCGCTGGCCCTCCGTCAAAGCTGCGTTGGGGGAATGGCAGACTGCTCGCGCCGCGCTGTCCGGGAGCGCCGCGCCATGAGCGCGCCGATGGACCGGGCGGGGGCGTGCCGCGAGGCCGCAGCCGCCATCCGCGATCATGTGCAGAACAAGACGCCGACCCGCTGCGATCCGACATACATGGATGCCGACGATCAGTGGTGGCAGGTGCGCTACTTCCCCGATCTTGGATTGGCGCGACACGACACCGGCCCGCACGGTGCGAGCAGTAAGGTGAAGCGATCCAGGCATTGGGCGCACGACCTGTTGCCTGGAACCTACGACACGCTGGCCGCGCTGTTGAAGGCTCTCGACGCCGCCTCGCCGTTCGCGCCGCAGCCGCAGGGAGACGGGACATGACCGACACGACGCGCGCCGCATGGGACGGCAGGCCGGAGAACCCGGAGCGGGATGGGTGGCATTGGGTTCGGCCAAACCTCGCGGCCGCTTACGAGCCGGAATGCTGGCAATGGTGTGCGGCTGCCGAGGCATTCGCGCGAGACGCCAGTGATCTGAACGACCCGTGGTTTCCGCAATGCTACGATTACCTCGGCCCCGCGCTGCTGCCGGCCCAGGTCGCCGCCGCCGTCGCGGCCGAGCGTGCCGATTTCCTGCGCCTGTTGGATCTGCACCGGTGGCTGCGCACTCCCGCGCCGTCGAACCCGGAAGCATACGACGCATGGGTCGAGGATAATGCGTCGGCTGGCGAAGAAGCAGCAAAGCTTGAGGCCGCCATCCGCGCCCGCGGCCCGTCGTCCGCGCTGGCCGACGCGCTGCGCCA
>JAGWYG010000198.1 GCA_018969485.1 Chloroflexota bacterium
ATCGAGTGCCGCCGCGAGGATGCTCGCATCGAGGGTTTGATCAGCACCCTCCGCGACGCCGATGCGCAGGATGCCCTGGCGGCCGAGCGCGCCTTGAACGCCCGCCTGCAGGGTGGGTGTCAGGTCCCGATCGCCGGCCACGCGACGATCGTCGGCGAGACACTGGCCATTGAAGGTCTGGTCGCCAGCCTTGACGGGCGGCAGGTGATCCGCGCCAGCCGGCTCGGGCGCCGCGAGGATGCCGCCGCGCTGGGCGTGGCGGTCGGTGACGCCCTGCTCGCCGACGGCGCGGCCGCGCTGCTGGCCGCCATCGGGGCGCACTGACGGTCGCAGCAAGCTGGAGGAGCGGACACAGACAGATGGCTGACAATCACACCCCGGACGCACGCAGCCTTGACGGCTATTCGGTGCTGGTCACCCGCCCGGAAGAGCAGGCGCGAAGCCTCATTGCCGCCATCAGCGCCCGCGGCGGGCAGGCAATCTTCGCCCCGATGATCGTCATCAACGGTCGCGAGGGCGACCCCGTGCCGCAGTCGTTGGTGCGCCGCCTGCCCGATTACCAGATCGTGATTTTTCTCAGCCGCAACGCAGCTGACTTCGGCGTGCGACTGATCGCGGCCGAGCGCCAGACCCTGACCCACTGCCAGGTGTACGCGGTGGGCGCGGGCAGCGCCGCCCAGCTCGCGACCCTCGGCGTGAACAAGGTCATCATGCCGCGCAGCGATTTCACCAGCGAGGGCCTGCTCAAACTGCCGGGGCTGCAGGCCGCCGAAGTGAACGGCAAGCGGGTGCTGATCGTGCGCGGCGTCGGCGGGCGCGAGTTGCTGGGGCAGAAGCTGCAGCAGCGGGGGGCGAGCGTCGATTTCTGCGAGGTCTACACGCGCACGCCGCCGACCACGCCACTGACCGGCGTGCTGCGGGCCTGCAAGGTCACCCAGCCCGATATCGGGCTCATCACCAGCCTCGAGTCGCTGAGCAATCTGGCGGCACAAATCGATGCCGAGAAGCTCGATCGACTCTACGACGTCCCGCTGCTGGTTGCCGGTGCGCGCACGGCGCTGGAAGTGGAGCGCCTCGGTTTCACGGAGCCCCCGATCGTGGTCGATAACCCGGGCGATGCCAGTCTCGTCGAGGCGCTGGAGCGCTGGGTGCAGGATGGACGATAAACCCGCAGCGCTGCCGGCGGCACCCGCCTCTGCCTCGCGCGCCGGGCGCTGGCTGCTGGTGCTCGCACTCGGGGCCGCACTGGCGGCCGGTGCTTATTTCGCGGTGGAACAGGCAACCGCGCTGCAGGCGCGAATCGCCGGCCTGAGTGCGGAAATCGACGCCCTGCGTGCCGGCCAGCAGCAGAGCGGCAGCGGGCTCGAGGCGTCGCGCGCCGCGCAGCAGGCGCTTGCGCGTGAGCAGGCCGCGGCGGCGGAACAGATGGCCGCGCTGAGCGCCCGGGCGGCGGCGCTGGAAGCCCGCGTCAACGCCATTCCGCGAGCCGACGCGAGCGCCTTCGAGGCATTGGCGCTGGCCGAGGCCCGCGCGCTGATCGGTCTCGCCGAGCAACGGCTGCTGCTCGCGCGTGACGCCGCGGGCGCGACCGCAGCGCTCACGCTGGCCCGCGCCCGGCTGCCGGCTTCGCAGCAGGCGCTGGCCGTCGCGCTGGGTCAGGATCTCGCCCAGCTGGCGGTGTTTCATGACGCGGATCTGCCCGGAATGGCCGCCGAACTCGCCAGTCTGGCCGCGGCAAGCGCGGGCCTGCCGGCGCGCCCTGCGTCGGCGCCCGTGGCGGCCCCCACCCCCGCCCCGGCGCCCGGCACCGGTTGGCAGGGCCTGGTCGCGCGCTTGTGGCAGGACCTGCGCGGGCTGGTCGAGATTCGCACGCTCGATGACCACCCGGATCCGTTGCTCGATCCCGCCGGTGCCTTCCGCGCCCGGGAGCGGGTGCGACTGGCGCTGGAGGCGACGCGCCTCGCGGTGCTGGCGCGCGACGTCGCCGCGCGTGATGCGGCGCTGGCCGCGGCCGCCGACGGGCTGCATGCCGCCTACGACACCGAGGCCCCGGACGTCGCCGCCGTACTCAAGCGCCTGTCCTCGCTCGGCGCTGTTGAATTGAACCCGCAAGTGCCAGCGCTCACCGCACCGGCGGTA
>JAGWYG010000199.1 GCA_018969485.1 Chloroflexota bacterium
TTCGCGGTCGTGCGGCGGCGGCAGGGACTGCTCGCCGAAACGGAGACGCTGAGCCGGCAGGCCCGCGAACTGGCCGAGGCCGGCGGCATGGGCGTTTACGTCAGCACCGCGGATGCCAACCTCGCCTGGGTCGCGTGGCGGCGCGGCGAGCTGACGACCGCCCATGCGCTGGCGGAGCAGGCGCTGGCGGGGCTCCGCGCGGCCAGTGCACGCTCACCCTACTTCTGGACCGCGCTGCTGCCCCTGGCGGCGATGGCCCATGCAGCGGGTGAGACAGACCGCTGCGCCGGGTATCTCGAGGCGATGACGGCGCCCGATCAGCAGCTCCTGCAACCGATGATGATGACGGCACTGACGGCGCTGGGCGCGGCCGCGCCCGAGCAGCGCGCCGCCGCCTGCGCGGCCGCCCTGCAGCAGGCGGAAGCCGGGCGCTACCTCTGACAGGCGGCGCTGGCGCATGCTGCCGCGGCAGGCAACCCGCTGGCGGGCGTTGCCTGTTGCGCAAGCTTGCGGGCGCGGTGGCCCTTACGGCTTAATCGCAGACGCCGTAGCCGGCGTCACCCACTCGACCATCAGCCAGAACGAGGAACAGGACCGACCGATGACGACTCCCACGCACCCCGTTCATGTCATCGAAATGACCGGCGCCGAACAGGATCGCGCCTTCGCGATCTGTCGTGAGCTGGCGGATGAATTCAGCGCCGCTGGTCCGCAGCACGACGCGGACAACAGCTTTCCCTATGGACTCGCCGAACGCTTTCGCGCGCTGGGCCTGCCGGCGCTCAACGTGCCGAAACGTTTTGGCGGCTGGGGTGCCGACATCGCCACCACCGCCCGCTGCGTGCAGCTGCTGGCACAGGGTGACCCGGCAATTACGCTCGGATTCAACATGCATTTCGGCGTCATCGGCTTTTTCCGCGGCATGTGGCGCGAGGCCGATCAGGCGCGGTTCTTTCCCGGTGTGGCGCGCGACGGCCATCTGTTCGACGGCGCCTACAGCGAAACCCGCGCCGGCGTGATGGGGCTGGCCGACACGCTGGCGGTGCCGGTCGACGGTGGCTATCGGGTCTCCGGCCGCAAGACCTGGGGCACGCTGTCGCTGGTCGCTGATTTCCACACCTTCAACGCCACCATTACCGGGGCGGACGGGCAGTTGCCGACTGACCACGCGGCGCGTCTCGCGAACGAAGTGATGTTCGTCTGCCCGTCAAAGGCCGCCGGGGTGCGCATCGAACCGACCTGGGACGCGCTTGGCATGCGCGCCTCGGGGACCGAGACCGTCGTATTCGAGGATCTGTTTGTGCCGACACCGGATCTCGTCTCCGACGCCTTCCGCCCCGGCCTGTTCGCGAATCTCGAATGGCAGACGCTCAGTTTCGCGTCGGTGTATCTGGGGCTCGCCCGCCGCGCCTTTTCCGAAACGGTCGCGATCCTGCGCCGCAAGCGTCTGGGCGCCGTCGCCGAGGCTGCGGATGTGAAGCTGAGCGATCAGCAACTGGTGCAGGTCGGCGTCGGCGAAATGCGGGTGCTGATCGAAGCGGCCGCGAACACCATCGAAGTCGCCGCCACACGGCTGCTCGAAGGCCGCGACCTGCCGGACGACCCGATGCTGCGTCTCTCGCTGCTCGAAGTGCCGAAAGTCGTCGCCACCGAGAACGCCATCAAGGTAGTCGACATCGGCATGCGGCTGGTCGGCGGCGGCGCGTTCCGCCGCGGCCATCCGCTGGAAAAGCTCTACCGCGACGCCCGCAGCGGTCCCTTTCATCCGCTGACCACTGACCAGCTCCTGCAAGTGCTGGGGCGCGCCGAGCTGGGGTAAGCCCGCGACTGGCCTGTCCAGCAGGAGCGGCCGGACGGCCGCGAAAAGATTTGGCGAGCGCGACACCCCTGTGGGAGCGGCCGGTCGGCCGCGACGGGATTTGATGTTCATGCAGGAGCCCATCGCGGCGCGCGCGCCGCTCCCACAGAAGAAGGCGCGAGGCGACCGACGACTCCTGTGGGAGCGGCCGGTCGGCCGCGAAAAAATTTGTCGACTGCGCCGGGAGCATCGCGGCGCACGCGCCGCTCCCACAGAGCCCGGCGGCGAGGCGACCGGCCATC
>JAGWYG010000200.1 GCA_018969485.1 Chloroflexota bacterium
ATGCCCGGCGCCCGCCGGATGGTCAGCGGTAGCTCCACGGTCGTCTGCAGCCCGGCGCTGGTGCTGGCACGCAGCGTGACGCTGAGCGTGACGGCATTCTCCAGCGCATTGGCGCCGGCGATCGTGACGACGACGCGGTCATTCTCGACGGCGACCGGCACGGTGTCGCGGCTGGCACCCGATGCCTGGATCACGTCGAATGACCAGCCCGCGGTGCCGACGGGCGCGCCGCGCCAGGCGAGGCGCAGCGGAATCTCGACGATCGCGCCGCCGGGAACCTCAAAAACACCGTCGGGGTCGATGAGCTGTACGTCTGGCACCGGCACGATGTCGAAGACCTGCTGGGCGTAGTAGCGCTGCCCGTCGGTGACGCCTTCGATGGCGACATCGACCTGGCGGGGTGCATACTCGACGAGCGTGTCGCCGAGATTGACGCGCGCGGTGTAGATGCCGTCGCCGGCGCTGGTGTCGCCACCGCTGCCGTCATCGACGAACTGCAGCGGCACGCCCGAGCCGTCGATGGATGCCGATCCACTGACTGTGGCGCCGGTGAGGGCGACGGGCTGGTTGTTGTTGCCGGATCGGGCGAAGAACACCTCGATGTCGACGGGCTGGTTGGCCGGACGCGCGGCGGCGGACTGCCGGATGCTCAGCGTGAGATCGGTGGTGGTCAGCAGGTTGATCACCCCGCTGGTCGGCCGGTCACTGCGCAGGAAGATGCGCGACGTGGTGGGATTGACCAGCGAGATGGCGGTGTAGTAGGGGTCATCGGTGCTGAAGAGCTCGACGCCGCTGTCGCTGCGGCTGATCGGCTGACCGTCGTCGCGCACCAGCGTCAGGCTGGCATTGGCGTCGTCCTTCGACACCAGGATGTCGATGCGGCGCGTGCCGGCGGGAATCTGGATCTGCTCCTCGCCCCCCGACGCGAGCGTATAGGCGCGCTCCGGTACCGAGGTGCGGCCCGACTGCCGCGCGAAGAACCCGACGAACAGCGGCTGCAGGTCCGACGGGTCGCCCACGTCGCCCAGAAAGGCCCCACCGGTCTGGTCGACCATCTCCTGCAGCAGCTCGCGCACGCCGGCGAGGTTCTGCGCGCGCAGCTGCAACCCGACGGTGTCGATGGTCCAGCCCTTTGCCTGGAACGATGGCAGCAGGGCGCGGATCTCCTCGATTTGTCCCGCTGAGTCGGGCGCGGGTGCGCCGTCAGTGAGCAGCAGGACTCGGCCGCGGAACGGCGCGCCGCCCCGGCTCCCGGCGACGCCGGCGAGCATCTCGTAGGCCAGGCGCAGCGAGTCGGCGATCGGGGTGTTGCCCTCGGTATCGCAGCGCACCGCCGCACGGAAGGCGTCGCGGTCGGGCTGGTAGCCCAGCCGCCGCGGCTCGATCTCGACCCGCGCCACCCGATCGGTGGTGGAGGCCAGTCGGATCAGGCCGTAGGTGTCCTGTTCGGTGGCGAGATCCGCCAGCAGCCGCACCGCCGAGCAGCGCAGGCCGAGCGGATCGGTTCCATCCATCGAGCCGGACTGGTCGAGGACGATGACGGTGACGCGATCTCCGGCGTTCTGTGCCTGCGCCGGCGCGACGGTGAGCGCCAGCAGCGAGATCAGCAGCGCCAGCAGCGTACGCCCCGGCAGCGATCGCCGGTCACGCATGATCCTGTTCATACCAATCTCCCTCAGCGATGCGCTGGAGCCCGGCGGCGCGTCCGATGCGCGCCGCTGCCGCGATCGACGCATCCGGCGTCGCGGCGATATCGGTGACGTGTGCATACGGCACGAAGCGTGACAGGTGCCACGGCGTGGCTGGCCCGAGCGTCTCGACGATCCAGCGCGCCATGCGGGCGAGATGCTCGTCGTCGTGATATCCCGGCATGACGACGGTGACCAGCTCGACGTGGACGCCATGGCGCGCCATGCGTACGATGCCATCGCGGATGCCCTCGGCTCCGGCGAATCGGGTGTGCTCACGATACAGGCGGTCGTCCAGGCTCTTGAAGTCGGCCCGGTACACGTCGATCCACGGCGCGAGCAGATCGATGCTCTCCGGCGTGAACATGCCGTTCGTCACCAGGACGGTGTACAGGCCGGCGGCACGCG
>JAGWYG010000105.1 GCA_018969485.1 Chloroflexota bacterium
GGGACGGTGTCACACGAAGACACGAAGGCACGAAGGGCAGAGGGACGGTGTCACACGAAGACACGAAGGCACGAAGGGCAGAGGGACGGTGTCACACGAAGACACGAAGACACGAAGGGCAGGAGGACGGTGTCACACGAAGGCACGAAGGGCAGAGGGACGGTGTCACACGAAGACACGAAGGGCGGGGGCAGGAGGGCGGTCTCACACGAAGACACGAAGGGCGGGGGGCAGAAGGACGGTGTCACACGAAGACACGAAGGGCGGGGAGCGGGGCACTGCTCTTCGCTGACAGTTCACGGAGCGCAAGGCGCCGGAAGGCAGCGCGAGCCAGAGCGCCATGGTGTGCGCACATGCCCGAGACGATCGCTGCCGATCCGACGCCGGTCGTCACAGGATCTGGCTGAGGAACAGCCTGGTCCGTTCCTGCTGGGGGTTGGCGAACAATGCCTCTGGCGTGCCTTCCTCGACGATCTGCCCATGATCCATGAAGACAATGCGATCCGCCACCTCGCGCGCGAACCCCATCTCGTGCGTGACGCACACCATCGTCATGCCGCCGCGCGCCAGCGTCTTCATCACATCGAGGACTTCCTTCACCATCTCGGGGTCAAGCGCCGACGTCGGCTCATCGAACAGCATGATCTTTGGATCCATCGCCAGCGCCCGTGCAATTGCCACGCGCTGCTGCTGGCCGCCCGACAGTTGCCCGGGGTACTTGGATGCCTGTTCGGCAATGCCGACGCGCTCGAGCAATTCCAGCGCCCGCGCCTCACTCGCACGGCGCGTTCGGCCGCGCACCCATATCGGCGCCAGCGTAATGTTCTGCAGCACCGTCAGGTGCGGAAACAGGTTGAATTGCTGAAAGACCATGCCGACCTCGCGGCGGATCGCATCGATGTTGCGAATGTCGCTGGTCATCTCGATGCCATCGACCGTAATCCGCCCGACCTGGTGTTCCTCGAGGCGGTTGATCGTGCGGATGAAGGTGCTCTTGCCGCTCCCCGAAGGCCCACAGATCACCACCACCTCGCCGCGCGCGATGCGCAGCGAGACGCCAGACAATGCCTGGAACGCTCCGTACCACTTGCTGACATCCTCGCAGATGATGATGTCGTCGCCCTGAATCGCTGCGCTCATGCTCTCTCCCTCAGTGACGGCTCGTGGCGAACGAATCCTCGATGCGCTTGCTGACGCGCGACATCGTGAAGCTGAAGATCCAGTAGATCGCGGCGATCACCAGAAACGTCTCGCGCCAGACCCCGCCGGGCGTGCCGAGCCAGTCGGGTTGCCCGACGACGTTCTGTGCTGCGCCGAGCAGATCGATCAGGCCGACGATCACGACCAGCGAGGTGTCCTTGAACAGGCCGATGGATTGACCGACCAGCAGCGGCACGATCGCGCGTAACGCCTGTGGCAGCGTGATCAGGAAGGTCGTCTGCACCACATTGAGCCCCAGCGCACGGGCCGCTTCGGTCTGACCGGCGGGCAGGGCCTGCAATCCACCACGGACGTTCTCGGCGAGGTAGGCCGCGCTGAACAGCGTGACGGCCACCATCGCCCGAATGAACTGGTCGACCGATTCGCCGCCGGGCAGGAAGAGTGGCAGCAGCAGCGACCCCATGTACAGCACCGTCACCAGCGGTACACCGCGGATCAATTCGATGTAGGCGACGCAGAAGATGCGAATGACGGGCAGCCGGCTGCGTCGGCCCAGCGCCAGCGCCACACCGATCGGGAAGGAGAGCACAATGCCGCTGATCGCCAGCAGCAGCGTCAGCATCAGCCCGCCCCAGAGCTTCGTCTCGACCACTGGCAGCCCGATGCCGCCGCGCACGACCAGGATGATGATCGGATAGATCGCGATCCACAGGACGATCAGCCCCCAGCGCAACCAGCCACCGGCGCGCCGCCCGAGCGGTATGCCGAGCAGCAGCAGCGCCACGCTCATGGCGAGCACCAGCCAGCTTGGCAGCCCGACCGTTCCGGCAAACTCAGGCAGCCCGACCGCCGGCACCGCGAGGGCGCCGGTGGTCAGTGCGGCGCCGATGGTGACGAGCTGTACCACTCCGCGCCAGACGCCGGCGCTCAGGCCGAGCAGCGCGGCGACGATCAGCACCGCTAGCTGCGGCCGCCAGATCTGATCGTTGGGATAGGTCCACGCCAGGATCAGCTTCATGTTGGTGAATGCCGCCGTCCATCCCTGTGCCTGCGCGATCCACCCCGCCAGCCCGACGAGCGCGTTCGCTAGCCCGTAGAGCAGGACGATCGTGATGACGGTGTTGTACCATGTCGAGAACAGGTTCGTTCGCACCCAGGTGGTGATGCGCTGAACTGGGGTGACGTCCGGCAAGCGCGCTGTCGTTCCATCCGCCACCATGCACCCCTCCTCACCGTTCGACCAGTTGAATGTTGCGGTTGTACCAGTTCATCAGCAGCGACGTGAACAGACTCGCCGACAGATAGCTCACCATCAGCATCAGGATCACCGGCACCGCCTGCCCGGTCTGGTTGTTGATGGTGTTGGCGATGTAGAACAGATCGGGGTACGCGATCGCAACCGCCAGGCTGCTGTTCTTGGTGAGGTTGAGGTACTGACTCGTCATCGGCGGGATCATGATGCGGAGCGCCTGGGGAAAGATCACCAGCCGCAGCGTCTGCCCCTGGGAGAGCCCGAGCGCCCTGGCGGCCTCGCGCTGCCCCTTGCTCACGGCGAGAATGCCGCTGCGCACGATCTCGCCGATGTACACCGCCGTGTAGATCACCAGCCCGATGAGCAGCGCGGCGAAGCTCGCCGTGACCGTCGCGCCACCGACGAAATTGAAGCGCTGCAGCTCCGGGAAGACCAGCACCGCCGGCGCCATGCCGCTGAAGGCGGTCGTCAGCACATAGCCCACGCCGGCGATCACGATCCAGCCCAGGATCGCATAAGGCACCGCGACGCCCGGCCGGTCGCGGCGCCGGAACTGAATCTGCCGCACGACGTAGATCGCGACCGCAGCCAGGAGCGCACCACCGACCCACCAGAGCCAGTTCGAAAAACTTGCCGTCGGCTCGGGCCAGGCAAGCGTCACGCCACGATTGTGCAGATAGACCGCATCACCCAGATTGATGCTCTCCTGCACCCGTGGAAACATCTTGGTCAGATAGAACCAGAAAATCAGCTGCAGCAGCAATGGCACGTTGCGAACGATTTCGACGTATGCCATGGCGACATTGCTGAGGAGCCAGTTGCTTGAGAGGCGAAAGATGCCGAGGATGACGCCCAGGATGGTCGCCAGCACGATGCCGATGATCGCGACGCGCGCAGTGTTCAGCAGGCCGACGACGAATGCCTGCGAGTACGTCATCGAGGGATCGTACGGGATCACGCTCTCGGCGATGGGAAAACTGGCTGGAACATTCAGGAAGCTGAATGTGGGCAGCAGATTGGCGCGCGTCAGTCCGGCGATCATGTTCTGGTAGAGCACCCAGCAGCCCGCCACGACGGCGACGGCGAAGATGACCTGCACCAGCACTGCGATGACCCGCGTGTCGCGATAGAACGGAATCGATGAGCGTGACGTCCGGGGTATGCTTGATGCCATGCGCGTACCCTCCGATGCATCCGTCGCTGTGTCCATGACGGGGCGCGACACCGAGACCCGGTGCCGCGCCCCGACGAGCCGATCAGCGGAACGGTGGCGAGTACAGCAGGCCGCCCTCGGTGTACAGCGCGTTCAAGCCACGTGGCAGGTTGAACGGCGTGTCCGGGCCGAGGTTGCGGTTGTAGATCTCGGCGTAGTTGCCGACGTGCTTGATGACGCGCGCCGCGAAGTCGTTCGACAGGCCGACGCCCTTGCCGAGCTCGCCCTCGATGCCGAGGAAGCGGCGGATCTCGGGCACCTCGCTGGCGGAGAACTCGGCCAGGTTGGCCGAGGTGATGCCGTACTCCTCGGCCTGGAACGTCGCATAGGTGATCCAGTTGACCGCATCGGCCCACTTCGGATCGCCCTGCAGCACGCTCGGGCCGAGCGGCTCCTTCGACATCGTGTCCGACAGGATCTGGTGGTCGGCCGGGTTGCTCAGCAGCGTGATGCTGCTGACGAGGCCCGACTTGTCGGTGGTGAAGCCGTCGCACTGGCCGGCATCATACGCCGAGCGGGTCTGGTCACCATCGGGGAAGACGACCGGCTGGAAGGTGAGACCCTTGGCCCGGAAGACGTCGGCCAGGTTCAACTCGGTGGTGGTGCCGGTCTGGACACAGATCGTCGCGCCGTCCATGTCGTCGATCGAGGTGATGCCGCTGTCCTTGCGGACCATCATGCCCTGGCCGTCGTAGAACGTGGTGGGCGACCAGTCGAGGCCGACGTCGCCGTCGCGGCCGAGCGTCCAGGTGCTGTTGCGGATGAGCACGTCGATCTCGCCGGTCTGCAGCGCGGTGAAGCGATCTTGGCTGCTGAGCGGCCGATACTCGACCTTGCTGGGGTCATCGAACAACGCCGCGGCGACCGCCTTGCAGAAGTCGACGTCGAAGCCGCTGTAGACCCCCGACGCATCGACCGACGCGAAGCCGGGCAGCGGGTTGTTGTTCACGCCGCAGATGACGGTGCCGCGCGCGGTGATCGTCTCGAGGCGGCCGGTGGTCGCGGCCGGTGCGGCGGGTGCCGCAGTCGGCGCCGGCGCCGTGGTCGGTGCCTCGGGGGCGGCGGTTGGCGCAGCGGGCGCCCCGCCACACGCGGCGATGATCAGGCTCAGTGCTGCCGCCAGCGGGATCACGAGGGAACGTCGCATACCTTCTCCTTACACCCAAAGTATCACTGCTACCGGTCGAGGCGCCAGCATCGCCACGCAGCGCAGCGTCGCCATGAACTTCTGCACGGATGCGCCCGATCGTCTTTGTCGGTGACGCGTGACCGTTGTGCTGGTACCTTCAGTGTACCATGGTTTCTGTGGTGAATCCGGGTCGATCATGCAGAGATGATCGAAGTGTGTGACGCTGCCTGAACGATGTGCTGCGGTATGCGGGCGTGCGGCATCCGATCGTCCTGCCATGTCCGACCGACCGGGCTGCGATCGCGAGTACGCCGGCGGGGATGCTGCCGCATGGATTGCCGGTATAATCATGTGGCGGCACGTGGTGTGCCTGTGGCGGGCTGTGGCTGGATGCCGATGCATGCTGCGCACCAACGATGGCGCATCGTCAATCACACGCGCGGATCACTCATCGCCGATCATGCGGTCGTGGCGACGGGCCTGTGGCAGCGTGCGCGCGGCCTGCTGGGGCGGCCCGCGCTGCTGCCGGGTGATGCGCTGGTGTTGCGCGGCACGACTGCCGTCCATACCTGGGGGATGCAGCAGGCGATCGACGTGGTTGGCGTCGACGAGCGCGGCGTCGTGTGCTACGTGGCGCCGATGCTGCGCCCCGGCAGGATCGCCGTCGGTGCGGCGCCATGGCGGCGCATCAGCATGATCGAGCTTCCGGCCGGGCAGATTGACCGGAGCGCGACCTGCATCGCCGACCGGCTGGGCATCGTGGTGCAGGACATCGGCGGCGGGCAGTCGTCGCCGCGATCGGTGGCCGCGCGGCGCGCGTCGGCGGAGGCGGAGTGATGCGCTGGTCGAACGTCAGCGTGGGGCATGAACCGGCGATCATCGCGCCCGTCACCGCAGCATCTGCCGATGCCGAGGGCGCGTTGGTGGGCGGTCTGGTGCGCCATCACCTGACGGGCACGCCTCCCGTCGACATGTATGTCTTCCCTGCCATAGAGCACGATGCGCTGGCCGGTGTGGCGGTATTCACCCGGCTACGCTACGCCGACGACCCGCGCGTCGCGTTCATCCTGTCGCCGATGGCGGTGGCGACGCGGCGCCAGCGCCAGGGAATCGGCCAGGGACTGCTGCGCCACGCGCTCGCCGAGCTACGCGTCGCCGGCGTCGATGGTGTGATGACCTATGGCGATCCGGCGTTCTACGGGCGCGTCGGATGTGCGCCGGTCAGTGATGCGGTCGTCCCTGCGCCGCTCCCGCTCAGCCAACCCATGGGGTGGATCGGTCAATCGCTGACCGGGCACCCGCTGACGCAGGTTCGCGGCCCCGCCACGCGCGTCGCGGCGCTGCGCGATCCGAGGTTCTGGTGACCTGGCGTCGGGCGCGCGCGTGCGGTGTGTCCATGCGCGCCCTGCACGGCGGCAGCGCAGCGGGGCGGGGGCGTGCGCGCGTGTGGCGTGCTGCGCCGGCGGACGATCCAACGATCGGCATGGCGCGGCCGCTCCCATGCCGGCAGGATCAGCCGGATGCATTCCACCCGACCCACCGCACGATGGGCCGGGCCACGCTGCCAGCGAGCCCATGCGGAGTGTGATTGTGCCATCATTTGATTCGCCCGCCGCCCGCCGTCTGCTCGCCCTGTGCTGCGGGCTCCTCGCGGTGCCGCTCTATCTGGCAACGTTGACCCAGGTGCACACCTTCGATGCACTCTCGTACGTGACCAGCGTCGAACGGAAGCCGTGGCAGGCGCTGTTCCACCCCCATCACCTGGCGTACGGCCCGCTGGGCGCCGCGCTGGCCTGGCTGAGCGCTGCGCTCGTGCCCGGCAGCGGCGCGGCCATCCCGCTGCAGATCGTCAACGTGATCGCCGGCGCAGCGGGCATCGCGCTGTTCGCCGACCTGCTGATGCGGCTCGACGTGCGTCCGGCGGTGGCACTCGCGGCCGCCGGTACGCTCGGCGGGAGCTATGCGTTCTGGTACTACGCCGTGGAGATCGAGGTCTACACCCTCGCGGCATTGTTTCTGATCCTGGGCATGCGCCTGCTGCTCGCGCCGGAGCCATGGAGCGCGCGACGGGCCGCGCTGCTCGGCGCCGCCCATGCGCTCGCCGTGCTGTTCCACCAGACGAACGTGCTGTTCGGCGTGGTGGTCGCCGTCGTCGCGCTGACGCACCGCGACCTGCCATGGCGCGACTGGCTGCGCCGCTGGTCGGGCTATGCCGTGGTCGCCGGCGCCGGCATCGCGCTGCCCTACCTGTTCGCCGGGGTCGTCGTCAGCGGGCTGGCCACCCCCGATGCGCTGTGGGCCTGGCTGACCGAGTACGCCCGCACCGGCTGGTGGGGTGGCGCGCTGCTCGACGGCGTCAAGCTCGTCGAGCTCGGTCGTGGCATCGACATGACGATCGCCGCCACCGGTGGCGCGTGGCTCTGGCTGGCGCTCGCGGCGCTGGCATGCTGGGGCTGGCTGGCCGGCGGCCGCCTGGGAGCGGTGCTGGCGCCCTGCAGCGCCTGGCTGGCGAGCTACGGGCTGTTCTTCCTGTGGTGGGAGCCAGACAACATCGAGTTCTGGATCGCCAGCCTGCCGCCCCTGCTGCTGCTGTGGGCGCGCGCGACCACCGGTGCCGACGCGGGGCGGTGGCCGCTGGTGCGCATCGGGCTGGCCGGCAGCCTCGTCGTCGGCATCATCGGCGCCAACGGGAGCGCCATCGCGCAGCGTGGTGATGCCAGCCGCGACCTGCAGCGCGTCATCGCGCGCGCCCTGGCCGAGCGTTCGACGCCCGCCGACCTGCTGCTCATTCCGGATGGCCTGCTCGAGCTCTACCTGCCCTATTACGAGCGCCGCGAGAACTTTCTGTCGCTCAACCAGGCGCTGTTCGACGCCGATGGCGACTGGCCGCGCGCGTGTGCTGCGATGCGCGCGCGGATCGAACTGGCGCTGCATGCCGGTGCCACCGTCATCATCGCCGACGAGGTGCGCAGCCCGCCCGACGATGTCCTCGCGCGCCATCGCGCGCTGGCCGCCGGGGCGCCCGATGCATGCCTCGCGCCCTATCTCACGCTGCTGGAGCCGCTCGCGCTGCCGGCGGCGGTGCCGCAGTACGCGGCGCTGCGCCGCGCCGACGCGCTGGCCAGCCATGGTGGCTGGAGCTTCGCCGCCGCGCCGCTCGGCTGGACCCTCGCGCACGCCCGTGACGCCGGTCACCAGCAGGGCTGGCGGTTCGTCCCCGAGGTCGATCCCGCACTGCTCAGCCCGCTGCTGTCGCTCGATGCCGCCCGCGTCGCCGCCATCGAGATCCGCCTGCGCAACCAGACGAATGCCCGGGACGCGCAGCTATTCTACGCCGACGAGTCCGGCACGCTCGCAGAGGCACGCTCAGTGCGCTGGACGCTCGATTCTGGCGATGCGCCGGTGACCTATCGGCTGAATCTGGGCGACGCACCAGGCTGGGCGGGGCGCATCAGCCGCATCCGGATCGACCCCGTCGGGCAGGGAGACGGCGGGGCGATCACCATCGAGTCGGTGCGCCTCATCATGCGGTGACGCGCCAGCGCGCATCACGCTGGCGCCTCGTAGCACGCGCGGCAGCGTGCCTCGTAGAGCTCCAGGCCGCCGACTGCGATCGTCGGCGCCGCGCGCGGCGCCGGATGGCCATCGATCAGGCGCTGCGAACGGGTCGCATAGGCTCCGCAGCGCACGCAGATCGCCATCAGTTTGTCGACCTGCTCGGCGACTGCCATCAACTGCGACAGCGCCGGGAACGGCATCGCCCGGAAGTCCTGGTCCAGCCCGGCGACGATCACGCGATGGCCGGCATCGGCGAGCGACTGGCACACGGCGACGACCCGCTCGGGCGGGTCATCGAGGAAGTGGAGCTCATCGAGCGCGACGGCCACCGTGCCAGCGGGCACCAGCGCCGGGATTTCGGCGACGGAATCGATGATCTGCGCCGACACCGACAGCCCGTTGTGGCTCACCAGGTTACCCGGCCGGTAGCGCGTGTCGCGCCGCGGCGTGAATGCGGCCAGCGCCTGGCGCGCGATGCGCACATGATTCAGCCGGCGGATGAGCTCCTCGGTCTTGCCACTGAACATACAACCGCAGATCACCTCGATGCGCCCGCTCGCTGCCAGCCTGGTCATCACGCACTCCCCTCGCGGCCGGCGGCCCGTGCGAGTTGTGCCGCGGCCGCGGCGCGCCAGGCGACGACGATGACCGGCGCCAGCGCGAGGATCGCGCCGAGCACGCACAGCCAGCCGTAGCCGACCGCTGCCATGATGAACCCGCTGCTCAGCGCCGCGCTCGCCGCCGAGATATTGACCGCCAGTTCACTCAGCCCCTGATACGCGCCCCGCTCGGCCGGCACCAGCGTGTCGGCCAGCAGCGACGATCCGCCGATGTAGCAGAGATTCCAGCCCCAGCCGACGAGGAACAGGGCAAAGGCGATCCATGGTGTCATCAACGACAGGGGGGCCAGCAGCGCGCCAACCAGCAGGATCAGCGCCCCGGCGACGATGATCGCATTGCGGCCGAACCGGTCGGCCAGATAGCCGGTGAGGAAGGACAGGGCGAACATGCCGAATGTGTGCGAGCTGAGCACCGCGCCGATATCGCCCAGGCCATGCTCGTGATGATCCATGTGCAGCGAGGTCACCGTCATCACCAGCACCATGACCACCTGGCCGAAGACCATCGCCGCGACGGCGATCTGCACCTGTGGCACGCCGATGATCGCGGCGAAGCTTCGGGACGCGCGTGGCGCCTCGCCGCTCGCCGCCGCCTCGGCGGCGCTCAGCGCCCGTGCGATGTCACGGGGATCCGGGCGCAATCCCCCGCCCAGCAGCGCCGCGCCGACGAGCAGCAGCACGCTGCCGCCGAACATCGGCCCGGCGAGCGGCGCGATGCCCCACTTGCCGACCTCGCTGCCCAGCGGGCCGACCAGCATCGGGCCGAGCACCGAGCCGATCGTGCTGGCGAACACAATCGTGCTGATGGCGCGGGCGCGCTGATCGATCGGCTGCGCATCGGCCGCAGCATAGCGCCCCTGATCGATGGCGCTGCGCGATGCGCCGATGAACGCCAGCCCGACGAGGAACAGCACAAAGCTGCCCGACGCGATGGCGATCCCGCCGATCAGCATGCCGACCGTGCCCAGCAGGAACCCCAGCGTCAGGCCGGCACGCCGGCCTGACGCCTGCATCAGGCGGCCGAGCGGATACGCCGCCAGCGCCGCCCCGATCTGCAGCAGCGTCCCCGGCAGGCCGGCGAGCGCATCCTGACCGCTGAGCCGGGCGCCGACGATCGGATTGATGGTGAATGTCGCGATCAGGCCCGCCGATGCCAGGCTCTGGGTGACGAACAGGATCGCAATCAACCGGCGGCCGATCGTCGGGGTGTAGCGGAGCGTCATACGCCCGGATCCTTTCCGAACTGTCCGAACCTCACGGCTGCACCACGCTGGCGA
Source organism: Chloroflexota bacterium (assembly GCA_018969485.1). GTDB lineage: Bacteria > Chloroflexota > Chloroflexia > Chloroflexales > Roseiflexaceae > CAIQIY01. The sequence continues at coordinate 10,211 of JAGWYG010000105.1, forward strand.
AGCCGGTCAGGACGGCGGCGACGTTGCGTCCCAGCGCGTCGACCGCGTAGCCACCCTCCTGGACGAAGACCGTCGGCAGGCCGAGCGCAGCGATGCGCGCGCCGATCGGGTGAAAGATGCCGGCGCCCAGCGCGAAACTTGCCCCCATCGCCGCGACCGGGTCATCGGCGGCGGTGTCGACGCCGAGCGAGACGACCAGCGCGGCCGGCGTCCGATCGGCGATGAGCGTCAGGGCGGCGTCGAGCGCTGCGAGATACCGGGTGTCGTCGGTGCCGGCCGGCAGGACGATGTTGTGCGTCCAGCCGTGGCCCGCCCCCCGCCCGCGCTCGTCGGCATAGCCGCTGAAGTAGGGGTAGTGCTCGGCGGGGTCGGCGTGGAGCGAAACGAACAGCACGTCGTCGCGCGCCTCGAAGATCTGCTGGGTGCCGTTGCCGTGATGGAAATCGATGTCGAGGATCGCGACGCAGCGCCCGGCGCGGTGCTGCCGCAGGTACTCCGCGGCGATCGCGGCGTTGTTGAGAAAGCAGTATCCGCCGCACAGGTCCGGTCCGGCGTGATGCCCCGGCGGCCGACACAGCGCATAGGCGGCCGGCGCGCCGGCCTGGACGTGCCGGGCGGCGGTCAGCGCGGCATCGGCGGCGGCCCGCGCCGCCGCGTATGTTCCGGCCACGATCGGCGCGCTCAGATCGAAGCTGTAGTACCCCGGCGCGGCCAGCGGCGTGAGGCTGCGGCGCGACATGCCGCGCACGGCAAACGTGCCGGGCAGCACTGCCTCGGGCGCTCCACCCGCCGCGACCCAGCGCTGGTACGCGTGCGCGAGGTACGTGAGGTATTCGGGCGTGTGAATCGCCTCGATGTGCCGGTCATCCCACTGGTCTGGCACGAGGATCGGCCCGAGCCCGGCATGGCGCAATGCCGCCTCGATGAGCGTGGCACGCAATGGCGACTCGTACATCGGCAGCAGCCGGCCATCGGTGAACTCGTGTGGTGGGTGATGGGATGCGGTGTCGGGCGTCAGGATGGTGATCACGATACGGGCTTCGCTCCTCATGGGTGGCAGCGCCCATCGACGCTGCCACGGGGTTCGTAGTATAGCAGACGCCGGTGCGGCGCGTGCGTGCCCTGATGAGGAGATAGGAGGGATAGAAGCACAGGATGGGACGTTGCCCCCGTCCCTTCGTGGCGGCGTGTGACGCCCGGCTCCCGTCTCCTGCGCTCGGGGGTTATCGGGATGCCCCGCCCGCGGGGGCAGCGTGCACGCCTCGAAGACCGATGACTCCCCGCTCGCTGCGCACGACGTCGCTCTTCGCTTCAGTGCGCGCGATGTCGACCGGGATCATCGTGCCGAGCGACGCAGCCGGCGTGGCGCCATCGGTCTCAACGAGACCGGCGGCCATGCTGGCAGTGGCGAGCGCCTGGTCGTGCAGCGGGCCGCGCTCGGGTGAGCATGCGCCGTGCCGCCTGCCGATACGTCAATTCGTTCGGCGTCACCATCCCTGCCTCATCGTTTCACCAAGCTCGATCGGGTCGAGGACGGCCGTTGAGGTCTCCCAGTCCACGTCCTCGACTTTGCTGTACTTCGCATCGAACGGGTTGCGGCTGAGCGCCACGGTGCGGTCGATGAGCTTCTCTGCCTCCGCGCGCTCGCCCTGAGCCACCTGGACCCAGATGTCTTCGAGGGTGTCTGGGATCTGACCGAAGAGGGTGTGGATCGCTTCGAGCCGCCGAGAAAGAAGTTGATGAACACGGTCCTCCACGGAGCCCCGATATCGCAGGTTCGCGACCCACACTTCCGGTTGACGTTGCCCGATACGTTGGATTCGCCCTTTGCGCTGCTCGAGTCGCGTCGGGTTCCAGGGTAAGTCGATGTTGATCAGCGTGCCCAGCCTCTGGAGATTCAGGCCTTCGGATGCGGCATCGGTCCCCACCAGTAGCTGAAGGGACCCCTCTCGGACACGCTTCTTAAGGGCCTCGCGATCGCAGCGGCGGAACACGCCGCCGCTCCACAGGCCGGAGCGCGATCCCCCAGCGTAGAGCCCGATGTCCTGCTCGCGGAAGGCTGGGTGGGCGGCCAGCTGTGCACCGACCCAGTACGCCGTGTCGAAGTACTGCGAGAACAGAATGCAGCCGCGTCGTTGCCAGGGCTCGGAGACCTGGTCTGCTGTTCCGAGCAAGTAGCCGAGCACCGCAGCGAGTTTCGGATCGGGGTCGCGGCACTCCTCGAGAAGCTTCAGGCAACGGGAGAGCGCCATGCGCTCGGCGTCCGAGAAGTTCCTGAACTCCGAAACAGCCTCTGGGCGTGCGTCCTCAAGCTCCTCGTCCACCTGGTCATCGTCGAGCTCGTTGGGATCGACGATTCCGAGGAGCTTTCGAATCGTATTTCGACCGGCCTCGAGGGAGCTGCCGAGACGCCGAAGAAGCAGTGTCTTGAAGAAGCCAGCGCCTCCGCGAATGCGCTTCCCAAGGTGCTCGGTGAAGGTCTCCGCTTCCGCGTACGCATCCTCGAGGTAGCTGGTCAGCACGAGCGCGTCGTCGTCCGTCTCGCCGAAGAGGCGCACCCGGACGGGGGGCAGCCAAGGCTCGCGCGTGACGGGGTTTGTCGTTTCTTCGAGGTACTGCCGGGTTCGCCGGACGATGCACCGGAGCATCGGGTTGAGCGTTGATGCGAATCTCGGGAAGAACTCCGGCTCAATCCGCGTGCGGCGCAGGGCAGGAGGGAGCTTCTCGTAATCAGAATGCATCAGGTCCCAGCGACCATCCTGCATGTCGAGGCGCTCGCGAATCTTTGCCGCCACGTCATCCTCGCTCCTTGCCGGCAGCGGATCCCGCACGAAATCCCACGCCGCGTGCGGGTCGTCCGGCAGCCCCTTGTCACCCATCGCCACCGCGAGGCATTCGCTGGGAGTCCACCAGGGGCTCGTCCTGTACGCCTGCCCCAGCACCGAGGCATGTCCGGAGCCAAGAATCTGCAACAGATCCCATGCC
>JAGWYG010000201.1 GCA_018969485.1 Chloroflexota bacterium
CCGCCGTGGCCGCCGCCGCTGCGACGAAGGCCGCGCGATGCCGCCGCGCGCGCAGCACCTCGCCGCGCCGACCCCGCCGCAGCAGCGCCGCACCAGCTTCCACAGCAGCGCCGGCCGATAAACATAGCGGCGCGACGATCGCCAGCGGATACTGCGGCCACTTGTTGCTGTACACAAACAGAAACGCCGCGCCCAGCCCCAGCCACACGACGAACGAACGCCCGCGCCGCCACAACGCCGGCAGCCCGAGCACCGCCGCGCACAGCACCAGCGCGTCGAAGGCCGGCAGCATGCCGATGCGCTGCGTTGCCGGCGCCGTCAGCCACAACAACGGCTGCCACGCCACATACTTCGTGTTGTTGACCGCCAGCGCCGAATTCGTGGCGTGAAACGACAGCGACGACGCCAGCCGCCCCAGCGGATCCGGCCACAAAAACGGATCCAGCGCGAAGAAGGTCGCCAGCGCCAGCAGCCCCCACGCCGCTGCATCGCGCAGTCGCCGCCGCCACGCCTCCCGCCCGCCGGACAGCGCGTGTTCGGCCAGCACCGCCAACCCGACTACGCAATAGAGATACTTCGACGCCGCTGTCACGCCCAGCGCAATCCCCGAAAGCGCCAGCCACGCGTTCCAGCGCCCCCTGGAACGCCGATACGCGAATGCGCACAGCAGGCTGGCCGCGAATGGCAGCGCCTCGAGCATCGCCACCGACGCGTAGCGCACGTGCAGCGAATGCAGCGCCAGCGCCACACCGGCCGGCGGAGACAGCAGCGTCGCCACGAACACGCCGAACGCGCTGAACAACACCGAGGTCAGGCGCGCCGGCAGCAGCAGAGCAGGCGAGAGCGACGCGCCCGGCTCTGGGTCGAGCGGCGGCTCCTGCGCCTGCGTCGCCAGCGCTGCGCCGAAGATCAGCTTCGCCAGCGGCGGATTCTCCGGCGTGTCGTCCTCGAGCAGCGCCGCCCAGTTGCCGCTGCGTATGCCGTCGGCGTACAGCTGCGCCCGCCGCAGATAGACGATCTCGTCATACTCCGGCGGCAGCTGCTGCGCCGCCTGCACGCGCATCAGAAGCGCTGCCAGCGTGACGAGCGCGGCGAAGAAAACACGGCGAAGGTTCGTGCGGACGTTCATCGACGGTCGATGATATGTGCTCCCGCACCCCGTCGGATGCGATAATCTGCAATCTCTCCATGAACATTCTCGTCGTCCTGCCCACTTACAACGAAGCCGAGAATATCGCGCTGCTGCTGCCGGAACTTCTCACGCTGCCCGTGGACGTGTGCGTCGTCGACGATGGCTCCCCCGACGGCACCGGCTGCATCGCCGACGAGTGGGCCGCGCGCGAGCCGCGCGTCCGCGTCATTCATCGCAAGGGCAAGCTCGGCCTCGGCACGGCCTACATCGCCGGCTTCAAAGCCGCACTCGCCGGCGGCTACGACGCTGCACTCACCATGGACGCCGATTTCTCGCACCACCCGCGCTACATCCCGTCCATCCTGCGCGAAATTGCCGACGCCGATCTGGTCATTGGCTCGCGCTACGTCGCCGGCGGCGAAGTGCGCTATCCGTGGCACCGCCGCATGCTCAGCCGCACGTCCAACTTCGTCGCTCGCCTGCTGCTCGGTTATACCGCGCACGACTGCACCGCCGGATTCCGGCTCTACCGCAGCGCCGTGCTGCGCGCAATGCCGCTCGATCGAATTTTCTCGAACGGCTACTCCTTCCTCACCGAAACCATGTGGCACGTGCAGCGCCGCGGCTTCCGCATCGCCGAGGTGCCGATCATCTTCGAGGACCGCGTGCGCGGCCAGTCCAAAATCTCCTCGCGCGAAATTTATCGCGGCATGACCACCGTCTGGCGCCTGTTCCTGCGCCGCCTGCGCGGCCGCATCGACTGACATGCCTCACTTCGTCCTCGATGCCCGCGTGGTGCAGGACCACTTCCCCGGCATCGGCCGCTACGCGCGCAGCCTCGTCCACCACCTCCCCGCGCATCTGCAGCCCGATGAACTGCTCACCGTGCTGTGGGATCCGGACGCGCCCAATTCGCGCCTGCCCAACCTGTCCACCGAATCGCACGCCGCTC
>JAGWYG010000202.1 GCA_018969485.1 Chloroflexota bacterium
AAGCGCTACAGACGGCGCTCGTGCATGGAACGACCTGCCGCTGGTACAAGATCGCCGGGCTGAGTCAGGAGTTGCGCATCTGGTGGGACGCGCTCTGGACATTCGCGCATCACGACGGCGTCGAACCGACGAACAACGTCGCCGAGCGCGTGCTGTGCCCGGCCGTCATCTGGCGCAAGCAGTGTTTCGGCACGAAGAGCGAGGACGGGAAGTGCTTCGTCGAGCGCGTCCTTTCGGTCGTGACCACCTGCCGTCAGCAGGGGCGCAACGTCTGGTCGTTCCTGACCGAAGCTGTCCACGCCGCCTGGGCTGGCCAACCCGCGCCGTCACTCCTCACCACCCCCTGAACGATTACTCCCCGCGCAATGTTCGACAATCGTGCCGTCTGGCTGCCGCTGCTCGGCACACTCTGCGCGCCAATCGCGCTGCCGCAGCGGCGCATGTCCGGTGATGCGTGCGTGATGTGCAGCATACGCTGCCTCGATCTCGTGGCCAATGTGCTGCTGGCCAGGCGCGGCGGGGTGCCGGCTGGGCCGGCGGCGCTGACCGCAGCGTATATGCGGCTTCACCATGACCCGCCGACCGGATTCGAACCCGGACACCTGATTGGTGTCGCCAACACGCTCGCACAGCTCCCGCCGGCGGTCGTGCTCGCCGGTGGATCCATCCGCCGACTGGTGCCGGCGGGGCGCATCGGCGGCGCAGTGGCGACTCCCCGCGTCGTCGACCGCTACTATGGCGTCGCCGACAGCATGGTGTCGGCGATCCTCAGGCGTGAGAACGAGGACCGTGCCGCGTTCCTCAGGCGCTTCACCTGGGGCAGGCCGCGCGAATAGGTACGCGCCGCAGCGGGCCGGCGCTCACGCCTGGCCGGTGATGCCAGCCGGCGTGCGCGGCGGGCGCAGCTCCTCGATGCGGATGGCGCCATGCCCGAAGACGCACGCCTTGCCGACATGCACCAGGCTGCCGGCCAGCAGCAGCGCCCGCAGCTCCGGCGCGACGTGGTGCAGCTCGACGGCGCCGATGATGCCACCGAGATTCATCGTCCGGTCCGCCGGCTGATTGGTCGACGTGCGCTCCCAGTCGACCCAGCGGATGTTCGCATGGCGGAGCTGAACGGCCGCGGCCTGGGCCAGCAGCGCCCGGTGATCGATGCGTGGCACCGGCTCGTCCGGGTGATAGAACGCCGTCAGCGCGGTCAGGCGCAGCGTCAGCGCCCGCACCAGCGCCACCAGGCTGAAGCCCCGCTGGATGGTGCCATGCTGCTTCAGCCGCAGCGGTGTACGGATCGCCAGCCAGAGATGCGCCGGCAGCTGTGCGGCGCGCCGGGCGATCTCGGCGCCATCGACGACCGGCACGCCCACCGTGGTCTGCTGCAGCACCCCGGCATCATAGACCAGCAGCGGCGGCTCGCGCCACGGATGCACCGCAGTGACCCGCTCGAGCCGTGCGGGCGTCCGCTGCGGCCCGAGACCGAGCTGGCCGAGCCGATCGAAACTGTGCAGGAAGTGCGGCAGCTCCGCGATCCCGCTGCCGATCAGGATCAGCGCAAACGACAGCGTGTCATCCATCTGGTACCAGCTACGCTGATCCGACGAGAGCTCGATCACGAACGGTCGCGGCGCATCGTCCATACCCTGGAGGACCGGCGAGCCCGCCGGTCGTTCGGCCTGAAAGATGCGGCGGAAATTACACGGCGGCTGCGATGTACACGCATCGGCACGCTGCCAGCACGTCTGCGGGCATGACGTCTGCTGAAAGGCGGTGCCGAAGCCACCACGCAACACGCCGCCCTTCTGCTTGGGCATCGGTCCGTCGGTCTGAAATCGGTAGGTCAATTGAAATCGCGCCACCTGAAACGTGCTCGGTGGAACGCTCATGGTGTCCTCCTCATCGCGCCGGTGCTATCGTCAGTGCCCCATCGGCAGCTGAATGGTCACCGTCGTTCCGCTCGGCGATGACTCCAGCACAAACTGGCCGCCGGACTGGTCGACGACCGCCTTGACCACATCGAGGCCGATGCCGGGCGCGGCCAGCGCGGTGCTCGCATCAAACCCG
>JAGWYG010000203.1 GCA_018969485.1 Chloroflexota bacterium
CGCCGTTGCCGAGGCCGATGCCCTCGACCGTGGTGTTGAACACGTTGCCCGAGATCGACGCGATCGACATGTCCTCGGTGCCGGCGATGCCGTAGCTCACCGTGCCGGCGAAGGTGTTGCCGGTGATCGCCAGGTTGGTCGGCCGGCCGTAGAAGTCGCCCTGCACGCCGCGGACGGCGTTGACGATGGTGTTGCCGATGATCGCACCGCCGTTGGTGCCGGCCGGCGCAATCGCGCGGCCGTTCGGTGCATTCAGGTTGCTGACCGTGAAGCCAGTGCCCACGCCACCGAGCGTCACGCCATTCGCGGCGAAGCGAACCGTGTACGGGCCATTCGGATCGGCCGACGCCCCTGCGATGGTAGTCGAGCCCGCGCCCGTGATCGAGCGCACCAGCAGGCCTGGCTTGTCGAGCGTCACCACCTCGGGATAGGTGCCCGGCGCCACCAGCACCACATCGCCCGGGCTGGCTGCCGCCACCCCCTGCGCGATCGTGACGTAGCTGCTGCCGACCGCCGCGCCGACCACCTGCACCGACTGACCGCCGCTGAAGATCAGCAGTTCGATCCCGTTCACCCGGTCGATGGTGTCCGGCCCGTCGATCACCAGATCGCTGCCGTCGATGCTGATGCTGTATTCGTTGAGCGCGCGGCTGAACGTCTGACTGTCGTTGCCCGGTGCACCCACCGTCAGCGTCACCAGCCGGTCGGCGAACTGCAGTCGCTCGACGTTGACCAGCGCGTCATTGATGTCGGTGCCGGTCACCCGCACCGTGGCACCGAAGGCCACGGTGAAGCTGGCGTAGTTCCCGGCGTACACTGCCGTGTCGCTGCCGCTGCCGCCGTCGAGGCTGTTGCTACCAGCGCCGCCAGAGAGCACGTCGTTGCCCGCGCCACCGAACAGCGTGTCGTCGCCCGACAGGCCGGTCAGCACGTTGTTCCCTGCGTTGCCGGCGAGCACGTTGGCTGCTGTGTTGCCGGTGAGACTGACCGAGCCCGTCCCGGCCAGCGTGCCATTGGTCACGCCCGTGGCGAGCACAAGGCCTGTGAAGCCGGTGACTCCTGCCGGCACGTGTACGGTCAGGTTGTTGACCGCTGCCGTGGCGGTGCCGGTGGTGTACGCGCCGGCCTGGAGCCAGATGGTGTCACCCGCCGTCGCGCCGTCGAGCGCGCCCTGGATGGACGTCGCCGCCGTCGCGTAGACCGTCGCGTCGCGGTAGTCCTTGAGCGCGTAGCCGCCGGCCAGGCTGAACGTCTGGCCGTCCAGCATCGTGAAGATGCGGGCGCGATCCAGTGCGTTGCCGGCCAGGCTGACGCCGGCGCCGAGGCCGATGCCCTCGACCGTGGTGTTGAACACGTTGCCCGAGATCGACGCGATCGACATGTCCTCGGTGCCGGCGATGCCGTAGCTCACCGAGCTCGAGAACGTGTTGCCGGTGATCGTCAGGTTGGTCGGCCGGCCATAGAAGTCGCCCTGCACGCCGCGGACGGCGTTGACGATGGTATTGCCGATGATCGCAGCGCCGCTGGTGCCGGCCGGCGCGATCGCGCGACCGTCGGCGGCGTCGCCGTTGTCGATGGTGAAGCCGGCGCCCGCGCCACCCAGCGTCACGCCGTTGGCCGTGAAGCGGATGGTCTCGCCGGTCGGCGCCGCGCCGCGGATCGTCGTCGCCGCCGCACCGGCGTGCGAGATCAGCGTCACGTCCTTCGCGACCATGAGCGGCTCGGCGTACGTGCCGGCGCCGACCAGGATCGTGTCACCGTTCTCGGAGCCGTTGATCGCCGTCTGGATCGACGTCGACTGGTTCACGTAGACCGTCGCGTCGCGGTAGTCCTTGAGCGCGTAGCCGCCGGCGAGGCTGAACGTCTGGCCGTCCAGCATCGTGAAGATGCGGGCGCGGTTCAGCGTGCTGCCGGCCAGGCTGACGCCGTTGCCGAGGCCGATGCCCTCGACCGTGGTGTTGAACACGTTGCCCGAGATCGACGCGATCGACATGTCCTCGGTGCCGGCGATGCCGTAGCTCACCGTGCCGGCGAAGGTGTTGCCGGTGATCG
>JAGWYG010000204.1 GCA_018969485.1 Chloroflexota bacterium
GATGGACCTCCTGACGTTCATCAACCTGCACCTGATCCCCGGCCTCGTGCTGGGATCGATCTACGCCATGGGCGCGATCGGCGTGTCGATGCTGTTCGGCATCCTCCGCTTCGCCCACTTCGCTCACGGCGATATCGCGACCTTCGGCGGGTTCATTGCGCTCACGGCAGTGTGGACGCTCGGCCTCAGCGCGATCGCGGCGCTGCCGCTCGCGATGGCGGGTGCGGCGCTGATCGCCGTCGTGCTCGACCGGCTGTTCTACAAGCCGTTCCGCAACGCGCCTTCGATCGTGCTGGTGATGGCGTCCTTCGGCGTCGCGCTGATCGTGCGGTCGTCGATCCAGCTCCTGTGGGGCGCGGAGAGCGTGAGCTACCAGAGTGGCATCCAGCGCCCGATCCTGCTGCTCGACATGTTCCGCATCGCGCCGCGCCACATCACGATCATCGTGTGCGCCGGCGTGCTGATCATGACCGTCCATCTGTTCCTGACCTACACGCGCCTCGGCAAGGCCATGCGGGCCATGTCCGATGATCCCGCGCTGGCGCGCGCCTGCGGCATCGATACCGAACGCGTGATCCGCTTCACCTGGGCGATCGGCGCGGCGCTCGCCGCCGCAGCCGGCGTGTTCGCCGGCATGGATGTGCATCTCCATCCCTCGACCGGATGGGACATGATGCTGCCAGTCTTCGGCGCAGCTATTCTGGGCGGCATCGGGCGGCCCTACGGTGCGATCGCCGGTGGCCTGGTGATGGGCATCATCGAGGAACTGGCCACGGCGCCGCTGTTCTTCGGGCACTCGCTGCTGCCGCCGTCCTACAAGGCAGGTGTCGCGTTCGCCGTGCTGGTGCTCGTGCTGCTGGTGCGGCCGACCGGCATCTTTCGCGGAAAGGTGCTGTGATGGAGGGTTATCTTCTCTACGGCGTGACGACGCTGATCCTGGTCGGCATCTATGCCGTCATGGCGCTCGGCCTCAACCTGCAATGGGGCTACGGCGGCATCTTCAATGCCGGCGTGGCGGGCTTCTTCGCCGTCGGTGCGTACACCTCCGCGATCATCACGTCGCCCGGCAGCCCGCAGATCGCACATACGTTCGGCCTGCCGGTGCCGGTCGGCCTCGTCGCGGCAATGATCGTGTCGGGCGCCGTCGCCTGGGTCATCGGACGCATCTGCCTCAGGCTCGAGAGCGACTATCTCGCCATCGCCACCATCGGCATCGCCGAGATCCTGAGGCTCGTGGTCCGCAACCAGCAGAGCTACACCGGCGGCGCCTTCGGCATTCCAAACCTGCCACGGCCGTTCGAGAGCCTGCCGCTGCCGTGGTCGCTGATCGGCTTTCTCGCCGTCGTCATGCTGTGCATCGTGCTCGTGTACCTGGCGCAGGAACGGCTCGTGCAGTCGCCGTGGGGCCGCGTCATGCGCGCGATCCGCGACAACCCGCGCGCGGCACGCGCGGTCGGCAAGGATGTCGGCGCGTTCCAGCTGCAGGCCTTCGTCATCGGCTCGATGGTGATCGGGCTCGGGGGTGCGCTGTCGGCGCACTATTTCAAGTTCATCGGGCCGGAAGCGACCGAGCCGCTGTTCACGACCTTCATCGTGTGGGTGATGGTGATCGTGGGCGGCAGCGGCAACCATCGCGGCGCGATCCTGGGCGCGCTCGTCGTGTGGCTGATCTGGTCGATGACGGAGTTCGCCACGTCGAAGCTGCTGCCGGCGGAGTGGTCGGTGCGTGCCGCCTACGCGCGCGTGCTGCTGATCGGGCTGCTGCTGCAGGTCGTATTGCAGCGGTTCCCTCAGGGACTGCTGCCCGAACGCATCGGTGACGGACGGCGCGATCGCTGAGCGCTTTTGTCGGGCCGCTTCAGTTCACAACAGGCGCGGCAGGAAGAGCGCGATCTGCGGGAAGGTAATGATGAGGCCGACCAGGAGCAGCGTGCAGATGATGTAGGGCAGTGCCGCGAGCGAGACCGTCTTCAGCGTGGTGCCGGGCGGCGCGATGCCGAGCATGATGAAGAGCAGCAGCCCGAACGGCGGCGTCGTGAAC